>NZ_CP009283.1:2987500-3297500 GCF_000758625.1 Paenibacillus sp. FSL R7-0273
GTTTTGAGAAAATACCGACCCGCATGAACGACAAAATCATTCTGTTCAATCCGCCGGAAATTGATTATGTCGAAAGCAGTGACGGTCAGACCCAGCTTTCAATCGGCGGTGAGCTTTATCCGACTGCTTTTAAAATTAATGAGCTGGAGGAGCGTCTGCATTCCTACGGATTTTTCCGCTGCCACCGTTCCTATCTCGTTAATCTCCAGAAGGTCCGTGAGGTGATCACGTTTACCCGCAACAGCTATAGTCTCGTACTCGATGATGCGGCGAAAACCTCGGTGCCCTTATCCAAGACCAAAATGGCCGAATTAAAGGAAATGATGGGCCTGAAATAGCTCCATTCAGGGATACATATGCTCCATTCACGCTCTTTTGTGCTCCATTCACGGTGATTTTAATGCGCTGCTGCGGCATTTGCCGTACGATTTGGACATAGACAGCACAAGACGGAGGATGAGCAGGAGATGGAGAATATTATTGAAGTCACTTCATTACAGAAAGCATTCGGGTCTTCCCAGGCGCTGAAGGATGTCACGTTCAGTGTGAAAAGAGGAGAGATATTCGGGTTCCTCGGTCCCAGCGGTTCAGGCAAGACGACTACTATTAAAATCCTGACAGCACAGCTGAGGCCGACATCCGGAAGCGCGTATGCCTTTGGTGTAAGCACTGAGCAGCTGAAGTCTGAGGCCTACCGGCAAAAGGTTGGCATCGTCACAGACAACACGGCCCTGTACGGCAGGCTGAATGTCTACGATAATCTGAAGCTGTATTGCGATCTTTACGGCGTGCCGTATCAAAGAATCGCTGAGGTGCTCCAGATGGTTAATCTGGCGGGTGAAGAAAAGAAGACTGTATCCAAGCTGTCGAAAGGGATGCTGCAGCGGGTTATTCTGGCAAGGGCATTCCTGCACGAGCCTGAGCTGCTGTTCCTGGACGAGCCGACTTCGGCGCTAGATCCGGTCAATACAAAGCATATTCATGAAGGGCTGCTTCTATTAAAGGAGAAGGGCACGACGATTTTCCTGACGACACATGACATGAATGAGGCAGAGGCGTTATGCGACCGGGTTGCGTTCCTGAACAGCGGGGAAATCCGGCTCCTGGACAGCCCCAAAAAGCTGCGCCAGCAGCGGGGGGAGCCCACTCTGACAGTCGAGCTGGCCGACGGCAGCATGGTCATTGTCCCGAAGGGGCCTGAAGGCGCGGACCAGATGTTCCGTTATATGAGCACGAACCAGCTTGTATCCGTGCAATCGAATCATCCGACACTTGGCGATATATTTGTAGAAGTGACAGGGAGGAAGCTGGCATGACATTTTCAACGAGAAGAATAATTGCTATTTTGCAAAAGGATTATAAGGACTTGTCCCGCAATTTGTTCGTATCCACCACATTAATTATGCCGCTCCTGATGGCTGTTTTATTCGGCCGCATGGGGATTGTAGGCATTGCTTCTCATTATTTGATCATTAATTTGGGCTTCATCCTGGTAGGGGCTTATGTCCAGTCCTCCCTGATTGCGGAAGAGAAGGAAAAGAACACACTGCGCGGACTGATGCTGTCTCCGGCCAGTACACTAGAAATCTTTTGCGGAAAAAGCCTGCTGAGCTTTATCGCCACAGCTGTTGTTGTTGCCGGATCAATCTGGCTCAGCGGCTATAATCCCCGGAATATGGCTGTAATTGCTATTGCGCTCGTGTTATCCGCGGTGTTCTATGTTGGACTAGGTACGCTGATCGGTTTGTTTACCAAATCGGTTATGGAGGCCTCTGTAGTTATCGTTCCGATTATGTTCATCTTCAGCTCCGGCTCCTTCCTCACTCCGTTTATCGAGAAATATCCGGTACTGGCTGTGGTAGAATATATGCCGAACCTTCAATTGCTGGAGCTGGCGAACCGTGTAGAGGCTGGTGCCGGCCTGGGTGATGTTATGCTGCATCTGCTGGTCATCCTGGCTTGGGTACTGGTGATACATGCAGTTGCTGCCTATGTGTATAAGAAGCGGATGGTGGATGAATAAGGCTCATAAAGATTAACAGAGGGACAGCCTGTGAACCGTTTTAAAGGTTACGGCTGTCTCTGTTTGCTGCTATGTGAAGTTAAATAGTTGAGTTTGTATAAAAAATCCGCTGAGAAAGTGCATTGAAACTTCAGACAAGCATGCTAGTATTGACAATATGATTATTGAGAATGATAATCAATCACATCAATGTCGGGAGTGGAGAGTTCAATGGTAAAACGGGGTCGGAAATATATCTGGACAGCAATGCTCCTAATGTTAATGGCAGTACTGGCTGCCTGCGGAAGCAATGATAATGCAGCCAGCGGAAATGCCGCACAGACAGAGAATGCGGCAGAGACTGCAGCAAGCAATGCGCCGGACAGCAATACAAGCAGTGAAGCAGAAATGCGTACTATTACCGGGGAATTCGGTGATGTTGAGATTCCGGTGCATCCGCAGCGGGTTGCCGGTATCTATGTAGAGGATTATCTGAAGGCACTGGGTATTACACCGGTGGTGCAATGGTATCATCCGAGCTGGGGCAAGCAGGATTATCTCGGACTGGATGTTCCGGAATTTGATATAACCGGCAGTATGGAGGCGCTTCTGGACCAGAATCCGGATCTGATCATTCTGGACGGCGGTGCTGACAAGACAGCTTACGAGAACTACTCTAAGGTGGCACCAGTTTACCGGCTGCCTGAGGCGGTACTGCAGGACTCCAGGCTGATGCTCGCTGCAATAGCTGATGCTCTGGGTATTCCGGAAAAAGCCGAGAGCGTGCTGACTGAGTATGACGCAAAATTAGTGGACGGTAAAGCCAAGCTGCAGCAGGCAATCGGCCAGGAAAAGGTAGCAGTAATCCGGCTCAATGTAGCTGATAAGTCATTTGCCTTATTCGGGGTCAAAAACCGTTATACCGGGGTAATCTATGATCAGTTCGGACTAACTCCTGTTGATATGGCAGCAGAGATGACGGACTACCAGTCGATTATCTCTGAAGAGGTGATTCCGGAGCTGGGCGCTGATCATTTCATTGTGTTCCTCGATAACGGGGACTGGGACACCCCTGAGAATCAGGATGCCCTGAGCATTCTGGACGGGCCGCTTTGGAAGAACATTCCGGCAGTGAAGAACGGAAATATTTACAAAATGGAACGTTCACACTGGCAGTCCGGGGCCATTACCGCCAATTCCATGAAGCTTGACGATCTGCTTAAGGCGATAGTTAAATAGTTCATTACTTTGGCTTTGGCAGCAAATATTGAAGAAGGTCTATCAGCATGGTTGATAGGCCTTCTTTTTTGTTTTACACTGGATTAATGAAAATGATTCTCAGTCAGGAGGCGGAGCAATGGAAGAAAGGGCATATGAAGGTACGTCCCCGTACAGACTGTTATACAGTCTAAACAGCATAGAGACATTAGCACAGTCCATGTCTGACAACAGGCAAACCGGTTATTTTCCGGTTCCGGCTCTTATTATAGTAACAGACGGGCAGGGCTGGGTTGAAGCAGACGGACAGCGTTACCCGCTGGATAAGGGTGCCGGATTCCAGTTTGAACGCGGAGCCTTAGACCGGATTAGTGCCGGGGAGCAGGGCTTGAGCTTTTACCGGCTTCATTTTGAAGTGCTTGCTGCCGGTGACAACGGGGGGCTTGGAATGCAAAGCCTGCCTGACGACGGGCTGCTGCAGCCCGGTCCGTTACAGTGCCGTCCGTTCCCGCAAATCAATATGCTGCTGGAATCGATTCATCAGAGCCTTAGAAGCACAGAGCGTATAGAACATTTTGCCGCCCAGAGCCGGTTCCAGGAACTGCTGCTGCTGCTCATGCGTGCTAATCCCTGTGCAGCTGTGCCTGAGGATGAGCGGGCGGCGGTTCAACGCTCTATACAATATATGCAGGAGCATTTCAATGAAACGGTAACGGTTGACGGCCTGGCGGAGATTGCCGGCCTGGGCCGCAGCCGCTTTACCAGGCTGTTCAAGGAACAGACCGGCCAGATTCCGCTGGAGTACCTTAACGGACTGCGGATTGAACGCGCACAGCAGCAGCTGCTGATGAGTAAAGACAGGCTGCATGAGATTGCTCTGGCGGTGGGCTACAGCAATGAGTATTATTTCAGCCGCCGTTTTAAGGGGAGCGTCGGGGTTACACCGGGCAAATACAGAAGCCTCTACCAGGAGGGGACACGGATATTCGCCCCGTTTCTGGAGGATTATCTGCTGGCCCTGGGCATCACGCCTGTTGCGCAGTACTGTCATGCAGATTGGGGCAAGCAGGATTACCTTGGGCTTCACCAGATTCCGGCGTTTGATATTTCCACCGGCGACTGGCAGGGGCTGTCCCGTTATACGCCGGAGCTGATTATGCTTGATGACGGCTTTCAGCGCTGGCATCTCGAGGAATGCAGTCAGGTAGCGCCATTGCTCAAGCTTCCGTTTCATCAGGAGAACTGGCGTGCCACCCTGCGTTCAGCGGCAGCGATTTTCGGCCGGTCCGGAAGCGTTCAGGAGGTTATTGGCAGTTATGAGGACAAGGCGCGTGCAGCCAGGCAGCGGCTCAGCCGCTTAGCAGGTACGCAGACTGTAGCAGTGCTCCGTATCTCTTCCGCCGGCATTATGCTGTACGGATGTGACGGGCTGGGCTATACAGGTGGTGTGCTGCACAGCGACCTCGGGCTGCAGCCGCATCCGCTGGTCCGTCAGCTGTGCCGGGGGCAGAAGCAGGTGAATCTCAGCCTGGAGGCCCTCGCACAGCTGACGGCAGATCATCTGTTCATTACCTTTGACCGCCAGATGGGGGAAGGCCGGGAGCTGCTTGAAAGTCCGCTCTGGCGCAGCCTGCCTGCTGTGCGCAGCGGCTGCGTATACGAGATGGATTTTATGGCCTGGATGAATTATGGCGTGATGGCGCACCGGCGCAAAATAGAGGATGTGTTGCAGGTTCTGGCGTGAGGCTGATTCTCGAAGGAGATACCTGACATAGCAAATAACAATTAATAGGAATATGACTAATGATAATGCTTTCATAGAAAATGAAGGTTATTCTTTATTTGGAACTAATAGGTAATCAACTGGAGGTTTCATATTAACCATTCTATGGAGGTATGTATGAAAAAGATCATTTCCGTTCTTATGGCAGGCCTCATGTTAACAGCGAACGCTGCAGCAGTCTCGGCAGAGGAGCAGCCGGACCCGGCTCCATTAGTCACGCAGGCAGATGCAGAAAGCAAAATGCAAAGCATATTATTTAATGAGGAAGAGCTTCAGGACACTTCGGTTGATAAGGCAGCCGCGGCACAAGCTGTTCAGGAATTTCTGGGTCAAATATCGGTCTTTGAACAAAACGGCCTGCAGAGAAGAGCCGGAGCGGAGCGTCAAGAAATAACGCCATTGAAGGGGATAGATGAACGGACTTATTACAATATCGATCTTTATAACGGAGACAGCTATACAGGCTACATAATCCTCGGAGATCTTGAAGATAACGGTAAGCTTGCCGTTATGGAGCATGGAACAACGCCTTCACCCGTCCAAAAAACGAATGCTGACCCCGCACTGGCCAATTCAGAGCTCCTTTATGGCGGACCGCTATTGTCTTATAGTGTAGAGGTTGATAAAGAGCAGCAAGCCTTTGATAAAACAGCAGTTAACGTTATTACCGGCGAGAGAATTTCTACAGAAGCCCTGGCCTTTCAAATGCCTGAGTTCAGTGTGGCTGCTGCCCAGCCTTCTCCGCCCAGCAGCGGCTATACCCAGATTAGCTTCCCGACCCAAAGTGTCTTTCTTACAAATGTTCAGGGCTCGTTAGGATTAGCTGAGAATTTTGGCTGCGGTCCTGCTGCCGGCACTAATCTTTTGTATTCGCTGGGGCAGCGCAATTCATCCTATAATGATATGCTGTGGTGGAAGGCCGATCCGGCAAGGGCTATGGATATGTATACTATGGGCAGTGTTTTAGTGAACAGCATGTCTGCGATTTGGGGCACTACTTTTCCGGAATTCAAAGCCGGACTTAATTCATATTTAAGCAATTATAATCATAGTCCTTACTTAGCGTCGCAATTGAGAAGTGATAACACCAATCTCGGAACTCCTACAACGACCTCTAATACACTGGTATGGGATAATATCAAAACAGGCATCAACGGGAACAAACCGGTTGCTGTCCTCGCCGGCAAAAAAACGTCCACAGGCAGCACCACCTACCCTGATACGGGAAGTACCTCCAGCATGGTGTTTCACTGGTTTACAGCATTAGGCTATATCCAGGACAGCAATGCTAATATGTACATGAAGATCAGCAGCTGGGGAAATATCTATTATGTCAGCTATAATGCATTATGCTATTGGAGAGATACGCTGGGTTCGGTGTATATCTATGCCAGCTATTAGAATCAGCAACGGGGGAGGGATAACGTGGGCGTAATATTGGTGCTCGCAGCTTCTATACTGTATCCGGCTCTGCTATACAGGATATTCCGGCTCATTCATGACAGAAGCCGTCTGCGGATGTATTGGATTATTGTGCCGTTATCCCTTGCTATCAGCTTGTCCATCCCGTTTCTGTATTCCTATTATAAGGATTCGTCTGTCTTAGTTTCGCTGGAGACCATGGTTGATTATTCACTGAAATCGGGACTCATGACCTTTCTGGTTATCCCTTCTCTTACAGCGGCCTTAATCTGTACATTGTATGGTTACCTGAGAATCAGCAGAGTGTCCGTCGTTCTTATGTCTGCAATATGTATTGCGGGTATAGCAGGAGTCGGGTCGGGAGGCAGCATGGTGGAACGTCTACTTAATGAGCCGGCTATCCGCTGGGAACAGCTTGGGCCGAATGAGGTTAGCGGGGCTGATTTTTGGATTTTTGGTGACGGGCAACATACGGAGAACCGTTACGTGAAGCTGAATGAACAGGAGACGGATCAGGTTAGAGCAATGCTTAACGCCATTCCGGGGTCTGCAATTAGTGAAGTTCGGTATGCTGAACGTACATTGACTGCAGAAATTGGACTCAGCCTGAACAAGAATGATTCGCGAACGATCCGGATTCAATATGATGAACATGAACTGTACGCCGCAATAACGGATAAGCGGAGCCAAAAGTATTTCTCTATCCAATCCGGCGGGCTAAAAGCTTTTTTTGATCAAAAGCTGCAAAAGTAAGGGGAAGCGGATATGAAAAAGCCACTGTCAGCAGTTGTTTGCGGCAGTGGCTTTTTTTGTCGGGGGGAAGGTTTGAATTTGGACAATCGTTAAGTTATTAGCGGATAACCGGTTACTTCAGCCGTATACCGCTTAATATATAATCCCAGTTCGCATAATCGTTCATATCATTCGGAACCTCGAGTGCGCAGACATGCTCCATACCCCAGGGCAGCTCCCGGCTGACCGGTAAATGCTCTGAAGGGTTGAGAATCAGAATCGTAAAGCTTTTTCCGCCAAGCAATACAGATACAATCTCCCGGAGCTCATAGACCTGTTCGTAGCTGGCAGACCATCGGATGAACAGGATGCTGCTGCTTGCCATCAGACTTGCCCAGAAGCGCGTGATCCGCCGGTCAAGCTTTTGCCTGTAGGCCGGATAGAAGGCGCGCCAGTCTACATTCGGGATCAGCGGAAAATCATGGGCGGAGATAATATTATACATGGAGTCCCTGATAAAATGGGATTGGGATAAGCTGCCCCGGGCAGGATCATCATACACAGGATTTCCGTCATTGAGGAAAAAGTGTGTCTCCTCCAGCCTGCTTAGATTCTCAAGTGCCATAAAACGGTTAAAACGGCTGCTGAGCAGCCGGTTCACATCACCCAGTGAGGATGAAATCATCCAATCCAGGGGCATGGCGAACCTGCGCAGGCCGTATCGTCTCATATTAATGGCGGGTGAGCAGGAGGAGCCCAGGCTGATAATTAAATCGTATTCTTTTTGAATCTCCTGAAGGTTCATATATAATGTCCACCTGCTTCTGTCCGGAATTATTCCATTAGTAAAGTGTATACGCCAGAGGCTCAAATGGATTGGACTTTGCAGAGGTTATCTTATTGGATAAGACACAACAAAAAAAGCCTTGAATATCAAGGCTTTCACGTATAGGACGGATGGGGTTCGAACCCATGACCCCTACCCTGTCAATGGAGTACCGTGGTTTCCTATGCTGTTCTTAGATTTCCTAGAAGCTTATAAATCGAGCTGTTGAGTAATGATGTAATCTGTGGTTTCCGTCAGTTATTAGGAGTATGCTACCATCTTGCTACTACATTCTGCGTTAAACATCCGCTGATTAGCGGCAGTTCACTCCTAAGCAAGCTCCTGCTGCCTGAAGCAAATTATGCAACTAAATGGGAATCATAGTATAATAATGATGATAAGGATTGGAGTTGATTCGAATGCATGACCTACTTGACCCCAAGAACGATTTCGTTTTTAAACGTATCTTCGGCAGCGAGGAGAACAAGGATATTCTACTTGCCTTCCTTAACAGAACTTTCATGGAAGCTGGCGAACCACCGCTGACAGAGATCATATTAATGAACCCTTACACGGACAAGGATTCACCGCGTGACAAGCAATCCATCTTCGATATCCAAGCCAAAACGATAGAAGGAAAGTTAATTAACGTCGAAATGCAACTGTTCAACAAATACGACAACGAGAAGCGGACGCTATACTATTGGAGTAAGCAATACGCAGGGCAACTTGAGGAAGGGCAATCCTACAAGCAACTTCGAAAATGCGTCACGATCAACATCCTGAATTTCTCCATTCTCCCCAATGACCGATACCACAGCGTCTTTCATCTACGGGAAGACCACAGCGGAATCGCACTGATTGATGACATTGAAATCCATATCATGGAGCTATCCAAGCTAAGCACGCAAAATATACCCAATGAAGGCGGCCTGCTCAATTGGCTGTTATTCCTCAAAAGCGAAGATACGACAAACTGGGAGGTGTTGAAAGTGAATGAACCTGCCTTGAGTAAAGCAATGACTGCACTGGAATATCTAAGCCAAGATGCAGAAGCAAGGCGTCTGTATGAGATGAGGCAAAAAGTCCTTCATGACGAAGCCTCGATGTTGGAAGGTGCTAGGATGGAAGGGAAATTTGAAGTGGCTCAAATGATGCTGGCTAAAGGAATGGATATTGCAACAGTTGAGGAACTGACAGGACTTTCTTTCGATCAATTGAAAATGCTGAGGAAAGCACATTAAATATTAAAGGCTGTGTGGGTTATTTCTCACGCAGCCTTTGTCGTTTGATTTATATACTACTTTTAACTTTTGCTTGTCACGGGGTCGGGCAGACCCTCCATTCCCCAAACTTTCCCCCATGAGGTCTGACATTTCCTGCATACAGTCCGTAAAGAGGAGGTGCGATATTATGAAATCGTATCAGAGCGCTTGGGACATGCCTCTATACAGATTACTCTTGATCTGTAGTCTCACCTGTTTCCGAACATGCAGGGAGAAGCAGCGCACTTTCTAGGAAAACAACTATTCTAAACTTGAGTTACCCAGTGGTAACTGAGGGATATAGAATGAAATGAACTGACTTGCTACCACGGTGCTACCATGCAGGCAAAGGAGGGGCTATGTTGAGATGGTTTCTTCATAAAAAGAAAAGAAGCCTTATATAATAAGGCTTCTCACATATAGGACGGATGGGGTTCGAACCCATGACCCCTACCCTGTCAAGATAGTGCTCTCCCGCTGAGCTACCGTCCTGCAACGAAATTTATAATACCATAGGATGTTAGTTAATAGCAACCATTATTTTTCCGGGAGCTGCAGTAGAGGTACAGCACTGTGTTCATTTAGTGAGATCCCTATCAGCAAAGTTGCATTTCAGGTAAAATATAGGAGCCTGTATAACTGATAAGGAGTGAGCACATGGCCTCTATTTTCAATGTTGCAAATACAGCTTTTACGCAAAAGCAGTCTCCGGTACCTGAGTTTGCCTGGCATACCAGTGAGAAGCTGGCTGTTATGGCTGGCTCGAAGCATCTGATTTTTGATATCCGCTCGCTAGACCCCGGAAAGTACTCATATCCGTATCATTTCCATAGAAATGCGGAAGAACTTTTTGTGATAATAGAAGGTAAGGCCATGCTTAGAACACCGGAAGGAATTGAGGAGCTGAGTGCAGGGGATATCGTGTTTTTTGAGACAGGTCCGGAGGGGGCGCATCAGCTGTATAATCATACGGAGCTTCCCTGCAGGTACTTTGATCTGCGCACGAACAATGGTCTGGACGTTGCAGAGTACCCGGATTCCGGCAAAATTAATATTTTGCCCTATGAAGAGCTGTATCAGGCGGCGGATCAGGTGGATTATTACAAGGGCGAGGATAACACAAAAGAGATATGGGAGCAGTTATATTGTGCAGATAGAGGGGATAACCATTGAAAGTAACTATACATAGGAATGCAGAAGAAGAAGAGGTTTCGTTAAAATATGTAGTCATTGCTGTCAGGCAAGGCAGCCAGTGGATCATGGCCAGACATAAGGACCGGAATACATGGGAGTTCGCCGGAGGCCACATTGACTCTGGTGAAGCGGCGGATGCTGCTGCGGCCAGGGAGCTGTATGAAGAGACGGGTGCAGAGGAATTTACAATAACGCCGGTCTGCATCTATTCAGTAGCCATAGAGGGGGTGCCCGAAAGCTTCGGCAAGCTCTACCTTGCGGATGTGAACAGGTTCGGGCAGCTCCCCCAGTATGAGATGGCTGAGATAAAGGATTTTACGGAAATACCGGATAACCTGACCTATCCGCTGATCGTCCCTGCGCTGGCAGCCGAAGCAGAGGCCTATATGCGGCAAGGTGAAAGAGTCTAGCTGCCGCAACATACCGGTTTATGTCTGTAAGGGTTGGCGGTTTAAGCGATTATTTTAAATTCCGCTCCAGCAGCCCGGTCTCTTCCTCAATCTGTTTCAGATCTATCCGCTCAAACAGCAGGGTCAGGTCTTGAACAGTCTGGCCTTCAGCCACAGAGATGCTGTGCCAGCAAGGCTGTCCGAGCGAGAGGAAGGAACGTATCCTGCCGCAGGAAAAAGGAATGAACGGATTCAGCAGGTTAGCCAGATTAGCGATGATCTGCACACAGTTATAAAGGGTGGTGGCACAGGCGGCAGGGTTTTCCTTCAGCTCAATCCAGGGCTTCTGCCCGTCGAAATATTTGTTGGCCTGGCGGATACCGGAAAAGATCAGCTCCAGCGCATCCTTAAACCGGCCTGCTTCAATCAGCTTTCCCGCATCGCCATACAGGATATCAATTTTGCTCTCCCATAACGGCTCTGCTGCTCCGCCAGGCACCCGGCCGCCGAATGCTTTATTAATAAAAGCCAGGCTGCGGTTGACGAAATTTCCGAAGGCGCCAAGCAGCTCGCCGTTATGGCTGTGGATAAATTCCCGCCAGGAGAAATCGGTGTCCCGCTTCTCAGGCCCGTTCGCAACCAGAAAGTAACGGATGGAATCCGGCTGATAGCGGCTGAGAATATCCGGCACCCAGACGGCCCAGTTGCGGCTGGTGGAGAATTTCTGCCCCTCCAGTGTCATATATTCACAGGCGAGCAGCCGGTCCGGCAGGTGCAGCCCGCCGGCGGCTGTCAGGATAGCAGGCCAGATCAGGCTGTGGAAGGGCACATTGTCTTTGCCGTGCACATAGTAAGCAAGAATGTCCGGCTGCTCCCCGGTACTGTCCTCCCGGTGTTCCAGCCAGAAGTCCTCCCAGCTTTCGCCGGTTTGCAGGGCCCACTGCTTACTTGCGGATAAATAACCGCTGACCGCCTCGATCCATACATAGATTTTTTTGCCGCTGAAGCCGTCCGCCGGCACATCCACACCCCAGTCCAGGTCCCGTGTTGCTGCGCGGTCCTGCAGACCTTCCTGCAGGTAACGCTGTGTCAGCTTTACCGCATTTTCTCTCCAGCCGTGCTCCGCCTCCGCATAAGCGGTCAGCTCCTTCTGCAGCTTCGATAACGCGAGATAATAATGCTCCGTTGGCCGCAGAACGGGCGGAGTACCGCAGATTTTACAGACCCGCTCCAGCAGCTCGGACGGGTCAAGCAGGGCTGAGCAATAATCGCACTGGTCACCCCTGGCCGGCTGTCCGCAATGCGGGCAGAGGCCCTCTACGTACCGGTCAGGCAGAAAACGCTGATCCTGCTCACAATAACACTGTAAGGTTGACTTTGTGTACAGATAACCGTGATCCAGCAGCTGCAAAAAAAGCTCCTGAACCACCCGGTGATGCTGCGGCTGATCCGTGCGTGTGTACAGATCATAGGTGAAGCCCAGTCTGGTGAAGCATTCTGTGAATTCCTGATGATATCTGCCGGCAAAATCTCCTGGAGTTACACCCTCCTTGGCGGCCTGCACAGCCACCGGTGTTCCGTGACAGTCACTGCCTGATACGTACAGCACCCGGTCGCCCTTGGCCCGGTGGTAGCGGGCAAGGATGTCCCCCGGCAGAATGCTTGCCAGCCTGCCCAAATGTAGAGAGCCGTTGGCATAAGGCCAGGCCCCTCCAATAAAAATATTCGTCATCAATCGTACGCCTCCCGTTGATAAATGGTCTTTCTGAACAACAAAAAAGACTCCTGTCCCCAAAAGGGACGGGAGCCTGTGCTCACGTGTTACCACCCAACTTCATCAATGCCTCGCAGCATTCATCTCTTCAGGTACGCCGCAGGTTAAGCGGTTATACCCTAGCATGTTAACGGATGCGGATTCCGGCGCAGCCTACAGCCCTGCAAGGGATTCGGTGCGCAGCTCAGAGACCATATTCCCGTGGGTTATCTCTGCTCCTTTTCAGCGGACGGAGCTCTCTGTGAGAGATTTGCCAAGGTACTCTTTCTCTTCCCAGCCTTTGTAATATCCTAATTACTGGATATCTTACGGCTGGCTGCGGCAGAAGTCAAGTGCAAGTTTAAGATTTGCCTAAGCCGTCAAAGCTGGAAGCAGCAGATAAGATTAGGAGGAATTGTACCATGCGCAAACTAAGTGCTATTACAACTGCAGGCATTTATCTTCTTCTGTCTGCAGGACTGGCCGGCTGTACTGCGGAGTATAATCCGCCCGCAGCAGTGGAAATCCGTCCGATGACAGAGCTGAACAGCAGACCGGACAGCATGTACGGCCCGGTGTCACCGGTAATGCAGGATGTATATGACCGTTCCATATCCGCAGAAGTATATTCAACCGAATAAGCGCTGAATCTCCGGCCGTATACCTCCTGTACAGAATATCAAAAATTCTGTATAATAATTCAACTATTGCTTAGACATGAAGAGGAGTGGCAGTAACGATGGCAGCGGAAATTATACATGTAACGACAGAGGAGCAGCTTCAGATGGGGCTGGACATCCGCAAAAAAGTATTTGTGGAGGAGCAGCAGGTACCGGCGGAAGAGGAAATAGATGAATACGATGTGATCGGTGATCAGGTGCATCATCTGCTGGTGATAGATGAAGGTCTGCCGGTAGCCACCGGCAGGCTGATCTACTATAAAGCGGGCTCTGCCAAAATGCAGCGCATCGCGGTGCATAAGGAGTACCGCAGCAAGGGCTACGGCCGTGTCCTGCTGATGGCGCTTGAGGAGCGGGCCAAGGAGCTGGGGCTGGTGTTCTCGGTGCTGGATGCACAGTGCCAGGCGGAGGATTTTTATGCCAAGCAGGGCTATGAGGTTATTTCGGAAGAGCCGTTCTATGATGCCGGTATTCTGCATGTGAGAATGCAGAAGAAGCTGTAGCCGGTTAAGTACATACTTTTTCGCGTGAGAGGGTAGTCTAGCAGTATGCCTAAGGGCGAATTCCTACGCGAAGGAGCGGATCCTAAGTGATTAACAACAATGAACGTGAGCGTTTTGTAGCAGCACAGCGTAACGGTGATGGAGACCTGCTGAAGTTCCAGACCTCTTCCGGCCGTGTACTTGATTATCAGCAGGCGCTGCAGGAGGTACAGGCCGGAGGTATTGCCGGAGTGAATATTTTTAAGGGAAAAGACGGCGGGCTGTATATCCGCGGAGATGCGGATGGTGACCCGACCAATAATCTCGACCAGCTGCCGCAGTTTTAGCAGGGGCAGCATTAGATGAACCTGCAGACCGGACAAGCGTTATTTAACGCATCTGTCCGGTTTTTTATTTTGGGGTCCTTACTGTGTACTTGAGTAATTACCAAAGCTGAAGCCTCACTTTGTGAGGTTATTTTGCCGTATAGTTCAATGGAAAATGGCGGATAATGTGGTTACCAAGATTAGACTGGCGGAGGGATGCAGATGTTCTCATTATTCCGAAAACCTAAAGCGAACATCGGCAAGGCCCCGAAAGCTGCTGAGATTGCCGCGTCCGCACCAGAGCCGGGTAAAGAGCTCGGGCAGCGGGTTCAGTGGTTCGAGGAACGGCTGGACAATTGTGTGGATGCGGTATTCCGGACCTTCACAGGCGCAGGCGGGCAGCAATATGCCCTTGTGTTTCTGGGCGGGATTGCCGATCTGGAGCTGCTGCAGGAGGATCTGATCAATCCGCTTACACGAGAAGACTCCCGGGATAAGGGGGCAACCGGACCTGAGGCGGATTTCAGCCGTCTGCTGATTACCTCCTGCAATGTAAGCGGGGATTACGAGGAAGTGATGCAGTATGTGCTTGAGGGCGCGGTGCTGCTGATTATAGACGGTGAGGACCGGATGATCTGCTACCCGTATGCCCGGTTTGAGAAGCGCAGCATCGGTGAAGCGCAGAATGAGGTGGTTATCCGCGGCTCCCGTGAAGCCTTCGTGGAGGAAGTTAGGACGAATGTAACGATGCTGCGGCGCCGGATCAAAAGCCCGGGGCTGAAGGTTCAGAGCACCTATATTGGCAGACACACCCGTACAGAGGTGCTAGTCATTCATTTGGAAGGAATTTGCCGCCCCGAGCTTGTCGAGGAGGTGCATCACCGGCTGTCCAAAATCGAAATCGACGGCGTACTGGAGAGCAGTTATCTTGAGGAGTTCATTGAGGATCACCCGTATTCACCGTTTCCGCAGATTCAGAATACAGAGCGGCCGGATACTGCAGCAGCAGCTCTTTTGGAGGGGCGGATTGTGATCTTGACCGACGGTACTCCGATCGCGTTGATTGCACCGGTGACCTTTCCTGTCTTTTTTCAATCTCCGGAGGATTATTATCAGCGTTCCTACGCCTCGACCTGGATCCGCTGGATCAGATTGCTGTTTATGTTCGTTTCCCTGCTGGCACCATCCTTTTATATTGCACTAACCACCTATCACCCGGAGATGATTCCGGCTAGCCTGCTCTTTAGTGTTGCTGCAGCGCGTGAGCCTGTTCCGTTCCCCGCGCTGTTCGAAGCGTTCATTATGGAGATTGTCTTCGAAGGCCTGAGGGAAGCCAGCATCCGCATCCCGTCAGCGATCGGCCAGGCTGTGTCCATTCTGGGTACACTGGTTATAGGCGAGGCGGCAGTCCGAGCAGGTATTGTCTCATCACCTATGGTCATTATCGTATCCCTGACAGGAATCTCCTCGTTTATTGTTCCCAGCTACAGTCTGGGGCTTACGCTGCGGCTTATCCGTTTTCCGATTATGCTCCTCTCGGGGAGCTTTGGTCTGCTTGGCCTGTCAATCGGGATCTATCTGGTGCTGCTTCATCTGGTCGTGCTTTCTTCCTTCGGCGTGCCTTATCTGGCTCCGATTGCACCTCTTAAATGGAAGGATATTAAAGATACCCTGACCCGCGCACCCTGGAGGCTAATGAAGACCAGACCCTCTGTTTATGGAATGGAGCCGACAAGGCGGTTAAAAACCATACTTCACAATGATGGGGATGACCGGGATTGAGCGGATCGAAGGTGTATAAAAAAATAGCTGCCCTTGTCCTTATCATGACTCTGCAGTCTCTGGTGCTTACCGGCTGCTGGTCCAGGATCGAGATTAATGACCGGATGCTGGTGGTGGCGATGTTCCTTGATGAGCAGGAGGACGGCAAGGTTCTGCTTACGCTGGGGTATGCCAAGCCTAACCAGATTGCCTCGGGAGCAGGCGGCGAGTCGCCGGGGTCATCGATGCCTTATGCGACTATCCAGGGGGAAGGGCGCAATATTTCAGAGGCTTACCGCAATATCCAGACCAATGCTTCGCGCGAGATTTTTTGGGGACAGGTAAAAATCATTGTCATGGGCGAGCAGTATGCCCGCACAGGCGTTCAGCCGCTGCTGGACTTCGTCAACCGCAAGTCGGCGATCCCGCTGAAAACCTATATTCTGGTGGCAAAAGGAACCGCAGAGGCCATTTCAATGTTTCCTACCCAGATTGAGAAATTTCCGAGTGAAATCTTCCGTGAGCTGATAGCCCGCAAAAAGATCATTACAGGTAGCGTGAAGCATTTTATGATTGCCCGGGAATACGGCAGAGGTATGATTCTGTCTTACCTTAGTCCTAACCCTGACAAGTCAGAAGGCCATCAGATCCGGGTGCTTGGTGCAGCGCTGTTTCAGGACAACCAGATGGTTGATACGCTTGATGTTTACAAGACGAGAGGGGCTATGTGGCTGCGCGGCAACATTAAGGACGCGATCATCACCTTTCCGTCACCGTCTGACGGAGAGCTGATCAGCCTGCTGATTATCGGTGCCAAGTCTAAAATAAGCCTGAGCCGGAAGGATGAAAAGTTTGTTTACACCCTGAAGCTTGATATCGAGAGCATCGTGGATTCCTCCAATTCCTCCCTTGAAATGGCTGACCCCGATACCATGAGGCATCTGCAAAAGATTCTTTCCGGTGAGGTGGAGTCCAGAATTATGCAGGCTTTTGAAGCTTCTGTTAAGGCGGGAAGTGATGCCTTTCAGCTTGGCTCCCACATCGCCTGGAATTATCCGGCTGAATGGAAGGCGGTCAAAGAGGATTGGAGCAGTGTGTACAAGGAGCGGGTCAAGCTGGAAGTACAGACAAAAGCAGAGATAAAGCTGCTTGGCGCTCAGAAAAAATAATTGTTTTACGTCCTGTAGGGGGAGTGGCTGTGGCTGTAATTTTCGTTCTGTTCCTGCTGATATTCCTGTTCGAACATGCCTACCTGAAATCTAATAAAAGGAAGCCGCGCACGCATCTCATAGTCTATGGAGTCATGCTGCTGTCGCTAATCTATAATCTGGCTGCCGCCTGGCTGCCGAAGCAGCTCAATCCTAACCTGATCATTGAGGCTGTTCTGCAAAAATAACCGGTAAGGAGAATGCTGCATGAAGCATATTTCGTCCTCCCAGCTCGTTATGCTGCTGACTATTTACCTGTACTCAGAGGCTGCTGCTTTTTTGATCTCTCCAATCATTAAAACAGCCTCCTATAGTACAGTATTTGCTGTAATAATCGGAGGAGTTCTGGGGCTTCTGATTGTCCTGGTCAGTGCTGCGCTTGCAAGAAAAAATGAACGTGAATACTTTGCCGTATTCGGTAAATATATTGTGGGTAAATGGGTACATACTCTGCTTATCCTGCTCCTGATTGGATATATGCTTCACCGGGCGTCTATGGGCATGCGTAATATCGAGGATTTTCTGATGGTCAACCACTTGCCGACAACACCGGAATCCGTCATCGCGATTCTGCTGGGGATCGCCGTCGCGCTGACCGTGAGGGCGGGCATACAGGCTATTGCGAGAATTGCCGAGGTGATTTTTTTTGTAAATGTGCTGCTGTTTGTTGTCCTGACTCCGCTGCTGATGGGAATCGAGCTTCATATCCCTATGCTTAGGGCCTTTGTAACCAACTTCGATCTGAACCGTACTGCAGCCGGAACATTGCAGGCAACCCCCTGGTTTGGAGATGCTTTTGTAGTTCTGTTTATCTATCCTCACCTTAAGCAGCAGATCAAGATCAGGCGGGCGGCGTTCTGGGGGGCTGTTTTCTCCATGATTCTCATTTTGTCCTATCTGGTTCCAAGCCTGCTGGCCTTCGGTCCGGAGCTGGGCGGCAAAATGACGTATCCGGTTATGGAATATGTAAGAAGCATGCGGATCGCCGATTTCATTGAGACGCTGGATCCGTTTCTGACGATCCTCTACATTCCTGCACTGCTTCTAAAAATCAGCCTGCTGGTCTATGCCGCAGTTATCAGTCTGGCCAGATTACTGTCGCTGCACGATTATAAGCCGCTTGCCCTTTCGGTTTCGGCTGCCGTTGTGGGCTATTCGGTCCATTTTGCCAATAACACGGCAGAGCTGCTCAACTTCATGACGGTATACTGGCCTTCTTACGCCCTCTGTATGCAGCTGATACCGCTACTATACTGGCTTGTGGCCAAAATCAGAGGGAAAGGGGCTGCGCAGCCCAAAGCTCCATGAGACTTACAACGGATATACGGCTTGCTGCTCCAGAAAAGCCATTTCTCCCGTTTTTCCCTCATAGCTGGGCTTCTCGTCGCTGTAATGCATCAGGCTGATCCGCTCGCGGATATCAGGCGGCAGGGATAACAACTGATCCAGTGAAGTATGGATTACCCCCTTGCCCGCAAGCTGGCATTCATGAAAAATAGTACGGATGCCCTGCTTGCGGACCAGCTTCAGGAGCAGCTCGGGCTGAAAGATCATATCAGCACTGTAAAAAACAGTGCTGTTCAGCAGCAGGGAATAGCTGTCCTTGCCGCGGATGTGCGGCGTGCGGAGCAGCTCAAGCGTAATTTCGCCTGACAGAATATGCGGAGTGTCCGGCTTCAGCAGCTTCACATTGAAGGCCTCCTCAAGCGAGCGGGGGTACCGGGGGGCGGAAGGACAGTTTTTACGGTAGCTTTCCCTCAGAGGTTCAATTAAGGCTTCAGCTGCAAGTAACATTATTGGGCCTCCTGTATCCGTCCTGGCTAGCAGACCGAGCTCAGGCAAACCGCCGGCGTGATCCTCGTGAAGGTGGGTAATCAGGACGGCATCAATTTCATGGACGGAACGGCCTGCTGCCTTCATGGCAGCCGGTGCGGTTGTACCGCAATCAATCAGCAGCGTATAGTCCGGGCTGAGCAGCAGCCCGTTGTTATTATAGTAGTTTTTGGCATGGGCATCCCCGGTGCCGAGCATTTGCAGCTGTACAGCCATTGCTTCATTCCTCCAATGCTATCCCGAAATAGTAGTCTGCTGCAGCAGAATATTGCGTAACTCTAAATATAGTATTATTTTAACCCGGATCGATGAAATTTTTACCTGAACCCTCCGCAACTTGTGGCAATACATGTAGTATATATTAACAGCATGAATTATTTGGAGGGTCTCGGGTATGAGATGGAAAAAAATTGCTCTGTGCGTGGCTGTGTTTTCCCTGATGGGAGGCTCATTATTATTCGCGGATTCAGTTAATCAAAAGATTAGAGTATGGAGCAATGGAAAGGAAATAGCCGATGGCGGGTATCTGATCGACGGCAAAACATACATTCCGGCCAGAGAGGCGGGGGGTGTCGTCAGCTGGGACGGTTCGGGTAAGGTAACGATCCTGAAGCCTAACGTGCACATTGTCCTGTTCAAAGGCGACACTGTATTCGGCAACACGTATACCGGTAAGCTGAAGATGAAGGTTCTTGCCCAGGTGGACAGCCTGAAGGAAAGCGTTTCGGCCGTGAAGGTGTCAATAACGGACCCTTCGGGAAATGTAAAGGACATTCTGGAGGATTCCGGCGGCTCAAAGAATGAGGATTTCTGGTTTTCGACGCCCGAATTCACTTATGATTTCAAGGATTCCGGTAAATACAGCGTAGGGTTCTATATCAAGGCGTCCAAGGGTGCAGATTACGTTCTTGTGTCAGAAAAGGTAGTAACAGCCACAGCCAAGAATTAAACGGCTTCTTCAAATTGACCTGAACTTACCATACGTGTTACGATACGTAAGGCAGGATAATTCAATTAAAGTGAGGTATTTCAATGAGCGATCACAAACATGAGCATGGCCATGAACATGGTGAAGCATGCGGTTGCGGACATGATCACGACCATGAGCACGAGGAGTTTGTGCTGACCTTGACGAACGAGCAGGGCGAAGATGTAGAAATGGTGCTGGTAGAAACGTTCGATGTAGGCGAGAAGCTGTATGCGCTGCTGCTGGAACGCGAAAACCCTGAAGCAGACGGCATCATTCTGCGTATGGAAGAAGAGAACGAGGAAATGGTTCTTTACAACATTGAAGATGAAGCTGAATGGAAAGCTGTTGAAGAAGCTTACAACGAGCTGCTTGCCCAGCAAGAATAGATTTCAGTGCAGCTGAGGGTATGCCTGCCGGACAGGCAGCACTCCATGCACAAAACCCCGATACTGGTTCAGTATCGGGGTTTTGTTTGTCTTGCAAAGCTGCCCGTCAGGAGATCGGGTCAGCCTCGACAATAACCTTTACAAAGTTGATGCTGCGGTCTTCCGGTCCTTTGACCGGCAGGCCGATTTCGACGTGGTCGATGATATAGTCGATGTTATCCTGGGTAATAACTTCACCAGGCAGCAGAATCGGAATACCCGGCGGATAAACATAAATAAATTCAGCAATAATGTATCCGGCGGATTCACGGAACGGAACCAGCTGGGTATCGGCGTAGAAGGCATCCCGCGGAATCAGGGCAAGCTGCGGAATTTCCGGCACCTGTACCTTGAGCTCGTAGATCTCGCCTTTGCTGTAGTGAACGGCTGACAGCACCCGCAGGGCGGAAATCAGCTTGTCCACTGATTCACGGGTATCTCCCGGGGTAATCAGGCAAAGAATATTATACATATCGCTAAGCTCAACTTCGATGTTGTACTTCTGGCGCAGCCAGTTCTCGGTCTCATAGCCGGTGATGCCCAGATGACGGACATGAATGTTCAGCTTGGTCGGATCGAGATTAAAGGTAGCCTCTGTGCCGAGAATTTCTTTGCCGAAGCTGTACAAGCCGTCAATGCTGTTAATGGCTTCGCGGGCGTAATTGGACAGGCCGATTGTCCGCTCGGCCATATCATGTCCGTTCAGTGCCAGATTGCGTCTGGAGGTGTCCAGCGACGCCAGCAGAATATATGAAGTGGAGGTTGTGGTCAGCATGCTGATGATCGTCTGGACCCGCTGCGGGTTAACCAGGCCGGTCTTAGCATTAAGATTCAGCACCGAGCTCTGCGTCATGGAGCCGCCCAGCTTGTGTACGCTGGTTGCCGCCATATCCGCACCGGCCTGCATGGCCGATACCGGCAGATCTTCATGAAAATGAATCAATACTCCATGCGCCTCGTCCACCAGTACGGGAACCCCGTAGCTGTGGGCCAGGTCTACAATCGAACGAAGGTCGGCCACTACACCGAAATACGTCGGATTGATGACCAGGACGCCTTTGGCATCCGGATGGCGCTTTAATGCTTTTTCCAGCGAGCTGGTGGTAATACCGTGGTCTATCCCAAGATTCTCATCCTGAACAGGTGAGATAAAGACAGGCTTGGCTCCAGAGAAAATAATGGCCGACATCACGGATTTGTGAATGTTGCGGGGCACAATTATTTTGTCTCCTTCCGAGCAGACAGAGAGGATCATAGTCATGATGGCATTGCTCGTGCCTTGTACGCTAAAATACGTATAGTCGGCGCCGAAGGCCTGCGCAGCCAGCTTCTGAGCTTCTAGAATCACGCCTGTAGGCTGATGAAGATCATCAAGCGGTGCGATGTTGATCAAATCTATGGATAGCGCGTTATCGCCGATAAACTCACGGAATTCGGCATCGGTTCCTAGCCCCTTCTTATGCCCGGGAATATGAAATTGCACAGGGTTTCCGGCGGCATGCTTTTTGAGAGCGGTGAAGAGGGGAGTATCGTGTTGATTCATTTAATGCTGTCACAACCTTTCGCCAAGATTTATTTTTTTACGGCAAGCATCAGTATAACAAATCAATCACCATAATACTAGGATGTGATAAAATGACTGGCAAAACTGCAGGACGTATGCATATTAATCTGGCCTCGCCGTTTATCGTAGAGATGTGGGTCATTATCTTTCTGGTTGAGTTTGTAAAGGGCTCCCTGCTGGTGGCGCTGCTGCCGGTGTATATGGAGAACATTCTCGGCCTGTCTGTTACCGTGGTCGGCTTCTCCTTTGCCCTGCAGTATTTGGGTGATAATCTCTTCCGCAGCCCGTTCGGCTGGGTGATGGAGCGGATCGGCTACCGCTGGACGATGACAGGGGCACTGACCCTGATTGTGCTTGCAGTCGGCATGATCCTCTACGCCAAGTCTGCAGCAGCGCTGTCAGCCGCCTGCCTGATCCTCGGTATCGGCACTTCTCCGCTCTGGCCGTGCACAATGACCGGCATAACCGAGCTTGCCGGGGCAACGGAGAGCGGCAGCAGCGGCGCGGCGATGGGTGCTGTGGAGATGGCCTCACTGGCGGGGACCGGTATCGGGCCGATTGTAGTGGGCTTCATGATGGATCACGGGGGGCAGAGCTACCGGACTGTGTTCCTTGTCCTGATGGGCTGTGCAGCTGTTGTGGCTGCTGTGGCGCTGTTCCTGCCTTCCAGAATTTCGGGCCATGCACCGCGTGCGGTCGGGGACATGCACGGCAATGCTCCGGCCGGCGGCCGCAAGCCGTTCCAGCCCTTCCGGAGTCTGAAGCAGACCCTGCGCCAGGTGAGAACCTCGCTTAAGGTGAGCAGGCTGCTGTTCCCGGCCTTGTTCCTGCAGGCCTTTGCCATCGGGCTGATGACACCTGTAGTCACCTTGTTTGCACGTTCCGAGCTGCATGTCACACCGAACCAGTTCAGCCTGCTGCTCATTGCCGGAGGCGGGATAACAGTGCTTACGCTTATTCCTGCCGGCAAGCTGGTTGACCGGATCGGTACAACCATCTTTCTGAATATCGGATTTTTGCTTGCCGGCTGCTCACTGGCCTTCTTCTCGCAGGTGCGGCAGCTGCCGCTGGCATTCCTGGCTGTAGCGTTAGTCGGAATCAGCTATGCGCTCATTCTGCCGGCCTGGAACGCATTTGTGGCCATGCAGGTGCCAAAAGGCGAGCGGGGAACGGTCTGGGGGCTGTTTCTGACCCTGCAGGGCTCCGGCATGGTTGCCGGTCCGGTGCTGTCGGGACGGCTGTGGGATTCGGTCAGCCACGGCGCTCCTTTTCTGGCAAGTGCCGTTGTAATGGTGCTGCTGGCCGGGCTGCATCTGCTGATCTTGCACCGCAATAAGCTCAGGCACAGCAGCAGCTGAAGGAGCAGAAATACATGTTCCCGGCTGCTGCCGTTTGGGAAAGGCGGGAAGCGGGTAAAAATAGTCAATAAACCAAGTTACCGCTACATAAAATGAAGTATAAAATATCAGTAAGACGAACGAAAGGTATTGACATCAGGTGAGGCCCGGCAGTCCGTTTTACTCTGTGTCCCCAGATCAAGCCGCTTCAACAAAGCTGTTAGGAGGGAGTGCCGTGAACAAAAACGACGAGGTGGAGTACTGCAACCTGGAGCTGCGCTTTGACAGGCAGCATATCCAGAACCTGATCAAGGATTTGATCAAGGAAGGCTATTCCCTGTACTGGAGTGAAAATGAAAATGTATTCCTGATCTCGGTGCGTACCGGCCGTAAGCTGGTTAAGCTGCGTTTTCAGCAGATAAAGGGCGGATATAAGCTGGTAGGCGATTATATGATCCGTGATGCGCGGCTGTCGGAATGGATGGAGAAGCTGATCGGAGATATGCGCGGGCATGCGGTGGTCAAGCGCTTCCGTGACCGGCAGATTATCATTGAGAACATTATGTTCGGCGAAGTGATCCGGCTGGTGGAAATTTCCGGCTATCAGCAGCGTGTGCTGTATCAAAAAGGGCCGCTGCTTACTGACCAGGAGCTCAGCAAACTGTTTTACTCAGTAGAAGGCGAAGAGCGGATCCGGAAGCGCAGGGTGGAAGTGGACGAGGAGCTTGACCGTTTAAATGAAGCGCTGCGCAGCAAGGATACCGCACTTATCAAAGCTTGCAGCTCCAGGCTGGCTGATTTGTCCCGTGAGCTTGAGCTGCTGGAATGGTAAATGCTGCAGGTTATCAGGGCATCCCGGTGGGCGGGATGTCCTGCTTTTATGAGGAGACTGCTCTTGATGAAGGATATTGCAGGCTATAGTCCGGCCGCGATATTCAACTTGTGGACAGGGGTTCACTTCTGCATGCAAAAACGTTAAAATAGTCATTGTGAGCAATTTCCTGATGCTGTGTGCTTTGTCAATGAAATTGATCTCTCTTTCGCAGGCGGAACTTTGCTGTATCTGACAAAGGATGGTATTCTGATACTGCGAGAAATGGATTTCACAAAAATATAGGGTGCAAAGGGTGGAGAACCAGATGGCAAAACAACAAATCGGCGTTATTGGCTTGGCGGTAATGGGTAAAAATTTGGCTCTTAACATCGAGAGCAGAGGCTTTTCCGTATCGGTATATAACCGTTCCCCGGAGAAAACCAATGACCTGATCGCCGAAGCTGAAGGCAAAAACTTGGTAGGTACCTTCTCTGTTGAAGAGTTTGTACAATCCCTTGAAGTACCGCGCAAAATTCTGATCATGGTACAAGCCGGTAAAGCAACCGACGCTACTATTGAGCAGCTTCTGCCGTATCTGGACCAGGGCGATATCATTATTGACGGAGGTAACGCATACTTCCCTGATACTGTACGCCGCAGTAAAGAGCTTGAAGACAAAGGCTTCCGCTTCATCGGCACCGGTGTATCCGGCGGTGAAGAAGGCGCACTTAAAGGTCCTTCCATCATGCCGGGCGGACAGGAAAGCGCCTATAAGCTGGTTGAACCGATTCTTACGGCAATTTCGGCCAAAGTGGACGGAGAGCCTTGCTGTACATATATTGGACCGGACGGTGCCGGACACTACGTCAAAATGGTGCACAACGGTATCGAGTACGGCGACATGCAGCTGATCTGCGAAGCATACCAGCTCCTGAAGGACGTTCTTGGCCTGGATGCCAAGGAACTGCACAACATCTTCAAAGAATGGAACAGCGGTGAGCTGGATAGCTACCTGATCGAGATCACTACTGATATCTTTGCCCAGTACGATGAAGAAACCGGCAAACCGATGGTTGACGTGATCCTCGATTCCGCCGGCCAAAAGGGAACAGGCAAATGGACAAGCCAGAGCTCGCTCGACCTGGGTGTGCCTTTGTCCATGATCACTGAGTCCGTATTCTCCCGCTTCCTGTCTGCCATGAAGGATGAGCGCGTAGCAGCCAGCAAAGTGCTGAGCGGACCTGAAGTAGAGCCGTTCCAGGGCGACAAGGCCGAATTCATCGAGAATGTGCGCAAAGCGCTGTTTGCCAGCAAAATCGTATCCTACGCACAAGGCTTCGCACAGCTTCGCGTAGCTTCCGACGAATATAACTGGGATCTGAAATACGGCAGCCTGGCTAAAATCTGGCGCGGCGGCTGCATTATCCGCTCCCGCTTCCTGCAGAACATCACCGATGCCTACGAAACGAATCCGGATCTGAAGAACCTGCTGCTGGATCCGTTCTTCAAGGACATCATGAGCTCTTACCAGGCTGCATGGCGTAAAGTGGTATCCGCTGCAGTTGCACAGGGCGTTCCTGTGCCGGGCTTCTCAAGCGCCCTTGCTTACTATGACAGCTACCGTACAGAGCGTCTGCCTGCGAACCTGCTGCAGGCACAGCGCGACTACTTCGGTGCCCATACCTTCAAGCGTGTGGATAAGGAAGGCGTCTTCCACCACAACTGGATTAACGAATAGGCTTTACAGTGCAGCTGTAAAGCTAAAGGTCCGAATGGTCTCCCTGTACGGGGAGCCTTCGGGCTTTTTTAATGATGTGAGATATAGGCGGTAAGCCTGGAAGTGGATTGTGCAATCTTTTGACCGTGTGTTATGATATGACAAATGTCGCGGTTGGAGGGTAGTAGTTATGTCGGGGGAGATTGCAGGACAAAGTGCTGCTGAGGCAGGACAGCGCAGAAATATTATTCTGGTCGGGATGATGGGGACAGGCAAGTCAACTGTCGGTGCACTGCTGGCAGAGCAGCTCGGCTATGAGCTGGTTGATCTGGATCACATTATAGTAGAGAGTGAAGGCCGGAGCATAGCGGACATTTTTGCCGCAGACGGTGAAACGTATTTCAGGAAGGCAGAATCGGCTGCGCTGCAGCGGATGCTTGAAGGGCAGGGCCGGATTATTTCGACCGGAGGCGGAGCTGTACTTGCGCCGGGTAACGCCGAAATGATGCTGGATAAAGGACTAGTAGTAGCATTAACAGCGACTGAAGAGGCTATTATTGCCCGTGTAAGCGGAGATTTGAACCGTCCGCTGCTCGCCGGCAATGCACAGGATAAGGTACGCGCCATTATGGAGCGGCGGCGTGAGGCTTACCGGTTTGCGCATTGCACGGTCGATACATCGGAGCTGAACGCGGCAGAAGTGTCGCAGCATATTTTAATGCATTACCGCGGTTGAGCTTTTAAGTATATTGGCGTAAGCGGCTTAGCCTTGCGCCGTTTCGTTCCATTCAATCATTCCGCCGCTCAGGTTGGACGATTGAATGCCAAACTGCTGGAGGTATTCACAGACACGCTGGCTGCGTGCGCCCGACCGGCAGATGAAGATAATTCCGGTATCCGCAGGCAGCTCTCCGCTGCGCTGTGGAATCTGCCCCATGGGGATGTGCTGAGCGTCCGGAATCATTCCGGTTGCCACCTCATCATCCTCACGGACATCGATCAGAAGCAGGTTCTCGCCGGCTGCCAGGCGCTGCCGCAGCTCATCAGGTGTAACTTGTGGAATATCGTTCATGGGTAAGTCCCCTTTCTATCTGCAGAATATTGTTATGATAACACAGCTTTGGACTGGCATGTCAAACAGGGAACTACATATATACATTACATTATATAAGGAGCGTACAACTAATGGACGTTATTGTTAGGCCGACACCGAACCTGCAAGGAGAAATTGGAGCTTTGTCCTCCAAAAATTACACTACCCGCTATCTGCTGGTCGCGGCGCTTTCAGAAGGGGTAAGCACCATCTACCATCCTGCCCATAGTGAAGACAGCGATGCCATCCGCAGATGTATCGCGGATCTTGGCGCTGTGCTGACTGAGGATGACGAAAAAATCGTTGTACAGGGCTTTGGCCGGAATCCGCGTGATGTGAAGGAGCTTAATGTAGGGAATGCGGGGGCGGTATTGCGTTTTCTCATGGCGGTCGCTGCGCTCAGCCCGGAGGTGACCTTCGTTAACACTTATCCCGATTCACTGGGCAAGCGTCCGCACGATGACCTGATCAAGGCACTGGGCCAGCTGGGCGTGGAAGTTGAGCATAATAACGGCAGACTGCCGATTACCATCCGCGGAGGCAAGCCGACAGGCGGTCAGATTACCGTCTCCGGCACAGTCAGCTCGCAGTATCTCAGCGCACTGCTCTTCCTGACTCCGTTGCTGGAGGAAGACAGCGAGATTACTGTGCTGGATGACCTGAAATCCAAGGTTGTTGTGGGCCAGACGCTTGAGGTGCTTGAGCAGGCGGGAATCGTTGTACACGCTGCTGATGATTACATGTCCTTCAAGGTGCCGGGCCGTCAGGCTTATGCTGCCAAGTCTTATACGGTGCAAGGAGACTATCCGGGATCCGCGGCCGTTCTGGCGGCTGCAGCTGTAACGAAGTCAGACGTCAAGATCCACAGGCTGGCCGAGCAGAGCAAGCAGGGAGAGCGGGCTGTTGTGGATGTGCTGCGGATGATGGAGGTGCCGCTGACTCATGAGAACGGAACAGCACATGTTCAGGGCAACGGAATCCTGAAGGCCGTTGAATTTGACGGCGATGCGGCAACTGATGCTGTACTGGCAATGGTGGCAGCAGCTGTATTCGCGGAAGGGACCTCGCGCTTCTATAATGTAGAGAATCTGCGTTACAAGGAATGTGACCGTATTACGGATTACCTGGCCGAGCTGACCCGTGCCGGCGCTAAACTGGAAGAGAAGCAGGACGAGATCATCGTTCACGGGATGCCGGAAGGCGTAGAGGGCGGCGTAACCATTAATGCCCACTATGACCACCGGGTTATCATGGCCCTGACAGTAGTCGGCCTGCGCGCTCGCCAGCCGCTGCTGATCAAGGACGCCCATCACGTCGCCAAATCGTACCCGCAGTACTTTGATCACCTGCGTGAGCTTGGCGCCGATGTGGAATGGGTAAAGTAAGGTAAGGCAGCTCAGCGCGCAGGCTTGCTGATTCGGTACCGGACAGAGTATAAGAGGCGGCATACGGGTAATGAGCCCCTTTTGTAAAGCTCCGGGGACCCGATATTTGGCCCGTGTGCCGTATGACGCAGATGGCTGCTGATTCTTTATGATATTCTTAGGGCATTCTTAGAGATAAGAATGCATTCAGACGAAGATCATTGACAGGAGGAACATTGCGATGAGTTTTGAGAACCCTAGCCGTGAACAGATTGGAGATATCCTCGCATCAGCAGGTAATATTGCTGTTGTGGGCCTGTCCGACAAATCGGACCGCACCTCTTACATGGTGGCTTATGCCATGCAGAGCCGGGGATACCGGATCATACCGGTGAATCCTACGGTAGACGGCGACATTCTCGGAGAGAAGTGCTATCACACACTGGCTGAGATTCCGGAGCCGGTTGATATTGTCAATGTGTTCCGGCGCAGTGAATACTGTGCTGAGGTGGCACAGGAGGCTGCTGACATCGGCGCCAAGGTGCTGTGGCTGCAGCAGGGTATTATCAGCCAGGAGGCGGCAGATATTGCTGCTGAGCATGGCATGACCGCAATCATGGACCGCTGCATCAAGGTTGAGGAAGCCATTACGATGCACGGGCGCAGCCGGAGCTAGCATTTGGTTTCCTGAGACTGCAGCCGGCCGGATGGCGATATAGGATTCGCAAGGCTGGGCAGTGGCATTCAAGCCGCCATATACTGGAGTGCGGTTGCAAAGTCCTATCATTCAGCCTTAATCAGGCTGGAAATAAACGAAGCGCATTGCTATACTTGCTTTAGACGAAGAACGTCCATTACCCGTTAGGCTACTTACGGGAAGTGGGCGTTCTTTTTTTATTTTGCCGGAGGGGGCTTATTATGGATTTCGAAGAAGCACATGGATTGTGGATTGGCAGTCATTCGGCTGAGCGGAGCGGTGAGCGCAGAGGCAGGCTTTTACGGGGGCATAACTTTGCGGAGAAGCTGTTCGTGCAGAATGTATGGTGGCCGCTGTTTGGATCGCTGGCGCATTTGCATCCCGAGTACGAGGTGTACGACTGGAACCGTAAATCACAGTTTCTGGATTTTGCCTTTTTGCCGGAGAGCGGCCCGCAGATTGGGATTGAATGCGACGGCTTTCAGACACATATTAAAGACATGGACCGGGAGAAATTCAGCTACGCGCTGAACCGGGATAATTTCCTCACCGGCATGGGCTGGCGGATGCTGCATTTTTCGTTCGATGACATCCAGCAGCGTCCTGAAGTGTGCAGAATACTGCTGCAGCTGGCGCTGGCTCCGTATTTAACAAGAACCGCCAGTACTGCCGACCTGCTGTCCGCAGAAAAAGAGGTGCTGCGTTTAGCCTGGCGTCTTGGCAGACCGGTGCGTCCGAAGGATGTAGTGAACCATTTTAAGGTTAATTTCCGTACGGCGCAGAAGCTGCTGATCTCTTTGAGTGAAAAGGGGCTATTAAAGCCAGTGTGTTCCAGCGAACGGGTGCGGTACTACGAGGTGAAGAGTCTACAGCCCGGCCAATTGTGGTAATGTAGTCGCTGGTGAGTGGAGAGTGTCGCTAACATCCAGGGGGCTCGTTGAATAACTGCATTCCGTGCAACTAAAGTAACCATTTTGGGGCATTTTATGGGGATAACTGCATTCTGTGCAACTAAAATCCGCGAAATTGCTGATAAAGCCAATAAACGCGAGGAATAGCTGCACAAACTGCAGTTAAAATTAATTTTTGGGCTAAGGTATTATTTTTAGATGTACAAAGTACACTTATTCAGGCTGGTGGCTGGTCTGGTGGCTGGTGGCTGGTGGCTGGTGGCTGGTGGCTGGTGGCTGGTGGCTGGTGGCTGGTGGCTGGTGGCTGGTGGCTGGTGGCTGGTGGCTGGTGGCTGGTGGCTGGTGGCTGGTGGCTGGTGGCTGGTGGCTGGTGGCTGGTGGCTGGTGGCTGGTGGCTGGTGGCTGGTGGCTGGTGGCTGGTGGCTGGTGGCTGGTGGCTGGTGGCTGGTGGCTGGTGGCTGGTGGCTGGTGGCTGGTGGCTGGTGGCTGGTGGCTGGTGGCTGGTGGCTGGTGGCTGGTGGCTGGTGGCTGGTGGCTGGTGGCTGGTGCAGCTGTGCCAGGTGCCATGCCATGTATTAGTTGAGGTAGCTATACATCTTGAGCAACTAGCCGGACGGCCAGAATAAACTTCCCATCCTCCGTCACCCGTGGTATTCTAAATCTTGCGTATTCTTTTGACAAAAAATGCTGGAGCGCTTACCATTTAGGATAGAATGAAAGGAGAGGGTCACCTTGAATTGGCTCGGATCACTGCAGCAGCTGGGCAGAGCCATTATGCTTCCTACCATGGTATTGCCGGCTGCGGCTATTCTGCTGAGTCTGGGCAGCTTACCGTGGTCTGCATGGGGACTTTCTTCGGTATCTGAAGTGACTACATACGCGGGGCAGGGAATATTTTATTTCATGCCTTATTTGTTTGCTGTCGGCGTAGCCTGGGGGCTGTCGAATCAGGCCGGTCCGGCCGGACTTGCAGCATTAGCGGGGATGTTCACCTATGACCGGATTGTTTCCAATATGGGAGACGGTGCTGTTCAGCCTGCCACACTCATCGGGATTATCCTCGGGATTGTCGCCGGTGTGGCACATAATAAGTTTAAAAATATCAAGCTTCCGGAGGCGATCCAGTTTTTTGGCGGGTCGCGTTTTGTACTCCTGTTCATGGGGCTGTTCTCGGCCCTGTTTGCCTCGATAATGCTCGGCGTCTCGCCGCTGCTCCAGAATGTGCTGGACCATTTATTTCGTGATATACAGTCTGCCGGCGGATACGGTGTGTTTGTGTACGGGGTGCTGTATAGGGTGCTCACCGCCTTCGGTCTCCATCATATCCTGAACAACGTGTTCTGGTTCCAGCTTGGCAGCTTCACCACTCCTGACGGCACTGCGGTGGTTCAGGGGGATTTGCCGCGGTTTTTTGCGGGTGACCCTACGGCCGGGATATTTATGGCCGGATTGTTCCCGATTATGATGTTTGCCCTGCCGGCAATTGCACTGGCTATTATCCAGGAAGCACGCGAGGATCTGAAGCCGAAGATCAAGAAGACTTTTTTGCGTGCGGCGCTGGTCTGCTTTTTGACAGGGGTGTCGGAGCAGATTGAATTTGCCTTCCTGTTCGCGTCCCCGTATCTGTTCGCAGTCCACGTGGTCATGTCCGGTCTGGCCATGGTGCTGACCTATCTGCTGGGCATCCATCACGGGTTCTCGTATTCGGCGGGAGCGATTGACTTTTTCCTGAATATGCATCTGTCCCAGCGCGCCTGGCTGCTGATTCCGATCGGCATCGGCTACGCGGTGGTTTATTATAATCTGTTCCGCTGGGCGATCCGCCGCTTCCAGATTCCGACACCGGGGCGTGAGGAGGGCTCGGAGCTGGGGGACTGGGCCGGCAACATCCCTTATCAGGCTCCGCTGATTCTGGAGGCGCTGGGCGGCAAAGAAAACATCGTTCAGGTTCAGGCCTGCATCACAAGATTAAGATTAACGGTGCACAATGACCGATATATAGATACATCAGCACTCAAGGGCCTCGGCTCTGCCGGAATTATCAAGCTGGGCGGCGGCAATGTACAGGTGGTGTTCGGTACCTACTCCGAGCTGATCCGCGAGGAGATCGACAAGCTGATGCTGCGCGATCTTCCGCAGGTGCTGTTCTGTGCCCCGATCCAGGGCAAGATGATGCCGATCGAGGAGGTCCCGGACCATATTTTTGCGGCGAAGCTGGTTGGCGACGGGGTGGCTTTTTTTCCGGAAAAAGGAGAGCTGGTCTCGCCTGTATTCGGCAAGGTCATGCACGTGTACCCTACAATGCACGCAATAGGCATTTCTACGCCTGAAGGGCTGGAGGTGCTGATGCATATCGGGATCGATACCTCGCAGCTTAAAGGGCCGTTTGAGGCGCTTGTACAGGAAGGCGACAGTGTAGAGCCCGGCCAGCTGCTGGTCCGGTTTGATCTGGCTTACCTGCAGGAGCATGCGGCTTCACTGGCAACGCCGATGGTCATCACCAATCCGGACCGCGTCAAATCCTGGAGCTACGCTCCATTCAAAAATGTTAAAAAGGGGCAGTCTTCGGTAATGTCCGTGGTATTACATGAAAGTGTTGGAGGGGTGGAAGCATGATTCAAGGCATAGGCGCTGCAGCAGGTGTAGCTATCGGGAAGGCCTTTGTCCTGCCTAACTGGGAATGGAGCCTGCCGGACACGCAAGTGAATCCGGTTGATCTGGCCCAGGAATTTGAGCGGTTATATGAAGGAATCCGCACCTCTAAAGATGAGATCGAATTTATCAAAAAAGAATTCCGCGAGGTCGTGGGGCCGGAGGAATCCAGTATTTTTGACGCCCATCTGGCCATTCTGGATGATCCGGTCTTCATGAGTGAAATCCGCGGCATTATTGAACGCCAGTACAAGGCAGCCGAAGTGGCTGTGAAGGAAGCCATAGATCATTTTGTGGCCATGTTTGATCTGCTGGATGATGAATATATGAAGGAACGGGCGGTAGACATCAAGGATGTCGGCAACCGGCTGCTCAAGCACCTGCTGGGTGCACCAGAGGTAACCTTGCCTTCGGATACACAGCCTTACATTCTCGTGGCGAAGGAGCTGTCCCCATCTCAGCTGGCCCACCTGAATCCGGTCTACGTGCTGGGGATTGTCACCATGATGGGCGGCAAAACCTCCCATTCCTCAATCATGGCCCGGGCGCTGGGCATCCCGCTGGTTGCAGGACTTGAGAACAAGATCAGCAACCCGATCCAGACCGGTGACATGCTGGCGATGGACGGGGATACCGGGATTGTACAGCTTCATCCGGATGAAGCCACGATCCAGCTGTATGCCGCAAGACGCGAGAAGCAGCAGCGCAAAAAAGAACAGCTTGAGCTGCTTGCTACTGTGGAGGCTGTTACAAAGGACGGGGTCAATCTCCATCTGGCCGGCAATATCAGCTCCGTCAAGGAGCTGGATATGGCGCTGAAATACGGTGCGGAGGGCGTAGGCTTGTTCCGTACGGAGTTTCTGTATATGGACCGGCATTCTTTTCCGACAGAAGAGGAGCAGTTTGAGGTCTATAAGCTGGTTGCCCAGAAGGTTGGCGGCAATACTGTTGTCATCCGTACGCTGGACATCGGGGGAGACAAGCACCTGGATTACTTCCAGCTTCCCGAGGAGCAGAACCCGTTCCTCGGCTACCGCGCCATCCGTATCAGCCTGGACCGGACGGATCTGTTCAAAACCCAGCTGACAGCGATTCTGCGGGCCAGCCATTACGGCAATGTCAAAATTATGTTCCCGATGATCTCTTCGGTAGAAGAGGTTCAGGCAGCCAAAGCTGTGCTGGACGAAGTCAAAAAAGAGCTGGATCAGCGGAATATCCCCTATAACGCCAATATTCCGGTTGGCATCATGATTGAGGTGCCGGCCGCTGTAATGATTGCAGACCTGCTGGCTGAAGAGGTTGATTTCTTCAGTATCGGAACCAATGATCTGGTGCAGTACGTGCTGGCGGTGGACCGGATGAATGAGCAGATTGCCCATATGTATCATCCTTACCATCCGGCAGTGCTGCGCATGATCCGTATGACTGTTACAGCTGCACGCGGCGCAGGCATCGATGTCAGTGTCTGCGGGGAGCTGGCTGCGGATGAACGCTCGCTGCCGCTCTGGCTGGAGCTCGGAATCAGCAATCTCAGCATGTCGCCGCAGGCGCTGCTGCGGGTGAAGCACCGCACGCTTAATACACTGGCATCCGATGCCAAAGAGGCAGCGCAGGCCTGCTTCCGTTACAAGACAAGCCTTGAGACGGAAGAGGTGCTTGGTGCGTTTGCCGGACTGGGCGGTGCGGCGAAGACAATACCGACTGAGCAGCTTCCATACTCGGCTAAATAAAGTGCCTTCAGGTCCGGCTGCTGCCGGGCCTTTTCAAATGAGAAAAAAGTAAAACCTTTTGACGTTCAGTGAAGTATTTAGGTTGTAAGACGTTTTTTAAGAGGACAGGGGTGGGAACAGACAAGTGGCGGAGAATATTAGGGATGTAGCTGTAACGGAAGAGGATGAGCAAGAGCAATTTTATAGGCTGGTATCCCGGGAAAAGCATAAGCTGTACGGGCTTGCCTTCAGCTATGTCCGTAATGAAGCCGGTGCCCTGGAGGTGCTGCAGGAAACGGCCTGCCGGGCATGGATGAAGCGTGAAAGCCTGAAGGATAACGGGAATTTCCCCTCCTGGCTGATGCGGATCCTGATGGATTGCTGCAATGACGAGCTGAAGAGAGGGAAGGCAGGACTGCAGCCGGACTATTCCGAAGACAGGATGACAGTGATGAAAAGCGGCGGCAGACTGGACCTGGAGCAGGCGCTGGACAGTGTGACGGACAACTGCCGCCAGGTGCTTGTGCTTACATATTATCAGGAGCTTAGCTTTTCAGAGATAGCTGAAGTACTGGATAAACCGGAGGGTGACGTCAAAGCCTGGCTGGACAACGGCCTGAAGCAGCTCGGGGATAAAATGCGGAGGAAAGCGGAGCCGTATCCTGATGTGACAGAGGCTGAAGATAGGCTGCTGAGAGATTATTTTCAGGAGATAGCCGGGTTAACGGCGGATGTGCCTGAATTAAAGCTGGATACGGCTATACATAACGGAATCGCAGAGGGCAGGCACCGCAGTCCTGTACGCCGCAGAAGATACAATAGAGTGATTATAGCGGTATTCGCTGTTGTCCTCTTTGCAAGTCTGGCTTGGAGCTACGGGCAGTTAATACGCGAACCCGAAGCGCTGCCGCCCCAAAGCTGGGGTGAGCTTGAGGAATACCGTGAGGCTATCGGCGACAATTTGACGGTTACCTCTGCGCTGGATGCCGGATATGTGCAGCATGTGAATATTGTGTCTCCCGAAGTGGGAGGCTTTCAATTTACTATCGATGGTGTCATCGCCGACAGGAGGGGAGTAATCCTTCTATATAGGCTGGAGAATAGTACAGATAAGCAATATATAAATATGAAGTTCAATTTTAAAGCAGATGAGCATTCGACAGCCAGTTTGACTGCAGAAGGCACTTATTTTTATAGCGGTTATCATAATTACAGACCTGGCATGTATAGCGGAATTGTCCGTGATGTAATGATTATTCCGTGGAATAACTTGCAGACTACGTTGCCGGATCATGTGTTTGCCACACTGACGCTGCTGCCCATGGACGATGAGCAATATATATTTCAGGATGCTAACGGTGAAGTAATCATGCATAAGCTGGGTGCGGTTATAGACTTAGACGAAACTGCAGAATATTCAGCGGGGGATGAGGTTGTTTTAGAGGAGGGCTTTAACATTGCCGGCTACACTTATAATATAAACGACCTCTATCTCGGACCTACGGGGATTTACATGACTCCCGGATATCAAGGAAAGGATCTGGACGTATACGGTGAGTATGGCTTCGGCGTTGTCATGGGTACCGGGAAACATGAAAAAGAGCTGTCAAAAGCCGGGGACTTTTCATCAGACAGTAAAATCTATTATATTTTCCACAATGATAGTATACGCCCCAAGGACCCGGTCAGGATGGATATCGAAGGCCTGCACGCAATTGACAAAGCGAGGCTCAATCTGGTCATTAACAGCGATACCCGTGAAATCATACAAGCTCCCGACGAACGTCTGACCTTATCAGACCAGATGGACTATGCGGAGCCAGGCGAAATGATATTGGATATGACAATGCAAGTGCCGGAGGAAGATGAGTATGCAGATATCAGAGGGTTTTCTCTGGATTCCACTTTCATGGATGGTGAAGGAGTTTGGCATTGGCTCGTTAATCCGGAGGATCAGAATGCTACACTCGACTGGGATCAAAGAACTGAAGGCACGAAGGCAATTACTACAGTCCGCTTCAGACTTGGTACAGAGAAGCTGCCGCAGCCGCTAACCTTTAAGCTATCTGCCTATCCGGGTATGATCATCGGGGATGACCGTATTAGAATCAGATAGTACATATTGTCTAAGACAGCATTAAAGGGTCTGGCGGGTACGCCGGCCTTTTTGCATTACCTGCTTACTTATGAGTGGTCGTAAAAAATAACTAAAACCGTTTCCGGGCTTTGGAAGTCAGTATTAACAGAAGTACAAAGGATGCTTTTGAAGCCGGGCACAAAGGAGGCAGGATTGGCGGAGAATGGAAAATCTAATGGAGATTGAGCGGGTACAGCTGGCTAAAGAGGAGGCGCAGTCCTTTATCGGTCTTGTATCGGCTCAGAAAAAAATACTCTACGGAATAGCCTACAGCTATTTCCGGAGTGAGACGGATGCGCTTGAAATGCTGCAGGAGGCTACATTCAGAGCCTGGAGCAGGAGAAAAAGCCTGAAGGATCCGCAGCGGTTTGCACCTTGGATAACACGCATTCTAATTAACTGCTGCAATGATGAAATGAAGCGGAGGAAGCGGATGGTTTCCGTAAAAGCGGCTGATGTCCCAAGCGGTGAAGTGATGGTTATGACCAGTGACCGCAAGCTGGACATGGAGCAGGCGCTCGACGGCGTTAAGCTGAAATACCGTCAGGTGATCGTGCTGAAATACTACCGTGATATGACGCTGACAGAAATTGCCGAAGTGCTGGACAAGCCGGAGGGGACAGTCAAGACCTGGCTCAACAAGGGCCTTAAGCAGCTCCGGAACAAGATGAAGGGGGGATCCGCACATGGCTGGCAGTGAGGATATGCTGTTGAAAGAGTATTTTGGTGAAATAGCGGGGCAGGCGGATGAAATATCGGAAATCAAATTAAATACAGTAATCCGCAGCGGAGTTTCTGGACCGGTACGTTACCGTGTCCGGGCAGCCAAGCGGTATTTGGTGGGGATGGCGGTTATAGCGGCTGCCTTGCTGCTCTTTGCATTCCCTTGGCTTGGCAATCAGATCGAGCCGCATAATGCCCGTGGGTCCTCTGTCGCTTCTCAGATAAATGCTTTGTTTTCACCCTATCTGGAAAAAGCCAACAATACGGTAGCTTCGGCAATTGAAGCGGGGCTGGTACAGCCTGTCAGCGGTGTTACGGTGGAGCAGAACGGTTTTGAACTGGCGGTAGAAGCAATTGCCGCAGACCGCAAAGGGATTATTCTATTATTTTCACTTCAAAATAATACCGGTCAGAAAGCGCAGGTGAATTTGCTGCAGCTCTCAGGGAAAGGCTACTCACCGGTGAACTACCCGTATGGCCTGTCTTTAAACACCAGGGAAGTAGCAATCGGCACGACGTACAGTTATGAAATATTGCAGTGGGCCGGAGGATTTGGCTCTCTGCCGGACGAAATCACGCTTGAGCTTAATATTGGTGAGCCTGAACGGAATCCTTCAGCTCCGGTAGTTATAGATAAGCCGTTGGCAAAACTATCCGTTCCCTTCAAGCTGGATAAGGAAAAGATGGCAAAAGCGGGTGAAATCATGAGCATGAATCAAATTTTGAGTGTCGATGGTCAAGATATTATTATTGATGAAGTGTATGCTGCCGCGAGTGGCACCTATCTCCAGTATGCCAACAGCCAGCAGAACCGGAAACAAATCTTTTCCATCATAAATCCGCAGTTCCGGATGGGCAGCAACGGTGACTTTACAAGCTTCAGCCCTGTTCGCACATTGGTCGCAGAAGGCAAGGAAATCCTGGTGTTCGGCAATGACAGCCGCTCCAGACAGCCGCTCCAATTGCAGCTTGACGGTATTTTGGCACTCGATAAGGATGATATGCAGGTGGTTATTGACACGGATAAGCAGCAGGTTATTATGGCCCCGGATGATAATTTAAGTGTGTTACTGTACACTGCTGAAAAAGGAACAACGCTGGTCCTGAATCATTACACAGCTCCCGGCAAGAAAAAATTCTATAACTCCTTAATACTGGAAGGTGAGTTTACCGATTCAAAAGGTCAGATTCATTCATCCGCGGACCTGTATGACATTCCGCCGCACCAGGCGTCAAAGGACCAGAAGTCCATCCCGGTGCGGAATTACATGGGGTTAGGCAGCAATAAGTTCGCTCAGCCGCTGACCTTTACTATATACAGCTATCCGGCTCCAGTGTACCAGAAGCTATCCCTCGATATCCGTCAGTAGCTTCTGCATAGAAGCAGAACAAGCCCTGAACCTCTCAGCAAAGGAGGGGCAGGGCTTGCTTGTCTTTGGAAACAGGTCCTAAATGCTTATTCCCCGGCCAGCGCATCACAGAATGCTTTGCCGTATGGCGGAAGATCCGGCGGACGGCGGGCCGAAATGATATGACCGTCAGTTACTACCGGCTCGTCCTTCCAGATGGCTCCGGCATTCTCCATATCATCGCGGATGCCGGGCGTCGAGGTGACTGTTACCCCGTCAAGGATTTTGGCGGAGATCAGTACCCAGCCGGCGTGGCAGATCTGGCCGATCGGCTTTTTGGCAGCGTTGAAATCCTGCACGAGCTTCAGGACAGCGCTGTAGCGGCGGATTTTATCAGGAGCCCAGCCTCCCGGTACAAGAATACCGTCGTAATCGGCAGCATTCAGGTCGTCCCAGGAATATTCGGCTACAGCGGGTACGCCGTATTTGCCGGTGTAGGTTTTACCCTTTTCCAGCCCGGCCAGATGCACCTCGGCACCTTCTTCACGTACCCGGTATACCGGATACCAAAGCTCCAGATCCTCGAATTCGTCATCAACCAGCGCAATGACCTTTTTACCGGATAATCTCATTGTCAGCAGCTCCCTTCAGTCACAGTATCCAGACCATTCTATCAAATTTAAAATATGAAGTCATCTTTGGATAAGCAATAAATTGCTTTATTGCCAAATAAATCATTTTATGCAAATGGGAAGGAATCCGGACGAATAAGGTCGAATATAGCTTATTGAAAAGGCGGTTTTCTGTGTTTTTCAATACTATTGTAGCCTGAGGTGTAGGAGATGTTAAACGATAATCTGGTTAAGAAGTCATGCGGCTGCGGCGGTACCATGACCATACATATGCACACGCTGGTCTATAGCACTAAGACCAAAATTACCCATGTCCCCGTATATACCTGCGGAGTCTGCAGACGTTATGAACCGCTGCCGTCCATAAAGAAGGAGCTGGGCAAGCTCATCGGTGAACTGGAGCATACGGCGGCACGGCGCAGGCTTTCCTTTGCGGACCGGAATGAATGGGCGAGTGTGCTTAAGGAGGTTTTCGGCACGGGTATATTTCACGGCGGATTTACTGAACTGGAGGATAACATCCGCCATGCGGTCCAGGCCCGGATCGATGTACTGCTTGATGTGTACCGGCTGGCTGTAGAGCTTGCTGACCTGAAATGGATGGAAGAAACAGGCTCTAGACTGGCACAATTGGCAGTTCAATCGCCAGAAAATGCGAAATAAAAAGTTTTTCTGCAAAAACAATGAAAAATTTTCACGAATATTGGATTTTTCACGGACTTTTTGTTACGATAGTAACAGGTTCATTCTTTGTGCATGCTTTTACTGGCTTTTTTTGCCTTTGAAAGAAATTTGAAAGGAAAATGAAGCGTTATCATTGCACAATTGTACAAAGTATCGTATCATAATTTTAATTAGTCGAACGATAAAATTTATCGCAATGGAGAGAGTAATTTGACGGTAACCATTTACGATGTAGCTCGCGAAGCAGGCGTATCTATGGCTACGGTATCACGGGTTGTGAATAATAACCCTAACGTGAAGCCGCAGACCCGGAAGAAGGTATTTGAAGCAATTGAACGTTTGGGCTATCGTCCAAACGCCGTGGCGAGAGGTCTCGCCAGCAAGAAAACGACAACCGTCGGTGTTGTCATTCCCGATATCTCCAACTCGATTTTTGCGGAAATTGCCCGCGGGATTGAGGATATCGCGAACATGTATCATTACAATATCATTTTGTGTAATGCGGACAAACGCAAAGAGAAGGAAATCCGTGTAATCAACACGCTTCTGGAGAAGCAGGTTGACGGGCTGCTCTTCATGGGCGGAACGGTAACAGATGAGCATATCCAGGCGTTCCAGACCTCAGCGGTTCCTATTGTACTATGCGCAACCCGCGATGAGAAGGGCACCTATCCTTCGGTTGATATCGACCATGAAACTGCGGCTTTTGATGCTGTGAACACGCTTATCCGTCACGGACACCGTGAGATTGCAATGATCAGCGGAACGCTGCAGGATCCGGCCAACGGCTATGCCCGGTTCCAGGGCTACAAGAAGGCGCTTGAAGCGGCAGGAATTGAGTACCAGGAGGATCTGGTGCGTATCGGTAACTACCGTTACGAATCCGGTGTCGAAGCGATGAAATACTTCCTTGGCCTCAAGAAGAAGCCGACTGCTATCTTTGCTGCAACGGATGAAATGGCGATTGGTGCCATCCACAGCATTCAGGATGAGGGTCTGAAGGTTCCGGATGATTTCTCAATCATCAGTGTAGACAACATCCGTATGGCTTCCATGGTTCGTCCGCTGCTGACTACTGTAGCTCAGCCGATGTATGACCTGGGTGCGGTAGCGATGAGACTTTTGACCAAGCTGATGAAGAAGGAGACCGTTGAGAATCCGCGGGTTATTTTGCCGCATGAGACGATTCTCCGCCTCTCTGTGAATCACGTCAACAAGTAAGATTTATTTATAGAGGTACGTAGAAAGCTCCTTCGGGAGCTTTTTATGTTGCCTGAGCCTAATGGAGGGATACATATTGAATGAGGTAATCGGATTAATTGGTGCGATGGATGAGGAGATTGAGCTGCTGTTAAGCAGCATGGAGAACAAGCAGACTACGGTCAAGGCGGGAGTAAGCTATTATACCGGTGACATTTTCGGCAAAAAGGCGGTTCTGTGCAAGTCCGGGGTCGGCAAAGTGAATGCGGCAGTGACCACCCAAATTCTGCTTGGCCAGTTTGGAGTGTCGAAGATACTGTTCACAGGGGTTGCCGGAGCGGTTCATCCCGGTCTGGATATCGGTGACATTGTGATCTCCTCGGAATGTATCCAGCATGACATGGATGCGACTGCGCTGGGGTATTCCAGAGGCGTTATTCCTTATCAGGAGGTGTCTGTGTTTGCAGCAGATGCAGCACTGGTACAGCTTGCAGAAGAAGCCTGCAGGGGTCTTAACCAGCATTTCATAACGGGAGTTGTGCTCTCCGGGGATCAGTTCATTGCCAGCAGCAGTGTGGTTGATAGCTTATATAAGGACCTGAACGGCGCCTGTGCAGAAATGGAAGGTGCGGCTGTCGCCCAGGTATGCTATATGAATGCTGCCCCGTTCGTAATTATCCGTTCGATGTCTGATAAGGCCGATGGGTCGGCTCATGTTAATTACCGTGAATTTACAGTAACAGCCGCGCGGCGCTCTCATGCCATTCTTGAATATATGCTGAAGGCGCTGTAGGATAGTTAATCAATCTGTACCCCCTAGTACATAAAACGCTGCCTGAAGCGGACCCTGTCAAAGGTTTCCTGTGAGGACAAAGGGACTTCCCGGCCGATCCTGACCATCAGGCAGTTGGCGGGATGTGAGCAGATCTCCGGATCATCGGTGGCATACCAGACCATCCCTGCCGGCTTCATCAGCTTCTCCATCATACTGCGGTAGGCCCATACATCCAGTCCAGTGCCCTTAAGGTCCCAGTGCCAATAGTACTCCGTAGTGAACACAATACAATTCTCCAACTGCTCCTGTTCAAAAGCCGCGGCAAGCATCTGCTTGCCAAGCCCGCAGCCCCTGTACCCGTCAGCTACTTCTATCGCCCCCAGTTCAATCAAATCTGCCATATTCCCCTGTGACCAAAGCTCCATTTCATCGGGATAATGAAAAGTGACATAACCGACCAGCAGGCTGTTGCAGGCTGCGGCAATAACCCGTCCTTCAGGCAGTTCAGCAATTTCGATCAGCGCTTGCAGCTGTTTCCGAGGCTTGCGGAAGGCATCAAGCTCGGGATGAATCGTAAGACTCTGTAAGAAGTGAGAGGATACCGGGCCGCAGACGCTGATTTCTGTGTGGTTATGTACAATCTGGTGAGATACGTGGATTTTGCGGTGGTCCATGAATGGGCTCCTTCCGGTCAACTAATTTATGGAATGTAACCGTTTGCTATGTTATACTAATTCAGACACAAAATATTCATAAATAGAACGTTGACAAAATGTGATATGAATTTGAAATCCCGCCCTTAAAGCTTAAATCAATCCAGCAGGGGAGGCAAGAGTAATGGGGCAAGTCCACAATGAAATATTGCCGGGGCGAGTGCAGCAGGCGAATATGAGTGATTATTCCCTGGCAGTTGACCAATTCCGGTGGGAGGATGCGGAGCAGGCCTTCTCCTGGTATGAGACGGGAAAGGTCAATATGGCTCATGAGGCGGTAGACCGCCATGTAGCTGAAGGACGCGGTGCGGCAACTGCACTGGTCTATAGCGATGCTTCCCGTGAGGAAAGGTATAGCTTTGCCGATCTGCAGGAACAGTCCAATAGGTTCGGGAACATTCTGCGGAAATACGGCGTCGGCAAAGGCGACCGTGTGTTTATCTTTATGCCGCGCTGCCCGGAGCTGTATTTCTGCCTGCTCGGAATTCTCAAAGTCGGGGCGGTTGCGGGACCGCTGTTCGAGGCGTTTATGGAGACCGCTGTAAAAGACCGGCTGGAGGACAGCGGGGCGGTGGCGCTTGTAACGACACCTGAGCTGCTGCGGCGGGTCCGCCGTGAGGACCTGCCTGAGCTGAAGCACGTTATTGTTACAGGCTTGGAAAACGCTGGGGATAAGGGAGTGATCAGCTACCTGGAGGAGATGGCTGCATCGCCTGCAGAGCTGGAACCGGAATGGCTTACACTGGAGGATGGCCTGATTATGCACTACACTTCCGGGTCAACCGGGAAGCCCAAGGGCGTCTATCACCTGCAGAGGGCTATGATCCAGCATTATTATACGGGGAAAATAGTGCTCGATTTGCGCCCCGATGATGTCTACTGGTGTACTGCGGACCCGGGCTGGGTTACAGGCACTTCATACGGCATTTTTGCACCTTGGCTGAACGGTGTCGCTAATGTAGTGCGGGGCGGGCGCTTCAGTCCCCAGGACTGGTACAGGACGATTGAGCGCTTCGCCGTCACGGTCTGGTACAGTGCGCCTACAGCATTCCGCATGCTGATGGGAGCAGGGGAGAGCAGCCTGCAGGGCGCTGATCTGAGCAGCCTCAGACATGTACTGTCAGTAGGGGAACCGCTGAATCCGGAGGTCGTGCGCTGGGGCGATAAGGTCTACGGGCAGCGTATCCACGATACCTGGTGGATGACGGAGACCGGTGCCCAGCTCATCTGTAATTATCCGGGAATGGATATCAAGCCGGGCTCCATGGGGCGTCCGCTGCCCGGCATTGAGGCAGCGATTCTCGATGACAGGGGGAAGGTGCTGCCGCCTTACTCCATGGGCAATCTGGCCATCCGGACACCCTGGCCGTCGATGATGGGGATGATCTGGAACAATAAAGCCAAGTACGATGAATATTTCCGTATTCCCGGCTGGTACATCTCCGGTGATTCCGCTTATATGGATGAAGACGGATATTACTGGTTTCAGGGCAGAATTGACGATGTTATTAACTCCTCCGGGGAGCGGATCGGCCCGTTTGAGGTAGAGAGCAAGCTTGTAGAGCATCCTGCGGTCGCAGAGGCCGGTGTTATCGGTAAGCCGGATGTGCTGCGGGGAGAGATCATTAAGGCGTTTATCTCGCTCAGAGAAGGCTATACGGCTACGCCTGAGCTGAAGGAGGAGATTGCAGCCTTCGTCAAAGCAGGCTTATCCGCACATGCCGCCCCCCGGGAGATCGAATTTAAGGAGAAGCTGCCCAAGACCCGCTCCGGCAAAATTATACGCCGGGTGCTGAAGGCCTGGGAGCTGGAGCTTCCGGCCGGTGATTTATCAACGATCGAGGACTAATGCATAATCTCTATAGGAAACATCAAAAACACCGGTACCCATTATAGCAGGGTACCGGTGTTTCTTGTGTTTCTGATAAGGTTAAGGCGCGTTGCCGGCGTTGTTACCGCCGCCGGCATTATTGGCCCCGCCGGCCGGTACTTCCTCACTGCCCGGCGGATGCACGATAATCATTCCGGGATCCTCTTCGGTCCCGCCCGGCACGATACCGCCCTCCGGTGTCGCCTCTGCTCCCGGCAATTCCTCCGGCGGCGGTGTTGGCTCCGGTGTAGGAGCCGTACCGCCGGCTACGCTGCCTGAAGCAGTCTCATGCCCGGCCACATCTACAGCAGTCACATAGAAGGTGGCGTTGACACTCTGCGGAGTACCCGGAGTAAAAACAGGGTTCTCTCCGGCTGAGATAACGGACTGCTTCTGGAAAGCGCCGCCGTTCAACGAACGGTAGAGACGGTAGCCCACTACGTCAGAAGAACCGCTTGGGGCAAAGGTTATGACCGCTTTGCCTGTGCTGTACGACACACTGACACTGCCTGGTGCAGTCGGTGCGTTCCCGTCATCAACACGGGGATCGACCTCGGTCGGGAAGTCGGTTTTGGCATCAGCCGGCATATAGTATGCCAGAGACTCATGCTCCTTCATCCCGTCAAATGCCGCCTGCAGCTCCTTGATCAGGTCCTGAATAGGCTTATCCCGCTTGACGACAATCTTCTCTCTGAGGAAATCGTCAGGCGTACCCTCGAGCGGCAGGTAATTCACGCCGCCATAGGTGATGTATTTGGCTTTGGAAATGCCGTCATCACTGTCTGTCGGCACGTACTTGGCATTGAACAGGTCTGTGGTGAATTTATCTGTCAGATCCGTCGGCAGCTTGCCGCTGTAGGCGGAGACAGTCTTCTTGACGATCCCCTCAGGCTGGGTGAACTCCTTCGTTACGAACAGCTCCGGCTGCTTTTCAATTACGGCATTCATAACCTTGGCCCAAAGCGTCTGCGCCTGGCGCTTCTGCTTATCACCCTGAAGCGTGTTGATCTGCTCCTTGTAGCCGACCCACATTCCAAGCGTTACATCCGGCGTATAACCCATGAACCAGACGTCGCCGTAGTTCTGCGTGGACCCGGTTTTGCCGACGATCGGCACGTCCTTAAAGTGCTCATAATTGCTTTTTACAGTGGTAGCCGTACCTTCTGTAATAACAGTCCGCAGCATATCTGTCATCAGGTAGGCCGTCTGCTCAGAAAATACCTGCTCCGGGTTCACCTTGTGCTGATAAATAATTTTACCCTGGAAATCAACGATTTTCTCAATCATGTATGCATCATTAAAAGCGCCGTTGTTGCCGATTGAAGCATACGCATTGGTCAATTCCTCAACGGAAACACCGTAACGCAGGCCGCCGATAACCCCGGTCTGTGCATTGTAATCATTATCCTGGAGCGTTGTAATTCCCAGCTTCTTGGTAAAAGCCCAGGACTCTTCGATTCCGACCTTTTCGTTAAACAGCTTGAGCGCCGGCAGGTTAAGCGATTTGTTGAGCGCATAACGCGCTGTAACCAGACCCTGATAGCGGTTATTGGCATTCTTTGGAATGTGGAAGCCCTTAGAGCCGTCTTTCAGGATCATAGGCGCATCATCCAGGATGCTGGCAGGCTGGATCAGCCCGCTGTCGAGCGCCGGAAGATAGGCGGCAATCGGCTTCATCGTTGATCCCGGCTGGCGGACCATTTGTGTAGCATAGTTCATCTGCTCGATATTAAAGTCCCGGCCTTCAATCATTCCAAGGATGGCCCCGGTTTTGTTATCGATCAGCATGCCTGCTGCCTGTTCCTTGCCTCTTGCTTCACTGTCCTTCGTAAAATTGTCACTGTTCTCCGAAACGCTGTGCATGGCGCTGTACACTTTTTTGTCAATTGTTGTGTACACGCGGTAGCCGCCGGTCATCAGCTGCTGGCGCGCTTCCTCAAGCAGGACGGTATCGCTTCCGGCGGTTGCGGCGCTGTCCGCGTTCTCGCCAGTGCTCTTATCCTCGTTGATGGCCAATAGAATGGCTGCAGCCTTGCGCTCTGTTTCCAGCATCAGGTAAGGGAAGGTAGCATATGCCTTCTTCGTATACGGAGCCAGTGATGACTGGATATCAAACTGCAGGGCTTCATTGTACTGTGATGTTGTGATCTTGTTCTCTTCAAGCATCCGGCGCAGCACCAGCTTCTGGCGGTCCATGGCCCGGCCGAAGGCAGTCTCGTTGAACTCGCCTACGCCATTAAAGGCGGAATACTTGGAAGGGAGCTGGGGAAGCCCGGCGAGATAAGCGGCTTGGGCGATGTTAAGCTTGTCGAGATCATCCAGCCCGAAGATGCCCTTGGATGCCGCCTTGATGCCGAATACATTATAGCCGTTAGAGCCATTACCGAACGGCACCTTGTTGAGATAGGCTGTGAGTATCTCGTTTTTGGACAGAAAACGCTCCAGCCGCAGCGACAGCAGGATTTCCTTAACCTTGCGGTCCTCTGTACGGTCCAGGCTGAGGAATACACGTCTGGCCAGCTGCTGGGTAAGTGTACTGCCTCCTGTCTGGACGGACTCGTTAAGCAGCTTCTGCTTGACGGCACGCAGTGTACCGCTGAAATCTATTCCTACATGGTCGTAGAAACTATTGTCCTCTATAGCGAGGACGGCATCAATTACCAGCTGCGGGATATCATTAAATTCAATAAGCCTGCGGTCCTCCTCGGTACGGAGCTGACCGATCGGCTGGCCGTCACGGAAATAAGCAAAGCCGGTGATGGCGTTCTGGCTGACTTGCTGCTGGATCAGCTCCTCGGAGCGCACAGGATCGTCCTTCACTATCGAAGTGACATAGCCTGCTACGGCGCCGCCGGCAAACAGAAGGCCCAGGATGCCGAGTATAAACACCCATTTTACGACTGAACCGAACCTGCGGAGCCAGGATCTGCGAGGGGGGCGCTGTTTTGCGGTCTTCTTCTTTTTCTCCTCAACCATCGACGATAATCCTCCTTTTAACGGAACTATTATAGCACAATTTGCCGGTTTTGAATGCGCTTCTGATGGAAAGTCGGATTACAGCGCGGTTGACTTTCTAAAACCAGACGTGGTATAAAATAACTCAACTGGATATCAGAAAAGCGTTGAAGGACATCAGTAGAAGGCAAGCCATGTGTTTCAGAGAGCCGGTGGGTGGTGCGAACCGGCAGCAGGCCCCTTTGAATTACAGTCCGGAGCTGTACGGAGGAACCTCTGGTGCTTAAGCGGCGCCAGCCAGTAGTCCGGAACCGGGGCATCCCCGTTATAACAATGAAGTGAAGAATCTCCTGCTGCTTAGCCTGCCGGGGTTCTTAATTAGGGTGGTACCGCGAGTCTTTTGCTCGTCCCTTTCGGGATGAGCGACAGGCTCTTTTTGCGTTGCGTTAGATCACATTGAGGAGGAAAAAGCATGAAATGGGAAGAATTAACCCCGGCGCAGCAGCAGGAGGTAGAGCGCCAGCTGGAAACAGCCGTGCGCGGTGCGGCTGAAATTATTCCGGTGGAGCAATTGCGGAGCAAGCTGGTTCAGTCAGTGGCAACAGGTACACCGTTGAACATCAAGCTGGGGCTGGACCCGTCGGCGCCGGATATTCATATCGGGCATACCGTTGTGCTTCATAAGCTGCGCCAGTTCCAGGAGGCCGGGCATCAGGTGCAGCTGATCATCGGGGATTTTACAGGACGGATCGGCGACCCGACAGGCAAATCGGAAACACGCAGGCAGCTGAGTGAAGAGGATGTTCAGCGCAATGCGGCAACCTACAGGAAGCAGATATTCAAGATTCTTGATCCGGATAAAACAAAGGTGCTCTGCAATTCGGACTGGCTCAGCCCGATGAATTTTGCGGAGGTGGTCAATCTTGCGGCTAAGGTCACAGTGGCCCGGATGATGGAGCGGGATGATTTTACCAAACGGTTTCAGGGCGGCCAGGCAATCAGTGTACATGAGTTCTTTTATCCGCTGATGCAGGGGATGGATTCTGTAGCCAACGGTACGGATATTGAAATCGGCGGCACAGATCAGAAATTCAATATTCTCATGGGCCGCACACTGCAAAAGGAGTACGGGGAGGAGCCGCAGGCCGTGGTGCTGATGCCGCTGCTGGAAGGTCTGGACGGGGTCAAAAAGATGAGCAAGAGCCTCGGTAATTACATAGGCATTGATGAAGCGCCAAACGAAATGTACGGCAAAACGATGTCCGTGCCCGATGAGCTGATGCTCAGATACTACGAAATGGCGACAGACCTCAGCAATAGTGAGCTGGCAGCGCTCAGCCGGGCTATGGATACAGGGGCAGCCCATCCCCGGGATGTCAAAATGCGTCTGGCCCATACCCTGGTCCGGATGTATCACGGGGCGCAAGCAGCAGATGCCGCACAGCAGCATTTCATAACAGTCTTCCAGCAGCGTGCCCTGCCTGAGGAGATCGGGACTTTCCGTCTGGATGCGGCTGAACTGGAGGACGGTGTTCTAAAGCTGGCCCGGCTCCTGGTGGTGCTGGGCTTTGCTGAATCTGGCAGTGAGGCCAGACGCCAGATTGGTCAGGGGGCTGTGAGGCTTAACGGTGTGAAGCAGGGAGACCCGGGCGCAGCTATTCTTCCACAGGAAGGAGATATTATCCAGGTGGGTAAAAGAAGGCTGGCCAGGCTGAGTCTTGGTTAGGATAGTCTGCCCGCAGCGTGTATAGCAGAAGGCGCAAAAAAGCCTCCGGGGAACCGGAGGCTTTGATGTGTGAATCTTAACGGTTGTAGAACTCGACGATTTGCTTCTCGTCAACTTCCTGAGTCAGCTCAGCGCGTTCCGGCAAACGGATATATTTGCCTTCAAATGCTGCGTCAGCATATTCCAGGTAAGCTGGAAGGTGATTGCGGTTTTCCAGAGCTTCCTTGATGGATTTCATGGAACGGCTTCTTTCACGAAGACCGATTACATCGCCGATGCTTACACGGTAAGAAGCGATATCAACTTTCTTGCCGTTTACAGTTACGTGGCCGTGGGATACCAGCTGACGTGCGCCTGCACGGGAGTTAGCAAATCCAAGACGGTAAACCAGGTTGTCCAGACGGCTTTCGAGCAGGAACATGAAGTTTTCGCCCGCGATACCCTGGATCTTCTGTGCTTTGGAGAACAATGTGCGGAACTGCTTCTCGCCCAGACCGTACATGTGACGGAGTTTTTGTTTTTCCAGAAGCTGCATACCGTAGTTACTTACTTTTCTGCGTTGGTTAGCGCCGTGCTGTCCTGGTGGGAAAGGGCGTTTAAGGTCTTTACCTGTACCGCTAAGGGAAATGCCCAGACGGCGGCTGAGTTTGAATTTAGGTCCGGTGTAACGTGCCATGTTATAGTAGACTCCTTTATAATTGAAATTTCATGGTAGGGCCTATTTGTGCCGCAGCCGTATTCGTGAAAGCGTGTATTTGGTTTCACTCTGTCAGGGGAGTTCAGCCGCTGCCCTGACAGTAACGGTAGCGTGAGGGTGACACAACGTTACGCCCAAGTAAGACTTCTTACAGTCTTGTTCAACAATAAATATTATATGAAAAGAATAGGTAAAGTCAAGCGCTACTTTAATAAGATTTTGTCTATCTTTGTCGTTAGTTCTTTGGTCCTAAAAAAAATCCCGGGTTTTAGGAAAATATAATGCATTACTGCTAGAAAGAGAGTAAAATATAGCTAATTAGATGTTATCGGATATTATTATTTTTTTAAATTGATGCAAAGGGGATCCTAGTTATGCCGGAACAGGAAGCATGCGGTTATAAAGACACACGTATGCTGTTGCAGGACACAATGCAAGCAAGCGGAGAGCCCGATGATCCCGCCGCATGGCTAAGGGAGACGGATATTGTATCCTATGACTTTCCCTACGCAGGCCAATTGCTTGCAGAGAGCTTCAGGGAATGGTGCGGGATGGCTGTACTGCCGTTTGCCCGGTCATGGGAATGGTGTGTACTGAATTATAAAGGGAAATTTGTAGAGACGGCAGAGCCTGCCGGGGGACGGGGCAGTCTATGGAAGAAGGCGTGGGAGGCAGCCGCTGCGGGCAGCCTGCTTACAGGAGAGCTTTTTGTGCTTTCGGCAGAGGATGCGGGGGGCAGCCAGGAGGTTAAGCTGCTGGTAATTCCCGTATTCACCAGAAGCAAAGGCGAGATATTTGCCCTGCTGGGCTGCGCGATGCCGGCTGAGCAGTTCATGCAGGGCGGCCGGTATACGGCAGAAGCGATGGCGCTGCACTACCAGACCTGTTTTTACCGCAGATTTGAGCATGTGTTTGTATCTGATCTGGCCGGGGTGCATCAGCATGCCGAGCGCGAAAGCAACCGGCGCTCGCTGCTGTTCCAGATCGTCCAGCGGATGCATGATAACATCGACGTCAATGCCGTGCTGACAGAGGTTATTGACAGCATTTCAGCGATGTACCCGGGTGCACGGCTCGAGCTGTTCATGTCGCAGGACCACCGGAGCACCCATCCGCAGGTAAAGCCGCTGCCGCTGCGCTGGGGGGCAGACGATGTCTGCGCCAAGGCCTTTAAGGACGGACGGGTGGCACTGCATGCCGGACGGGATAACAATTCGGTGGAAATCGGCCTGCCGCTTGGGGGCAAGCAGGGAGTGTACGGCGTCTTTCATATGATGCTGGACAAGCCTGCCTTCCCCGATGTGGATCTCCGCTTTCTCACAATGGTTGCGGATACCGCAGGGACCGCCTTTGAGAATGCCAAGCTCTACGAGCGCTCGAACCAGCTGATCCGTGAGCTGCGGATGAGCAATGAGCTGACCCAGCGGCTGAATCAGAGCCTGCGTCTGGGGGATATTTTTCAGTATGCCTTTGAAGAGCTGCTGGAAATGTTCGGCGCCGATTACTGCTGTATCCTGCATCTGAATGAGAAGAAGGGCGGGCTTGAGGCCATTGCCTGTAACTACCCTCCGCTGCGCGGCGAAATTATTGATAACGGCAAAGGATTGGGCGGACGGGTGTACAGCTCGGGAGAGCCGCTTATTCTATCGGAGTACAGCGGGGCGGAAGGCATTCATTCAAGGCTTATGGCAGCCACGCAGTCGCAGTCGGCGATTGCTACACCGCTTAATGTGGGAGGAGAGGTGCGGGGGGCTATTATGCTGACCCACAGGGAGCCGCACTTCTTCTCCTATGACAGCTTCCGTCTGCTGCAGGCGATGGCCGGCCATATCGGGCTGGCTGTCGGCAACGCGCGCCTGCATGCGGAGGTGCGTTATTTGGCGAACCGGGACAGCCTTACGGGGCTGTATGCCCGCCATTATCTGGATGAGGAGATCAAGGAGCGGCAGACCAAGGACTTCTGCGGAACGCTCATAGTGGTCGATATTGACCAGTTCAAGATGGTTAACGATACCTACGGGCATCAGAGGGGCGACAAGATTCTGAAGCAGGTCAGTGAGATTGTGAAGTCCTCCATCCGCCAGGGTGATATTGCCGCAAGATGGGGCGGTGAAGAGCTGGCGGTATATCTGCCGCAGCTTGGCATCCAGCAGGCCGTATATGTGGCGGAACGGATACGCAAGCGGGTTATGGGCGAAACGGAGCCGCGGGTAACGGTATCCTGCGGTATCGCTGAATGGAGCTGGACAGATGACCGGGTAAGCGTCGAATCCCTGTTTTACCGTGCGGATATGGCGCTTTACGAGGCAAAGAACAACGGCCGTAATCAGGTCGTAACAGACCGTAAAAATGCAGAGAATAGTGCAAAGAATCCTTAAGCCACGGGCTGACAGGATTCTTTTTTTTGACTATAGAGACAGACGCATAAGCGTGCAGTGAAAGGAGAACCTATATAGATTGATATTGAAAATACGATAAAAGGGATGTCTATCCGCACATGAAGATGAATAAAGCGTTTGCGTTATTGGCTCTGGTGCTGCTCAGCGGCTGTGGTCCGGCAGGGGGCAGGCCGGCAGCGGAGGATCTGGATCTGGCTCTGGCGGGAATGGACGGCAGAGATGCCGTGTCCTTTGAAGGCTCGGCTGCACTCCTTGTAGAAGGCAAGCCGGTGGAAGAGTCTGCGGTTTATTACGGGGGCAAGCTGCAGGATCATAACCGGATCACCCTGTATTCCCTGCTGCCGGATGAGGCGGGAGGGGCCGGTACGGCTGCCGGCAAGGGGCTGAAGGAGCTTGAGCAGAGCGGGCCTGCAGCTTCAGCCTATTATACCAGCCTGGAGAAGCAGGACGGGGAATGGAAGCCGTATCAGGCATACGGCCTGCAGGACAATGCCGGACCGCTCACTGCGCTCAATCCCCTGCACCAGCTGGAAGAGCTGCAGGAGCAGGATAAGGAGGTAACAGAGGAGACGGGCGCTGCCTCGGGCAGCCGGGTGCTGCGGATCAGGCTCAGCCCTGCAGCAGCCAAGCGGCAGCTGGCGCAGCGGCTTGAACAGGAAATGCAGGCCGTCCGTCCAGGGGCTGCAGATACAGGCTATGCAGCACAGCCGGCAGAGGTCCGGTCAGCGATGGAGAATTTATGGAAGCAGAAGAGCGGGGAGCTGAAGCGGAGGCTGGACGAAGCTGAAGTGTCCTCTGTTTATTTTCTGAAGGTGGATACAAGGCGGAATTTGCCCAAGCGGCTGACCTGGACGCAGACAGTCCGTTATCCGGGAGCTGGCGGTGCTTCAGACGGCGAAGCTTTTGTAAGCAACGTTGATTTTTACGGCTACCAATGAGAGACGGAGGATGGACCTGACAGAAAGCCTTGCGCTGGATAGAGGGCGTGCTACAATAGAACGGTATGCCATTTTTATGTAAGAGGAAGGAAGCGAGCAGGATGAAGGATCCAAGAATTCAAAAGCTGGCGGCAAACCTTGTGGGTTATTCCGTAGACGTGCAGCCGGGCGAAAATGTGCTGGTCGAAATGATCGGCAGCGAAAGAGATTTGATTAAGGCGGTTGTGGAGGAGGTCGGTAAAGCCGGAGGCAATGCTTTTGTCCAGCTGACAGACCGTACCGTCCTGCGCAGTATGCTTAAATATGCAATCCCGGAGGGGATTAAGACCTGGGCTGAGATCGACCTGAACCGCATGAAGCAGATGGATTGCTATATCGGAATCCGCGCCGGCGAGAATGTGAACGATCTGGCTGATGTGCCTGAAGAAAATATGAAGCTTTATAACTCCCTGTATTCACATCCGGTACATAGCGAGCAGCGGGTCAAGCATACCAAATGGGTGGTTCTCCGCTATCCTAACGCGAGTATGGCCCAGCTTGCCAATACGACTACTGAAGCCTTTGAGGATTTCTACTTTGAGGTATGTAACCTGGATTATGCCAAAATGGACAAAGCCCAGGATGCGCTTGCCGATCTTATGCGGAAAACAGACAAGGTGCGCATCACCGGTCCAGGCACAGAGCTCACGTTCTCCATTAAGGGCATCGGTGCAGAGAAATGCTCCGGCCAGAAAAATATTCCCGACGGCGAGGTCTACAGCGCCCCTGTCCGTGATTCCGTTAACGGTACGATCAGCTATAACGCGGCGACCCTGTACAACGGCATTACTTTTGAAAATGTAAAGTTCCGCTTCGAAAACGGTAAAATTGTCGAGGCAGCCAGCAATGATACCGCACGCCTTAACGAGATTCTTGATTCTGATGACGGCGCACGCCATATCGGTGAATTCGCCATCGGCTTCAATCCGTATATTCTCCACCCGATGAAGGATATTCTGTTCGATGAAAAAATCGCCGGCAGCCTGCACTTTACACCGGGTCAGGCGTACGATGTGACCGATAACGGCAACCGTTCCTCCATTCACTGGGACCTCGTGCTGATTCAGCGTCCGGAGTACGGCGGCGGGGAGATTTATTTTGATGATGTGCTGATCCGCAAGGACGGTATTTTCGTGATTCCTGAACTTGAAGGTCTGAACCCGGAAAATCTGAAATAAAATGTAATCAAAAGAAAACACCTTGCGTGAGTAAGCGGATTCAATGTATCATGGAATTGGTTACAAATGAACAAGCGTACTAAGTTTTTCTAATCAAGTTGCGGAGGGATTCCTATGTCCAGTAACAATGCGGCAATCGTGGATATTGCCCAAACGGCAAGCCAGTTCAACTCATCAATCGTCCTACAGGCGGACAACAAGTACATTGACGTTAAGAGCATCCTCGGGTTGTTTACAACTCTGGTTTCCAGTCAAAGCTATGAGCTTCATGTACACGGCACTGATGCCGAAGAAGCAAAGAAAGCGATGAGCGAAGTATTTTCCAAACATGGTCTGAATTTTACTGTTGTTGCTGAGTAATCGGCGACCTCAAAGACGTCCTGCCGGAAGCGGCAGGGCGTTTTTTGTAATTACTCGCAACTGAATTCTTGTATTGGCTCTCAATTTCGACTAATATTAAACTAAATAGCATTAACAGCTGTAACTTTTGGACATGGGGGGGATAATGCATGACTTCATCGGATTTGCAGGAACAGCTTAATCTTAAAGCAATTACTCTTCTACAAGAAGATGCCGATAAAATTCAGAAGCTCATCGAAGTGCAGATGGAGAATCTGGCTACTCGTTACTGCCCTCTCTATGAGGAAGTGCTGGATACCCAGATGTACGGCTTTTCAAGAGAGGTCGATTTTGCGGTTAGGGCGGGACTGGTGCCTGAGTTCACCGGCAAGCAGGTATTGAGTGAGCTTGAACGCAACTTGGCTGTGCTGTACGAGGCGCTGAACAAGAAGGCGAATGAACGCGAGAATTAACAGCAGCTTGCACTGTTCATACCAAAACGCACATGAGGGACTACGCCGCTCATGTGCGTTTTTTGTTGTAATAAGAGTCGGGGAAAGGTCTGTCTATACTAGATAAAAGGATACACCCAGTATCAGGTAGACGGCCAGCAGCAGTAAGCCTTCATACCAGTTGGTGGCGCCATCCTGGGTTATAGACTTAGCTATGAACACAGAGACGGCGATCGCTACAATTTCTATGGTCGTAAAGACGATATCCATCGTATTGCCCATGAAGTAGCTGGCGAAGATCAGAACAGGGGCTACGAACAGGGCAATCTGCAGACTGCTGCCGACGGCAATTTCCACCGCTGCTCCCATTTTGTTCTTCATGGCCAGCATGATTGCTGCACTGTGCTCGGCTGCATTACCGATAATTGCGACAAGGAAGGCACCGACGAACAGCTCGCTGAAGCCGAAGCGCTCCGTAAGGGTCTCTAGTGTGCCTACCAGCCACTCGCTGACAAAAGCGACCATGACCGTTGCCAGAATGAGATAAAAGATGGACTTGCCCTTAGACCAGACAGGCGCATGCTCGTTGGGCAGCTCCTCCGCAGATTCATCCGTTACATCGGCCAGATATTTTTTGTGCGTAATCATGGAGAAGACCAGCCAGGCCATATACGCTGCAATCAGCAGTCCGGCCACGACGAGGCTGAGCACATCGGTATCCCGCTCGGTGATGGAGTGGGTGTTGAAGAACATGGCGGGGACAAACAGGGCGATGACCGCCACGATCATCAGTGAGCCGTTGAGCCCTGCGAGGGTAACATTGAAATTCTGAACCTTAAACTTCATTCCTCCCGCAAAAATACTCAGGCCCAGCACCAGCAGCAGATTGCCGATAATGGACCCGGTCAGGCTTGCCTTGACCATGTCAAACAGGCCTTCCTTGACCAGAAAGAAGGCGATAATCAGCTCTGCGGCATTGCCGAAGGTGGCATTAAGAAAGCCTCCGAGCCGCTGTCCGGCATAGTGGGCTACACTTTCGGTCGCCCGGCCGAGAAAGCCGGCCACGAAAACAACCGCAACAGCGGATAATACGAACTGCAGTGTGTGGTCCCAGTCCGCATAATGCCCGGCTGCGCTAAGGATAAAGGTGATTATCAGCAGCGCAGGAGAAATCCATTTTTTCATGTAAAGCACGCTCCGGTTTCTGTATGTAGTTTAAATTCATATTTCAATATACCCATCTTGATCCCGTGTGTAAACGGGTGCCGCAGAAGTCATTTGCTTTTTAGCCTGTTTTCGAATTACAATAATTGATAATGAGTGTAGGGGGGATATGGCATGGCAGAACAACTTCAACTTGAAATGGGAAACATACGGATATCGAATGATGTCGTCTCTAAAATTGCCGGTTTGGCGGCATTGGAGACTCCGGGCATAGCGGCCATGTCAGGCGGCTTGTCTGAAGGCTGGGCGAAGCGTCTAAGCGGCAAGAATGTGCAGAAAGGCGTTACTGTTGAAGTGGGGCAGCTTGAAGCTGCAGTGGATCTGCGTATCATTGTACTGTATGAGACACCGATCCATGAGGTCTGCCGGATGCTTCAGCAGAATGTGCGTGAGGCAGTAGAGAGCATGACCGGCCTTCATATTGTGGAAGTGAATGTCAAGGTTGAAGGCGTTGCCTTCAAGAACGACGAAATTTCATAAGGTTTGAACGAAAAAGGCAGCCCGGAGATCATTCCGGACTGCCTTTTTATATCCGGCAGCTGCTGTCCCGCTCTAGCGGGTGGCGCGTACCTGCCGCACAGTGGTGACGGATTTGGTAACCTCTTCTTTGGCCGGGCGGTTTGTTTCCCGTGAGATGCTGAGCATAATGCCCATACAGAACATCGTAACCACCAGTGAGGATCCCCCGTAGCTGATAAATGGAAGTGTGACCCCTGTAAGCGGGATCGTCTTAGTAACCCCTCCGATGTTGACGAAGGCCTGTATGGCAATCAGGCCCATGACCCCGACGCCGACGAGTGTGCCAAAAGGATCGGTGCACCTGAGGGCAATCATGATGCCCCTCCAGATAAAGTACAGATAGACTAGCAGGAAGACGGCTGTGCCGATAAAGCCGAGCTCCTCGCCGATGACGGCGAAGATAAAGTCCGTATACGGATAAGGCAGATAATGAAGCTTCTGGATACTCTGTCCGAACCCCGCGCCGCCTGTGCCCCCTTCTCCCAAAGCCGTCAGAGACTGGATGATATTATATCCCCCGTCTTCAGCATCCTTGAAAGGGTCAATAAAAGCCGCGATGCGGTCCATTTTGTAGTTGTTGTCAGCAGCCACAATAGTTGTCTGCGGCGACAGGGAGTCTATGGCGGTTTTGGCTCCCATGACAATGCCTACGCCAAGCACCAATAGTGCAATTGAGGCGAGGATATGCTTCATGCTGGCACCGCCGGCATAGATAACAAGCCCGCTGGTTGCTACAAGAATAAGACAGGAGCCCAGATCCGGCTGCATCATGATAAGGCCGGCAACAATACCGACAATGACCATGACCGGAATATAGCCTGTGCGTAAATCCCGCAGCCGCTCGCCCTTTTTGGTAATGAGTGCAGACAGATACAGGATGATCGAGATTTTGGCAAGCTCCGTAGGCTGGATGCCGAGTCCGCCGATGTTAAACCAGCTCTTGGCACCGTTGGTGCGCTCAGTGAAAGCTACAAGCAGCAGCAGAAGGAGCGTAAGTAAAAAAATCGGGGCATACCATTTCTTGAATTTACTGTAGTGGATATTCATAACGGTGAACATTACGACGCTGCCGACTACTACCCATTGAATCTGATTCTTGAGGAAGTACAGCGGATCGTTCCCGAACTTTTCACTGGCCAGGGTCAGGCTGGAGCTGGAGCTGAACACCATGACAAGACCGAAGCCGACCAGGAGCAGGGTCAGGATGAGCAGCTGGAAATCAGGCGTGCCTCTTTTGGGAAGTCTGGCTTTTTGTTTGGTTTTTCCTTTTACGGTATTCAAGCTTCAAGCAGTCCTTTCAGCTCAAGAATGCGCTGTGCTGCGGTGTCGAGTACAGGCTGGGGGACCGGGGAGTCATACTCCAGGCCATGGGGAAAGGTGGCCTTGCCCAGATAAACGGCTTCAACGGCCAGCACGGCATCGGGCTTCTCCAGCTTGCCTTCGACAGCACGCGTGTTGATTCTGAGGAAGTATTCGCCGCCTTCTTGCGGGTCTTCGATCTTGCAGTCGTAAGTGGCACGCGTGTACTCCCACTGCCAGCGGATGAACCCGGCTTTGGCCGCACTTTCGTCCAGATATTGAAGGTCGCTTTGCAGTCCTACGAGGCCAGTGTTCTCAAATATCATAGCGCACATATCCCCCTTATGAAGTATAATGATCATTTCGCAAGTGTCATTATAGATGTTCTACCTCATGATAGTATGTTTCCGGGGCTTGCGCAAGGTAAGCCGGGCATAGCCGTACACAGTTTTTTGCGTTTCTGCTACAATGTAAAAATACGTGAGAAGGGAATGGAACCGTATGGACAAAAGAGAGATCGACCGGCTGCTTCCGGAGATGGTGGAATGGCGCCGCCATTTGCACCGCCACCCGGAGACGTCCTACCAGGAGAAGGAAACGTCGGCTTTTGTAGCCGCGAAGCTGGAAGCATTCGGAATTGAAGTAAAGCGCAGCAAGGCCGGTTACGGACTGACGGGAATTCTGAAGGGCAGCAGGCCGGGTAAGACAGTGGTGCTGCGTGCCGATATGGATGCGCTGAATATTACCGAGGAGAGCGGAAGTGAATATGCTTCACAGAATCCCGGTGTTATGCATGCCTGCGGACATGATGGTCATACGGCAATGCTGCTCGGGGCAGCTGCGTACTATAGCGCCCGGAGGGACGGGCTGAAGGGCGAGCTGCGCTTTTTGTTCCAGCCTGCAGAAGAAATCTGCCCCGGCGGAGCGAAGGATATGATTGCTGAAGGGGTGCTTGACGGAGCGGATGCCATCTACGGCCTGCATCTGTGGACACCGCTGCCTCTGGGCACAGTCGGCAGTGCGCCGGGTCCGCTGATGGCATCGGCGGACGAATTCTTCATTGATATTACCGGCAGGGGCGGACACGGCGGGATGCCCCACCGCACGGTAGACAGTATCGTAGCCGCTGCAGCGCTGGTTACACAGCTGCAGACCATCGTCAGCCGCAGTGTAGATCCGCTGCAGCCTGCAGTGCTCAGCATCGGCACCATTCAGGGCGGAACTGCCCAGAATATCATTGCTGAACGCTGCCGGATTACCGGTACGGTCCGTGCCTTTGATGAAGAGACCCGGTATCTGATCCGCACCAGAATTGAGGAGATGGCATCAGCGGTTGCTGCTGTTTACGGGGCTGAGGCGAAGGTGGATTACATGATGGGCTATCCGCCGCTGGTTAATGATGAGGCGGAATTCCGCCGGTTTATGCGGGTTGCTCCCGAAGCGCTTGGAGATGAGGCGCAGGTCATTCATATGGAGAAGATTATGCCCGCTGAAGACTTCGCTTATTATGTGAAGGAGATTCCCGGCTGCTTTATCTTTGTCGGCGCCGGAAATGCGGACAAGAATGCCGTGTACCCGCATCATCACAGCAAATTTGATTTTGACGAGGATGCCCTGCTGCACGGTGCCACGCTGCTGGTGGCGCTCGCTGACTCCTGCCAGAATGAATAATTGCACTTATCATGCATAAATAGCCAGGATTGGGAGAACCTACTTCCGTATATTACGGAGAGACAGGAGGTTCCTACTTGAAGACAGTCAGAGAAGTGATGACAGAGCGGCCTGCAGCGGTGACGCTGCTGGATAATGTCTATGAGGTTGCCGTCAAAATGAGAGACTATGATACAGGGTTCATTCCGGTGACTGATTCAGAGTCGGGCAACAGGCTCATCGGTGTGATTACGGACCGGGACCTGGTGCTGAGAGGGTACGCGCAGAAGCATCCGGGTTCCACCGCTGTGGAGACGGTGATGAGCAAGCAGGTAGTTTCCGTTGAGCAGTCTGCGACTGTAGAGGAAGCAGCTGAGCTTATGGCATCACGGCAGATCCGCCGCCTGCCGGTAACCCGTGACGGGGAGCTGATAGGCGTTGTGTCGCTGGGCGACTTGGCTGCAAAGAATATTTTTGCAGACGAAGCGGGAGAGGCGCTGAGTGAAATATCCCGGCACCGGCTGCATTGAATAAGATACAAGAGAAGCTCATAGCCGCAAAATTGCGGGCGTGGGCTTTTTCCTGTTGGGCCTGTTCTTACAGTCAGGCGTGACAAGAGCTGATCAGTGATAAAACAGACAGGAGGAGAGAAAATGAACGGAACAGGGGCATGTATAGCCCGTAAAGATAAGACTGTGCTGCTGGAATGCGGACACCCGGGATTCGGGGCTGCTGGAATGGAGCTTGCAGATTACGCCGAGCTTGTAAAAAGCCTTCCGGCCTATCACACCTACCGGATCACTCCGCTGTCATTGTGGAATGCCGCTGCCGGAGGGATGACGGCGGAGCAGATCATTGCCAGTCTGCGGCGCCTGGCGCGCTGGGGGGTTCCGGCCGGACTGGAGGAAGAAATCGGCAGGCTGGTCACACGGTACGGAAGACTGACGCTGCATGCCGGTACAGCGGATAGCCGGCTGGTGCTGCTGCGCGCCGACAGCCCGGCGCTGCTCGATGAGCTGGCAGGCCTCGCAGGGCTGGACGCGCTGCAGCTTAGAAGAACCGGAGAGCTGGAATGTGCATGTCCGGCAGTCTCCCGCGGGCTGCTGAAGCAGGAGCTTACCCGGCTCGGCTACCCGGTGCTGGACTATGCCGGCTACCGTGAAGGCCAGGGGCTTAGCTTGGCCTGGACCGGTGTCGGGCTGGAGGAGACCGGCGGCAATCCGGGGACCTTCGGGCTCCGGCCATATCAGCAGGAGGCAGTCCGGTTATTCTACGGGATGGGCGGAAGCGGAGTGGTTGTTCTTCCCTGCGGGGCGGGGAAGACGGTGGTAGGCCTTGCTGTCATTGAGAAGCTGCAGTGTGAAACACTGATCCTGACCTCCAATACAACCTCAGTTGAGCAGTGGCGTGAAGAGCTGCTGCAGCGGACGAGCCTGCAGAGCGGAGAGATCGGGGAATATACCGGTGAGCGCCGGGAAGTGCGGCCCGTTACGCTGGCAACCTATCAGATGCTGACACACCGCCGCTCAAAGGAAGAGGATTTCGTCCACATGAGTCTGTTCAATGAGCGCAACTGGGGCCTTATTATCTATGACGAGGTGCATCTGCTCCCTGCCCCGGTCTTCCGGGCAACCGCCGATATCCAGGCAACGCGGCGCCTGGGACTGACTGCTACGCTGATCAGGGAGGACGGCCGCGAAGGGGATGTCTTCTCGCTGATCGGACCGCGCTGCTATGAGCTGCCCTGGAGGTCGCTGGAGAAGCAGGGCTGGATCGCCGCTGTGGAATGTGTGGAGCTGGTTGTGCCGATGGACAGTGCCCTGCGCAGCAGGTATCTCTACGCCGGGGGCAAGGAGCAGTTCCGGCTGGCCGCCGGCAACCCGTCCAAGGCGGAGGCGGCCGCGGGGATTATTGCCGAGCATGCCGGAGCAAGGGTGCTTGTGATCGGCCAATACCTGGATCAGCTCGAAGCGCTGGCTGCCTGTCTGGATGCCCCGCTTATCACCGGGAAAACCCCGCAGCGTGAACGCAACAGGCTGTACGAGGCCTTTAACGAAGGCGCACTAAATGTGCTGGTGGTATCCAAGGTAGCCAATTTTGCAGTCAATCTGCCGGACGCTTCGGTTGCGATCGAGGTATCGGGTGCATACGGCTCCCGGCAGGAGGAGGCCCAGCGGCTGGGACGGATTCTGCGGCCCAAGCAGGGCGAGAACAGAGCCTATTTCTATACGCTGGTCACCGGAGACAGCCGTGAACAGGAATTTGCCCTGCGGCGGCGGCTGTTCCTGACGGAGCAGGGCTATGAATATGCGGTCAGAACAGCCGGGCCGCAGGAGGAGGCTTTGCTATGATGACCGTGAGTCCAGGCGCAAATGAGATTCTGCGGCGCATATGTGCAGCTTATGCGGACAGGCCGTTTGCCGTGGAGAAGGCGGAGCAGCTGCGCCCTGAAGCGCTCTGCCGTGCTGAGCTCCAGCTGGCAATCCTGGAGCTGCGCCGGGCCGGGCTGCTGGAGCTGCGCCAGAAAATCTGGGGCGAGCAGCTGTACCAGATCCCTCCGCAGCAGCTGGCTGCTGTGCAGCAGGAATGCTTTAGCTGCAAGCCGGAATCCCTTAATAGCGGACGTGTTGAGGTGACCTGGCCCGCAGAGGCCGGGCTGGCTGCACAGCTGTTCCGCACGCTGGTGTTCATGCGCCAGGAAGGGCTTCCGCTGACAGGCAAAGGAGCCGTCCACAAGAAGCACTCGGGCAGACTGGCAGCTCAGCTGCCTGTCAAGGATAAGCATCTGCGCGGCTTGTTCCCCAGTACTCCTGCAGATGAGACGGTTCCGCTTACTGTCACTGTGCTGCTGGATTTAATGCTTGCACTGGAGCTTGCTGAACGCGGGGACAACGCTTACCGGCTGAAGACTGAGAAGATGAATGCTTGGCTTGGGCTCGCTGAGGCGCAGATGACGGAAATGTTATACGGTGTAATCCTCAGCCGTTACGCTGCTTCAGAGCCGGCCCAGCAGCATTTCCGGTATCTTCTGTCATCCGGCGCTTTCACGCCGGGCAGCTGGTATGTGCTCCGTGATTTAATGGATTTAATGCTGCAGTCGGATCTGACTGCAGGCAAGGATACCGAAGCGCTTCAGCCGGGCTGTATTGCCTGGCTGCAATGCATGGCAGGCTTCGGCTGGTGTGAGCTGGGGACGGCGGCAGACAGCGGGGAGTGCTGCTTCCGCTGGACCCTGTATAAGCCGGTGCTTCCGGCAGGACAGCAGAATCAGGACACCGGGAATTTCTGCGCGGAACCCGGATACAGCGCGGGCGGAGCCGGAGGCGGCTTTATCGTCCAGCCGGATTTCGAGGTGCTGGTTCCGCCGGAGGTCCCCTACCGGCTGCGCTGGGGGCTTGCCGGCTGTGCGGAGCTTCTTGCCGGCGACGACCGGCTGTGGAGCTTCCGGCTAAGCCGTGAGAAGCTGGAAGAGGCGGCAGAGCGGGGCAGGCCGCCGGAAGCCGTGATAGGCTGGCTTGCGGCCCATGCCGCAGGCGGACTGCCTGATCAGGTCAGGCAGTCCCTTGCCCAGTGGTCGCGCAGCATTGGCCGGACCTCCTGGAAGGAGGCCATTCTGCTTGCCTGCCGGGGGGAAGGAGATGCTGCCGACATCGCTGCACATCCGCGGCTTGGAGACTGCCTGACCCGGATAGGGCCGCTGCATTTCATTGTGCAGCATGGGCGCGCGGATCAGGTTCGCAGGGAGCTGGCGGCAGCCGGACTGGCACCGCCGCGGCTGATCGGAAGCGCAGGTGGAGACGCGCTTGCGCCTGCCGGGCTGCCGGAGGATGCTGGCCTTGCTCAGCAGGAGGCATACGTCCTTCCGGCACCTGAAGAGACCACAGGCCTGCTAGGCGGCACCGCAATGCTCAGGACCGTGCCGGTCCCGGCTGCGGAACCAGAGGATGGGCTGCTTCCCGGTGAAGAAGGCGTTCCGCAGATGTGGCTGAGGGAATGGCGGGAATACCATATCACTACCGCACAAAAGGTAATGGAGCAGGCTCACCGCTGGGGGATTAAGGTCCGTTTGTCTCTGGAGGGGGAAATCTGTGATTTCATCCCCGAGCAGCTTCACGGCAGGCCGTGGAGCGTCTCCGGCTGGCTGATGCCTGCCGGAACCGGGCAGTATGAAGCCGCGGAGCTGGTACCGGGAGACTGGAAGGAAATGAAGCTGCTGATTCCGGAGAAGAGGAGAAATTCCTCTTCTGCTTAGGTGACCGGTTATGTTATGATAGGGTAGTCTACATTGTGCTGTAGAACATTACAACAGAAAAGAGTTGAAGTTCATGAGCGTAGCGGAATTGAATACGGTCGATATGGCCGAAGTGCTGACATACGCCTATGAATTAGGCGATATGATTAATCAATCCGCCGAAGTGTCGGATTATTTATACTGGAAGGGGCGCGTCGGCGCCAATTCCGAAATCCAGGCCATGGTCAGACGGCTGCAGAGCAAGAAGGAGCTGTTCGAAGAGACACAGCGCTTCGGGCATTTTCACCCCAATTACCATATGGCCAAGGATGAAGTAGCAGCAGTAGAGAAGGAGCTTGAGCAGTTCGAGGAGGTTGTCCGCTTCAAGCAGGCGGAGGCGACGCTGGACGATATTTTGCATTCCATGTCTGAAGCGATCGCATTCTCGGTGTCGGAGAGCATCAAGGTTCCGAGCAATGACCCGTCGCCGAAGGGCGGCTGCGGCAGCGGAGGCAAATGCTCCTGCGGATAAGGTGCCGCTGGCAGGGGAGAGAAAGAAAGGGCGGATGAGCTTATGTTTGCGGAACGGACAGGATATATCGTATGGGTCAGCGATGTCAAAGCGGCACGCAACCTGGAGAAATACGGGACACTGCACTATGTATCACGGCGGATGCACTATGCGGTAATGTACGTCAATGCGGAGCGTGCCGAGGAAGTAATGAAGAACGTCCGCAGGCTCTCATATGTGCGCAAGATCGAACGATCCTACCGCAATGAGCTCAAGACGGAATACACCAGTAACGGGCAGGACAAGTCACGGTATTACGGGCTGTAGGATAATTCATAGACGGAACAGAAGCAGGCGCTGCAGGCGTCTGCTTTTTTTTATAATGATACCTGTGTCCCGCTGCTTAAAATAAAACGGCCGGTTGTCGATATTTGGCAGAAGTTTTAATCACCGCTTAATACTTTGCGTATATGCTTGCAGTAAGAGTGATAAAATTCACGAAGACAGGCATACAGGTGATCAGATGAATAAAGAGCGGGCCCTTGCCCAAAAAATAAAATTAATCCCCAGGTATCTGCAGCATTTAAATGTCAGGCTCAGGGGGGAGCTTCAGGAGCTCGGCCAATTATCCGCATTGCTGGATATCATGAACAAAGAACGTCTGGACACGTATTTCCAGCCGATTTTGCAGCTGCGCTCCGGGCTTACGGTTGCACATGAGGTGCTGAACCGTCCTCCGTCCTCTGTCCATTTTCCCACTACCGAGCATTTCTACGAATTTGCCGGGCGGACGGACCAGATGTTCCGCTTTGAGCAGAACTGCCGGCGGATGTCGCTGCAGCGCTACATGGAACGGCTGCCGATGGAGGATCGTGCGAGCGGTACGCTTGTCTTCATAAACGTCCATCCCGGTGTGCTGAATGACGCCCGGCATAAGAGCGGTGAGACCCTTGCCCTGCTGCAGTCACTGGGGCTGTCGCCGGAGCGTGTCGTGTTTGAGCTGACGGAGCGGCAGGCTGTCCAGGATTATATCGGATTTGAAAAGGTGCTGTCCCACTACCGGGAGCAGGGCTTCCGCATTGCGGTTGACGACGCAGGGTCCGGCTATAACAGCCTCAAAACGCTGGTGTACCTGAAGCCTGAATTTATCAAGCTGGACAAGTCACTGATCCGCGGGATTGAGGGCTGCAGAGAGCAGCAGGAGCTGCTGGAGCTGATCCGGGAATATGCTGCACGGTCATCTACCAAGGTTATAGCAGAGGGGATCGAAACGGCGGAGGAGCTGGTATATTTGCAGAGGGCGGGTATCGAGTTCGGCCAGGGCTACGCGCTGGGCAGGCCGGCGCAGCTTCCGGTCCAGGGCAGTTGTCCGGTAGAGCCTATCAAAGCTGCTGGAAGGGGAGTCTATGGCTATGTTTCTTCAAATCGGTGAAATTGCGGAGCAAATCCCGGAGATTTCCCCGCAGCATAAATGCGAATATGTGGATCATATTTTCAAAGGCAACCCTAAGCTTCAAGGTGTATGTGTGACGGAGAACGGGCAGGCGGTGGCCTTGATTATGCGCATCCGCTTTTATCAGCAGATCGGGACGTTATACGGCTATACGCTGTATATGGGCAGGCCGGTGGAGCTTGTGATGGACCGCAATCCGCTGGTTGTCGAGTATAAGACACAGATTACGGAGGTCAGCAGACTGGCGATGGACCGCAACGAGGAGAACCTGTATGATTATGTGCTGGTCATGCATGAGGGGCATTTGTTCGGAGCGGTGAGCGTACGTGAGCTTTTGCTTAATTTTGCTGAAATTCAGGCGGTGGCTGCCAGCTTTCTCAATCCGCTTACCGGACTTCCGGGCAATCTGAGCATCAATGAATGGATGGTAAAATCGCTTTTGCAGGAGCAGTTCAGTGTGCTATACATAGATCTTGACCATTTCAAGGCTTACAACGATACGTACGGATTTAAGGAGGGCGACCGGCTGATCCAGGCGGCTGCGGAGATATTGAAGCATTGCGCTTTGCAGCGGGAAGGGTTTCTTGGGCATATCGGCGGGGACGACTTTATTATTTTTATTAATGACTATCAGTTTGAAGAGTACTGCAAGACCATTATTGCGGAATTTGAAAAGGTGATAAAAGGATTCTATCATCCGGGCCATCTGGCGCAGCAGTATGTGCTGGCGGAGAGCAGATCGGGCGGTGTCGAGAAAATCCCGCTGGTCTCCATCTCCGTTGCAGTAGTGACCAACCGTTTCCGCCAGTTTGCATCGGTTGAGGCCTTGTCCGAAGAGGCGGCGCGGCTCAAAAAAAAGTGCAAGAAGATCAAAGGCAGCAGCTTTGCAGATGATTCTGACCTTGCGGTAAGCAGGGCAGGCTCCTGAACGGGAGGGCCCCAGCCGGAGCGGGATGCTTGAACATGCTGCGTCAATGCGGTAAGATTGACAACAATAAGAGCATGCCTAGACCCTTCCGGTGGAGAGTGATGATGATGCATGGCAAAGGGATAGACTGGTGGGGGGCGTATGAGCCTTTCCACATCATGCTGAATGACTACAGGGTCGCAGATATCGTTATAACAAGCCATGCGCAGAGCCGTTATGCAGACCGGGTCAGCAGGGAAGGGGAAGCCGGGACGGATGTTGCCGCCTATCTGTGGCAGAGCCTGAAGCAGAACCGGGTTAAGCCTTATCTGCAGAGTAAATACAACGCCTATCTGATCGATGAGGATACCGTGGTAATTGCAGAGTTCAAGGAGCTGGAGGGCGTCACCAGCCTGTCCGGCCGGCCGCTGCATATCATGGTGATCGTATCCTTTCTGGGGCGGATCTCGGCGACTCCGCAGCTGCGTGATCTGCAGGGCTACTACTCGCGTCTGCGGAATACCCGCCGCGTGAAGCTGATGAAGAAGCGCCGCAGACGCAAATGATGTACAGCACCATAACAAAAAGGCATGCGGCCGAGGCCGCATGCCTTTTTTTAGAAGTAAATTGAAGGAGTCCTGATTACATGAATTTTCATCAGCTGCATATTTTTTATACGGTATCAGAGCAGGGGAGCTTCTCTGCTGCAGCCCAGCGGCTGCATATGACCCAGCCTGCGGTCACGATGCAGGTGCAGGCACTGGAGGATTATTTCGGCACCAAGCTGTTCGACCGCTCCAGTAAAAAGATCGTGCTCTCGGAAGCGGGACAGGTGCTGCTGCCGTATGCGCGGCGCAGCATCCAGCTGATCCGTGAGGCCGATCAGGCCATGACGGCATTTACGCATATGCTGGAGGGGCGGCTGCAGCTCGGGGCAAGCCTGACGATCGGCGAATATGTGCTGCCGCGGCTGCTCGGGCCCTTCGGCAAGGAATATCCCAACATTTCCATTACCATGAAAGTTATGAATACTTCACAGATTATAGAGGAGATTCATAAGCATCAGCTGGATTTCGGGCTGGTTGAAGCACCGGTAGCCCATCCGGCAATGGTGCAGGAGCCGGTAATGGGGGATGAGCTCAAGCTGATCGTACCGAGGGAGCACCCGTTAGCCGGGCAAGGCGGGGTTACCCTGGCGGATGCGCTGCAATATCCGTTCGTTCTGCGTGAGCAGGGATCAGGCACGCGGATAGTGATGGAGGAGCAGCTGCTCGAAAAGGGTCTTGACCCTGGAGCTATGAGGATCGTCATGGAGCTCGGGAGCACCGGTGCTGTAAAATCGGCGGTGGAAGCCGGACTCGGTATTACGATTATTTCCGCATCCTCGGTCAAGCATGAGGTAGCGCTCGGATTGCTCAAGATTGTTGATATTACAGATGCCTCCTTTAAGCGGCAGTTCTATGCCATCCATCTGAAATCGACGCTGCTGCCGATTCCGGCAGTCACCTTCCTGACTTATCTGCGCGAGCATAAGGATGACCGTTAGAGCACATCCGGCTTTTATACAAACAGATGAAGCGGGGGAATAAGGAATGACTGTACGGATACAAGGGAGCAGGGTGATTCTGCGCGATCTGGCTGATGCTGATCTCCGGACCATCTACCATCACTATTATGAAGCGGAAGACCAGGCGTTTCAGGAGTGGGACGGTCCTTATTACCCGGCCGAAGAAGAGAGCTATGAGGAGTTTACAGAGAGCTACCGTGGAGTGCTGGCGGTTACCCGGACGGACAAGCCGCGGTCAAGGCTGGTGATTGAAATAGACGGAAAGCTCAAAGGCATAGTCAACTGGTACTGGGTATCGGAGGAAACGGACTGGCTCGAGATCGGGATCACCATTTTTGATTCCCGTTATTGGTCAGGCGGCTACGGAACCGAGGCCTTTACAATGTGGATGGCTTATCTGTTTGCTTCACTTGATACAGTCCGCCTTGGCATGGCCACCTGGTCGGGCAACGTCCGGATGATGGGGCTGGCTGCCAAATGCGGTATGGTCCTGGAGGGGCAGATCCGCAAAGCGCGGATTGTCCGCGGCGAATATTACGATGCAATCAAAATGGGAATTCTCCGTGAGGAATGGGAGAGCATGACCCGCGTACCTACTTTAGAACAACGGGGTGGCACAGATGGACAGACAGCAGAATGACATTACGGTAAAAGACAGCGGCGGGACCGGGCTGCAGGGGCTTGCAGACCTGCATACCCATACCCTGGCATCGGACGGCATGCAGCCGCCTGCGGAGAATGTGCGGATTGCCTTCAATAAAGGGCTGTCGGCCGTAGCGATAACCGATCATGATACGGTCAGCGGCGTTGCAGAAGCGCTGGAGGCAGGACGGAAATACGGCATTGCTGTCCTACCCGGAGTAGAAATCAGCACCCGTGCGGAAGGTAAGGAGATTCATGTGCTTGGCTATTATATTGACATTGAACAGGAACTGTTTCTCTCCAGGCTCGCGGCGCAGCGTGATACCCGTGCCGCCCGGAACGAAGCAATCCTGGCCAGGCTGCGTGAGCTTGGTATCGATATTACGCTGGAGCGGGTGATTGCCGGTCTTGGACGTGACCTGAAGCCGGATGAGAGCATCGGGCGGCCGCATATTGCCGATGAGCTGGTAAGGCTCGGAGCTGCTGCCGATATGCGCGATGCCTTTGACAAATACCTGGCTGACGGAGCAGCGGCTTATGTATCTCCGCCGCGGATTACCCCGGAGGAGGCCTGTGAATGGATTATTGATGCCGGCGGAGCTCCGGTGCTGGCTCACCCCGGCCTCTACGGCGATGATGTGCTGGTGCAGGGGATCATTGCCCGCAGCGGATTTCGCGGCATCGAAGCTTATCATTCGGACCACAGCGCGGCTGATGCTGCGCGGTATGTTGCGATGGCGGAAGAATCCGGGCTGCTGGTTACCGGCGGCTCGGACTTTCACGGCGCGCGCCAAGGCGTCATTTTTCATGGCGATCTGGGCAGCGTGAACGTACCGGCGGCTGTGCTGGAGCAGCTCCGCGAAGCTGCGGGCAAACGCAGATAATACTGAAGGGCGGCACCGCTGTAAGGCGCTGTCCGGTCTATGAAACTGGCAGCTAATCTATTGACCGGAGCAGCGCACAAGATAAAAGCCGTACCGCAGGAAGGTTTACGCTTCCGGCGGTACGGCTTTTTCGGTTTATGCGGGCTCAGCTTCTCAGCGTATTCGGCAGGCTCTTGATCCGTTCTTCATCCGGCGTAACAAACAGCGTCTTCTGGTGGTCATAGATGACGAAGCCGGGCTTCGCGCCGCTTGGCTTGCGGACATGGCGGATCAGGGTGCAGTCGACCGGCACGCTGCTGGACTGCTTGGCCTGGCTGTAATAAGCAGCCAGCTGCGCGGCTTCCTCCAATGTGGCATCCCCGAACGCCTCGCTGCGGATCACCACATGCGAGCCCGGAATGTCTTTGGTATGCAGCCAGGTGTCATTCGGTGAGGCCAGGCGGTTCGTAACGTATTCATTCTGCAGATTGTTTTTGCCGACGTAAATATCAATCCCCTCGGAAGAGGTATAGACCTGGATAGTCGGCCGGGTTGCTTTTTTCTTCTTCTTGCCCTTTTTGCTGCGGTCACGCAGGTAGCCCTGGCTGACCAGCTCATCCCGGATCTCCTCGATATCGTTAAGGGAAGCATGGGCAAGCTGCTGCAGCAGTGTTTCCATGTAGGTGATTTCTTCGTGTGTCTTGGCCTGCTGCTGCTCAATTACAAGCAGGCTGTTCTTGTACTTATTATATTTCTTGAAGTAACGCTGCGCATTGTCAGACGGGGTGAGCAGCGGATCAAGCGGAATTGTGATCTCTCCCTGATCTTCATCGTAATAATTCACCAGCCGGGCTTCCTTGTCGCCCTTGGACACCGCATGCAGGGAAGCAAACAGCAGCTCTCCCCAGATCCGGTACTGGTCAGCGTCATCTGCTTCCTCCAAATCCTTCTTCAGCTTGGCCAGCTTCTTGACATTTTTGCTGCGCTCGTTAGTGAGGAAGCGGATCAGGTCGGCTACCCGCTGCTTTACTGTATCACGTTCTGCCTTATCCCCGTAGTACTCCTCCAGACAGCTGCTGATCGAGCTGTAATGCCGTGCCTCTCCGCCCAGTACAGACAGCGGGATAGCGGAGAAGAACGGCTTGCCTTTGGCATTATTGCCGGACACCGGAGTGAACGCAAACTCTCTGACAGGCGTCATCACGGAATCAAAGGCGGTCCACAGCTGTGCAGCTGCCTCTGTCCCCTGCGGATCAAAGGCCTCTCCTGCCCTCTGCAGAATTTCTCCGGCGGCAAGCGGGCTTAATCCGCTAAAGGCATGGACCATCCAGCCGACAGGGTCTGCTGACGGAGCGGGTCCGCCGCTTCCGTCTTTCGCCGGCTCCTCCAGCGAGCGCAGCAGCCCGGCAATCTCTCCTTCAATCATGTCCTCAGGCTCGCCCTGTTCTTCATTTTTGCCCAGCAGTACGGCTTCCTCAGCGTCCGCCATCAGCTTGATGAATGCCTCTCTGCTTATATCCAGCGGATTCAGCTTGTGCTGCTGCGGAGGCTCGGTGTAGGCAGCTCCGGGCATGACAATCCGGTAGCTGCTGATAGAGGGGGTTACATGATGGATGCCGTCAATAATCGTCCCGCTCACAAGATCGGTCAGAATAATGTTGCTGTGGCGGCCCATCAGCTCGATAATCAGCTGCTTGGCGGACACATCGCCCAGCTCATCGCGGGTCCTGATGTTAATATGGATGATCCGCTCCATGCCGACCTGGGTGATGCTCTCAATGGTTCCGCCTTCACAATGCTTACGCAGCAGCATGCAGAACATCGGCGCTTCCGCCGGATTGACGCTGCTCCGCTCACTCAGATGCAGGCGGGGGTAGGTCGGGTTGGCCGACAGCAGCAGTTTGCCGCCGCCCCCGGCCCCGCGCAGGATAAAAATAAGATCGTGGGTGCTGGGCTGATATATTTTGCCGACGCGCGCACCGATAAATGCCTGAAGCTCGTGCACGATCGCTCTGGTAACAATGCCGTCTAATGCCATGATAAAAGCTCTCCTGTCGCTAAATGATAATGTCTCCTTCCTATGATGCCATACTTTAACACATTCGCGCAAAAGGAGAAGCAGACAGGCAGTGATATTTTGGGACGACCATGAATACAATGGGTCATGAACAGGTGGAAAAGCTGTGTGCCGCCGGAAGTCAAGAAACGACCGGGAGGGGAAAGAAACGATATGGAACAAAAAAGCTGGCACCGGCTCGGTGCAGAGGAGCTGCAGAAGCTGTTCGGCGTTCAACCGGGTGCGGGCCTGAGCGCAGAGGCAGCGGAGGAAAGACGCAAGGAGAGCGGATTAAACGAATTGTCGGAGGGGAAAAAGGTCTCGCCGCTGACCCTGCTGCTTAACCAGTTCAAGGATTTTATGGTACTGGTGCTGATGGGGGCGACGCTGGTATCCGGCCTTTTGGGCGAATACCTGGATGCCATTACGATTGTGGCCATTATTCTGCTGAACGGGGTGCTGGGCTTTGTGCAGGAGTTCCGCGCCGAGCGTTCGCTGCGGGCGCTGAAGCAGCTGTCTGCTCCAAATGCCAAGGTGCTGCGCGGAGGCAGGCAGGAGAATATTCCGGCCAGACTGCTGGTCCCGGGTGACATTGTGCTGCTGGAGAGCGGCGACCGGGTACCGGCTGACGTACGCTGGCTGGAGTGCAGTGCACTGTATGCGGAGGAATCTGCACTGACCGGTGAATCGCTGCCGGTATCGAAGCATGCCGAGGCCATTCATGCAGCTGAGCTGCCGCTGGGTGACCAGAAAAATATCGGCTTCATGGGCACGATGATTACGCGCGGCACAGGCAAAGCCGTGGTTGTCCGGACCGGTATGGATACGGAGATGGGCAAAATAGCCGATCTGATCCAGAATACCGAATCGCAGGAAACGCCGCTGCAGCACCGTCTGGAGCAGCTCGGTAAAATTCTCATCTATGTATCGCTGGGACTGACCATTGTTGTAGTGCTTGCCGGTATCCTGCACGGGCAGCCTGCGCCGGCGATGTTCCTCGCGGGTGTAAGTCTTGCGGTAGCTGCCATTCCGGAGGGTCTGCCGGCGATTGTTACGATTGCCCTCGCGCTTGGTGTGCAGCGGATGATCAAACGCAAGGCGATTGTCCGCAAGCTCCCTTCGGTAGAGACGCTCGGCTGCGCATCGGTTATCTGCTCTGACAAGACAGGGACGCTGACGCAGAACAAGATGACGGTGACGCGTGTCTGGAACGCCGGCCGGGTTCTTGAGGTCACGGGGGAGGGCTATGCCCCGGCAGGCCAGGTTATGCAGAAGGGCAAGCCGGTTGATCTGAAAAATGACCAGAATTTGCGGCGGATGCTGCAGATCGGCGCGCTCTGCAGCAATGCCGAGATTGTGGAGACCTTCCCGTCCGAGCTGCGCGGCAAACGCAAAGGGAAGGATAAAGCCGAAGCCGGTGAGAATCCACTCAGCAGTCAGCCTGTCTGGGAATTGAAGGGCGATCCGACTGAAGGCGCCCTGGTCGCCTTATCCGCCAAAATGGGCCTTACCGCACAGTCACTGGCGGTTACGTATACCAGGGAGCAGGAATTCCCGTTTGATTCGGAACGCAAGCTGATGTCTGTCGTCGTCAGCCATCCCGGCGGACGGATGATCTGCACGAAGGGCGCGCCGGATGTCCTGCTGAACTGCTGCACCTATATGCTGTGGGAGGGTGCGGTCGTGCCCTGCACGCCGACGCTGCGCCAGAAGGTGCTCGAAGCGAATGAGGAGATGGCCTCAGGCGCACTGCGCGTGCTCGGCATGGCTTACCGCGATCTGCGCTCCGGTGAAACGGCCGGCAGCGAGAAGGATGCGGAGTGCCAGCTGGTCTTCGCCGGCCTAGCCGGCATGATCGATCCGCCGCGGCGGGAGGTGCGCGATGCAATCAGCGTAACCCGGCGTGCGGGCATCAAAACCGTAATGATTACCGGGGACCACGGGACGACCGCAGAAGCGATTGCCTATCAGCTTGGAATCCTGCAGCGGGGCGGAACGGTGCTGACCGGCAGCCAGCTGACCCGTATGGACGATAATGAGCTTGATAAAATTTCGGATACCGTCAATGTGTATGCCCGTGTATCTCCTGAGCATAAGCTGCGGATCGTCAAGTCGCTGCAGCGGCGCGGCCATGTGGTGGCGATGACTGGCGACGGCGTCAATGATGCGCCGGCGATCAAAGCGGCGGATATCGGTATCTCCATGGGCATTACCGGTACCGATGTTACGAAGGAAGCCTCAGCGCTGGTGCTGGGTGATGATAATTTCTCCACAATTGTTGCCGCTATCGAGGAAGGCCGGAATATTTACGAGAATATCCGTAAATTTATCCGCTACCTGCTGGCGTCCAATGTCGGCGAGATTCTGACCATGTTCTTCGCGATGATGCTGGGACTGCCGCTGCCGCTGGTGCCGATCCAGATTCTGTGGGTCAATCTGGTAACTGACGGGCTGCCGGCTATGGCGCTCGGGGTAGACCAGCCGGAGAAGGATCTGATGGAGCACAAGCCGCGCGGAGCGAAGGAAAATATTTTTGCCCGCCGCCTGGGCTGGAAGATTATCAGCCGGGGCCTGCTGATCGGGCTCTGCACACTCGGCGCATTCTGGCTGACGCTGCGTACCGCGCCAGGCAGTGCAGAGCAGCTGATCCGCGCACAGTCCGTGGCCTTCGCGACTCTGGTCATGGCCCAGCTGATCCATGTATTTGACTGCCGCAGCTCGCGTTCGGTATTCCACCGCAACCCGCTCCAGAATAAACCGCTGGTGCTGGCCGTATTGTCCTCTGTCGTTTTGATGCTGGTCGTCATGTACCTGCCGGTGCTGCAGCCGGTCTTCAAGACCGTACCGCTGAACTTCCGGGAATGGTGCCTGGTGCTGGTTAGCGCTGGTATCCCGACCTTCGTGATGGGTGCAGGCAGCGTATGGGGCGGCAAGCGGAACCGCAGCAAGAGCGGCGGACGGCCGATGATAAAAAGTACAAAAATTTCGGCATAAAATCAATAGCTTTGTTCCCGCTCCTTGAGGTATGCTTGGTTCACCTTTGAATGCTATCAAACAACCTTTTAGGAGTGGACCCATTAATGGAATTTACAAAAATGCACGGTCTTGGCAATGACTTTATTATCGTATTCGGCGAGCAGGAGCTGCCGGCTAATGCTGCAGAGCTGGCGGTTAAGCTGTGCAACCGGTTCTTCGGAATTGGCGCCGACGGGCTTGTATACATTCTGCCGTCTGAACGCGGAGACTATATGATGCGCATTATGAACTCCGACGGCTCGGAGGCCGAGCAATGCGGCAACGCGATCCGCTGCGTATCCAAATATGTCTATGAGCATGGTCTGGTGGAGTCGGAAGAGATCGTTATTGAAACGATCGGTGCCGGCGAGCAGAAGGTGTCGCTGAAGGTGAAGGACGGCGTGGTGGAGACAGTAACCGTGGACATGGGCGAGCCCGTATTGTCCGGAACACAGATTCCGGTTGCTATCGATGCCGAGCCGGTGCAGGATCAGCCGATTGAGGCAGACGGAAGAGAATTTAAATTTACAGCTGTTTCGATGGGCAACCCGCACTGTGTTATCTATGTGGATGATGCTGTCAGCTTTGATCTGGCGACCTGGGGACCCAAGCTTGAAGTGCATCCCCTGTTTCCGAGAAAAGTAAACGTTGAGTTTGCAACGGTGCTGAACCGCGGCCATGTGGACATGCGCGTCTGGGAGCGCGGTGCAGGACCGACTCTGGCCTGCGGCACTGGAGCCTGCGCAACGCTGGTATCCTCCGTCCTGAACGGCCTGACTGACCGCTCGGCTGTTATCAGTCTAAAGGGCGGCGACCTTTTCATCGAATGGAACGAGCAGGATAATCATGTGTATATGACGGGGCCTGCTCAGGTGGTCTACACAGGATCTGTAGAAGTATAATAAGACAGGACCTCGCCCGCACGTTATATTTCAGCAGAATAGAAGGGTGTCCGATAAGCCTTACGGCTTGCGGACATCCTTTTTTGTGTTTCTAGCCGGTTCATCAGCCGAATAATGGCAGGACGAACCGCGAATAATAGGAACCACTGTTAAAAAAGGGGGAGTCCGATGAACGGCAGACGGCAGAGTCCGGCAAGCCAGAATAAGGAGGAAGGCTTGTCCGGTCCGGAATCGGGGACACCCGGCTTAACAGGGGCTCTCGATGAGGACATCCGTAAGATCAGGACTGCGCTTGGCGGAAGCCCGGATCTGAAGGTGCGGAAAATACTGGTCGGAAAAGAGCATCCCATACAGGCAGCAGCAGTTCATATCAGCGGTCTGGCGGATGCAACTGCCGTCAATGAGTTCGTTATCGGCTCGTTACTGGCAGACCAGCCCTCCTGGCTGCCGGAAGAGACAGGCAGCCAGGAGGCATTTCCCGCACGGCTGGTTCAAAGAGTATTAGAGCTTGGCGACGCCCAGGTCACAGATGAATGGAATGATCTGCTGCTGGCCGTGCTATCAGGTGATACGGCTGTTCTCGCAGACGGATACACAAGTGCGGTTATCTGCGATACCAAAGGCGGCGAGACGCGCGCTGTAGAAGAGTCTTCCTCACAGATGGTAGTCCGCGGGCCGAAGGACGGTTTCGTGGAATCCGTGGCTACCAACATTTCTTTGATCCGGCGGCGGATTAAATCACCTAAGCTGCGGCTGGAGTATACCAAAATCGGTACAGAAACCCAGACGCATGTAGCGATGCTGTATATGAAGGAGATAGCCGGGGAAGATCTGGTGGCAGAGGCAAGACGCCGGCTGAACAAGATATCCATTGATGAGGTGCTGGAATCGGGCTTTATTGAAGAGCTGATTCAGGACAAGACGTTTACGCCGTTTCCGACCATTTATAATTCAGAGCGCCCGGACGTGGCAGCAGGGAATCTGCTGGAAGGACGTGTTGTCATTATCGTTGACGGTACACCGTTCGTGCTGATTCTTCCGGCGGTATTCACCCAGTTTTTCCAGTCTGCAGAAGACTACTCGCAACGCTTTGACATTGCAATTCTGATGCGGCTTGTCCGGTATGTAAGCTTCATCGTCCTGCTGCTTGGCCCGTCAGTATACATCGCACTTACAACCTATCATTACGAGATGATTCCGACTACCCTGCTTATTAATCTGCTCTCACAGCGGGAAACGGTGCCGTTCCCTGCCTTTGTGGAGGCCCTTCTGATGGAGGGGGCCTTTGAAATTCTGCGCGAGGCCGGGGTACGGATGCCGCGTGTCATCGGACAGACGGTTTCGGTGGTCGGGGCGCTCATTCTCGGCTCAGCGGTTGTAGAGGCCGGTATTATAACTCCCATTATGGTCATCGTTATCGCTCTGACCGGCATTGCCAGCTTTGCGATTCCTGCATACAACATGGCGATAGCCGGCCGGATTATCCGCTTCGGGTTCCTGCTCCTGGGCGGAATGTTCGGCTTCTACGGCATTACGCTTGGTCTTATTGTGCTGGTGGCGCATATGAACAGCCTGCGTTCATTCGGGATTCCGTATCTGTCCCCCTTTGTCCCGTTATCTGTGAAAGGGCAGAAGGATACCATCCTCCGACTTCCGCTCTGGCTGATGGGCAGGGGAAAATCAGCAGCTCAGCTAAGGGCGGAGCAGCCGGAATACAAACGTGTAACAACCGGGCATGAAGCGGGACTGGCTCCGCTTATCCGGAATAACACAACTGCACGCAGGCCAGAGGATAAGGTGGGGCATCATGAAGAGGAGTAAACCTGGGCTGTGCCCGTTTATCATAATGCTGCTGGTAATTCCCCTTCTTTTAACCGGCTGCTGGGACAGCGTCGAGCTTAACCGGCGGGCCATCGTGTCAGGTGTAGCCATCGACAGGGGAGAGGGTGAGGCCGAAAAATATGTCCTTTCCTTTCAGGTTATTGTTGCTGAGGAAATTTCCGGGGAAAATGCGCGCGGAATCTCGCCGGTCGCTTTATACACCGGTAAAGGCCGCACAATGTTTGAGGCGCTGGCCAATGCGTCCCGTCAGACCGCCCGTTTCCTCTCGCTTGCCCATGTCAGAGTGCTGGTGGTTTCCGAAAAGCTGGCACGGGAGGGGATCAAGGACATGATGGATGTGCTCGAGCGGGAAAGTGATACCAGGCTGACCAGTCTGGTGTTTGTCGCCAAGGACCAGGCTGCCCGGGATATTCTGTCAACGATGACTGTGTTCAGCAAAATACCGGCTAATGATCTGGTGGAGAAGCTGGATACGACCTCTAAGCAGTTCGGCTATAACTTCCGTTTGGAGGTAGATGATGTCATCAGGGGGATTCAGCTCAGAGGGGGAGGGCCGGTTATTAACGGCGTTACTACTGACGGGACCCGTGAAGGCGCGGATACGAATGACAATATGAAGACGATCGCGCCGCATGCTGTCATTAAGGTGACAGATCTTGCCGCCTTTAAGGACGACCGGCTGAAGGGCTGGCTGACGGGGGATGCGGCTCTGGGTACTGCGCTTTTGCACAATAAAATCAAGGGCTATCCGGCAGTCATCCGGCATCCCCATGAAGGCTATATTACGTTTGACGTGTATCAGTCACAGGTAGAGCTTAGTGTCGAGGGGGCAGACCCGGAGCATCCGGTGTTCATTGTAAAAATCAGCCAGCAGGCGGCAATTAAGGAGAGTCCCAATACACTGAATCTGACCTCCCCGAATACACTTCAGGCTCTGTCGCAGATCCTTATAAAAGATTCCAGGCAGAAAATGAAGACTGCGATAGAGGCAGCCAAGAAATACAACAGTGATTACATCGGTTTTGGGCAATTAATGGAGCGCAGCAATCCGCGGGGCTGGAAAAAGGTTAAGGATCACTGGGAGGACATCTTTATCCATTGTGAATACAGAATCGATGCGGATGCCGTTATCCGGCACACCGATATGCGGAATAACTCTTTTCAGGTGAATCCTTAGAAACGGGGGAGGTGTATTATGGGAAAAGTGAAGATAGGTCTGCTGCAGTTTTTCAGTATCACGCTGCTGTTTGAGCTGGGAACATCGCTGGTAGTCAATCTGGGGATGGCTGCCGGAAGAGATGCCTGGCTGTCCATACTTATTGGCTGCGCAGCCGGCCTGCTAATGTTCTGGGGGTACGCCTATCTGTACAGAAAGCATCCGGAAATGCCGTTTACAGCGTATACCCGCAAGCTGCTTGGCCCTGTAATCGGCACACCGGTGGCGCTGATGTATATTATTTTGTATATGAATCTTTCGGGCAGGGGGCTGCGTGACGGCAGTACCATGCTTGCAATGGCTACGATGCATAACACGCCCCTCTTTATCCTCAGTATGCTGATGATCCTGTCAAGCTCCTACGTGCTCCATAAGGGGACAGAGGTGCTAACCCGGACCTCGCTGGTGTTTACTATAATCGTTCTGATGATCGGATTATTCAGTATGGTACTGCTGATGCTGTCCGGCTCCATTAATCTGCAGCAGCTGCTGCCTGTTCTGGGAGACGGACTCTGGCCGGTAATAGATTCAGTGGTGCGTCAGAATTACATGTTCCCGTTCGGTGAAATGGTCGTTTTCACAATGCTGATGCCTTATCTGTCCGATATGCGCAAAGGTCCTTGGGTAATTGCAGCAGCCATGCTGGTTTCAGCCGTGCTGCTGAGTGCGACGATCGCGCTTAATATTTCAGTGCTCGGAGCGGATATTGCAGAGCGCTCCCCGCTGCCGCTGATGCCGACGATCAGCAAGATTTCCATATCGGATTTCATCCAGCGGGTTGATATTTTTGTGGTCATGGTGCTGATTATCGGGGTTTTTTTCAAAATGTCCGTCTTCTTCACCGCTGCGCTAATCGGAATTTCGGAGCTCTTTAATCTGCCTTACCGGAGAATGCTCTATCCCTGCAGCCTGATCATCCTGTTCACCTCCATGCTGGATGCCCGCAGCTTTACCGAGCATCTGGATGAGGGGGCGCGCCTGCTGTACACCGTCTACCCGGTGTTTATGATAGTAATTCCAGCGATTCTGATTATTGTTACTGCGGTACGCAGCTACTTTTCGGAACCCCGTCCCGGCTGAGAGCCGCGTATCCAGTAGATGATGTCCGGCACGATAAGAGCGAGCAGCATAACAGCGGCAGCCAGTTTCTCTGAGGCGGTATAGAGCAGGTAGTTTAGAACATAGCCTATGTTCCCTATGCCATAACCAAACAGCCAGTCAAGCAGAAAGAGATAGGCTAATGAGAGCGATGATAAAATGAATATAACGGTGTACTTCCGGATCAGTAGCCTGCGCGTTTTTCTTTTCAGTCTAAACAGTCCTTTGCTGGTTAATAAAAGTAGTATGGGCATTTTTTGTAATGCCATGCAGGACAGCTGCCGGACAGGCTGAGAATTGGGGCTGCTGAATGCTTATCATCCATCCCGATTTATGTTACATTAGTATGAAACTAATGACAGTATAGGGGAGGTTCTTGCGGTGAAGCCGGATTTGCGCTCTGCATGGAAGAATAACGTATTGGTCGGAGACGGAGCGATGGGAACCTTTTTATATCAGAAGGGCTTCCCCGTCGGTATCTCCTATGAGGAATTGAATCTGACCTCGCCTGAGGTCATTGAAGATGTGCACCGCAGCTATATTGAAGCCGGAGCGGTGCTGCTGGAGAGCAATACGTATTCCGCCAACTATGACAAGCTGGCCAAATTCGGGCTGGAGGGCAAGGTAGAGGAGATTAACCGCGCGGGTGTAAGGATCGCACGTAAGGCTGCAGGGGAGACAGGCTACGTGGTCGGAGCCGTCGGCTCTATCCGGGCCGGCAAACGGGCGAATCTGTCAGCCGCGGAGCTGAAGCGCTTCTATGCTCAGCAGTTGTCCGCGCTGCTTGATGAGCAGCCGGACGGCATCATGCTGGAGACCTTCTATGATGTGGAAGAGCTGCATCTGGCACTGAAGGCGGTACGTAAGCTGAGCGGCCTGCCGGTCATCTGCCAGCTGGCTGTGGATGAGACAGCGCGTACGCTGGACGGATTAACACTGCCGGAAGCGTTCCGCATTCTGGAGCAGGACGGGGCAGACGTAATCGGCTTCAACTGCCGGACCGGGCCTAACGGCATCAAGCGTGCCCTAAGAACACTGCAGGGAAGCCTTGCGCTGCCGGTGTCCGTCTATCCGAATGCAGGGATTGCAGACTATGTGGACGGGCAGTACCGCTATGGCGCTACTCCGGACTATTTCGGGCAGATGGCCCCCGTATTTGCTGATATGGGCAGCCGGATTATCGGCGGATGCTGCGGTACAACACCGCAGCATATCGCTGAAATCTCGGCAGCCCTGCAAGGATACATTGCCCAGCCGCTGGCTGAGCGGGCAGTAACACGGAGTACGGAGCAGATAGTAGTGCATGAGCATCTCGATGATAGTGGTGACCAGAACGGCCGTGAGCCTAACCTGGTTGATCTGGTGAAGGAACGCCACACGGTGATCGTGGAGCTCGACCCGCCGCGCGATCTGGATATTACGAAGTTCATGAAGGGGGCGGAGGCACTGAGAAGAGCGGGTGCCGATGCACTGACGCTTGCTGACAATTCCCTGGCGGTTACCCGGATGAGCAATATGGCGCTCGGTTCGCTGGTGCAGGCCCGCACAGGGCTCCGCCCGCTGGTGCATGTGGCCTGCCGGGACCGCAACCTGATCGGGACCCAGTCCCATCTGATGGGCTTTGATGCACTGGGCATTGACCATGTGCTGGCTGTAACCGGTGATCCGGCGCGGTTCGGCGACCTGCCGGGCTCAAGCTCAATTTATGACCTGACCTCCTTCGAAATTATCCGGATGATCAGGCAGCTTAACGACGGTATTGCCTTCTCCGGCAAGCCGCTCAAGCAAAAGGCCAAGTTCGTCATCGGAGCAGCCTTTAACCCGAACGTGAAGCATCTGGACAAAGCGGTGCAGCGCCTGGAGAAGAAAATTGCCTCCGGTGCCGATTATATTATGACCCAGCCTGTCTATGATCCGGAGCTGATAGCGAACATCGCAGCTGCTACGCGGCACCTGGATATTCCAATCTTTATCGGAGTTATGCCGCTGGCCAGCGGCCGCAACGCAGAATATCTGCATAACGAGGTGCCGGGGATCCAGCTGTCAGATGAGGTGCGCAGACGGATGCAGGGCCTTGAAGGCGAGGCCGGCCGGGCAGAGGGTGTGGCGATTGCCAAGGAGCTGCTGGATGCGGCCACGGCGCATTTTAACGGTATCTATCTGATGACTCCGTTTATGTTTTATGAGATGAGCGTGCAGCTGCTGGAGTATATCTGGGAGAAGCAGGGGCGCAAATTGTCCCCCTTGTTTCGCTAGTAAGAATCAATTACAATAGTGTAATGGATGTGATTCCGTTGTCATTTAGCATGACCGGATACGGTCAATCCTCCCTGCAATTCGGCGGTTACAAGATTACGTTCGAAGTCAAGTCGGTGAATAACCGTTACTGCGAAGTTGTGCTGCGGATGCCCCGGGATTGGATGGTTTATGAGGATATGCTGCGTAAGCTTGTGCAGGAACATATCAGACGGGGACGGGTAGATGTTATCATTAACAGGGAAGTCGCGGAAGATGCTGCTTCCCTGCAGGTTCTTAACCGTCCGGCGGTGAAAGCCTATCTTGAGGCGGCGGAAGCGCTCAGGAGTGAGTTCGGAATGGACGGGGAGTTGACCTTGCGTGATATACTCTCTATACCCGGTATTATGGAACTGAAGGAGGAGCCGTCTGCCGTTACAGCCGGTTCAGCCGAGGAGTGCTCCGGGATGCTTGAGCAGGGATTGACGCAGAGTCTTCAATCGCTGCTTCAGATGCGCGCCCGTGAAGGGACTCATCTTGCGGCCGATCTGTCGGACAGGCTTGTCCATCTGGAAGAGCTGCATGCCGCTATGGTTGCAGTTGCCCCCGTAGTAGTAAGTGAATACCGCGACAAGCTGCGTCAGCGGCTGAGCGAACTGAATGACGGAACGTTCCCTTTTGAAGAGCATAAATTTGGAATGGAAATGGCTATCTTTGCTGACCGCTGTAATATCGATGAAGAGCTTACCCGGCTGTACAGTCATTTTGAACAATGCAGGGCCCTGCTGAGCGGGAGCGGACCGGCAGGACGCAAGCTGGATTTTCTCATCCAGGAAATGAACAGGGAGACCAATACAATCGGGTCGAAATGCAATCATCTGACTCTGGTGAACCTTACGCTTGAGATGAAGGCCGAGCTGGAGAAGATTCGCGAGCAGGCGGCGAATATAGAGTGAACAGGGATTTCGATAAGCGAAGATGTAACTTATGGGGGGAACAACCGGAACATGGCAATCAAATTAATTAACATCGGCTTTGGGAATATCGTATCGGCCAACCGTATTATTTCCATTGTCAGCCCGGAATCTGCACCGATCAAGCGTATCATTCAGGAAGCCAGAGACCGGCATATGCTGATCGATGCGACCTATGGCCGCCGGACACGTGCTGTTATTATTACTGACAGCGATCATGTCATTCTGTCGGCCGTCCAGCCGGAGACTGTGGCACACCGCTTGTCCAGCAAAGATGACGATAACGACGAATAACAACAATTGGAGTGTACTATGTCAAAAGGATTGCTGATTATTTTATCCGGACCTTCCGGCGTTGGCAAGGGCACGGTCTGTACTGCATTAAGACCCAAAATGCCTGAGCTTGTCTATTCCGTATCTGCCACCACCCGGAGTCCGCGTGAAGGCGAAGAGAACGGAGTTAACTATTTTTTCAAGACCAGAGATGAGTTTACTTCTATGATCGAAGCGGACCAGCTGCTGGAGCATGCAGAATATGTAGGCAACTATTATGGTACCCCGCGTGATTTCGTGGAGCAGACGCTGGAGAGCGGCAAAGACATCATTCTGGAGATCGAGGTGCAGGGAGCACTTAAGGTTAAAGAAAAGTTCCCGGAGGGAATTTTTGTGTTCCTGCTTCCGCCATCCATGGATGAGCTCAAGGACCGTATCCGCGGACGCGGGACTGAGCATCCTGATGTAATCAGCCACCGCATGTCTGTTGCTGAAGATGAGATTGGGCTGATCCGGCACTATGACTACGCCGTAGTGAATGATGAGATCGACCTCGCCTGCAAACGTATTGAGAGCATCATTATCGCCGAACACTGCAAAGTAAGATAATATGCGCCGTCAGATTGATCCATATTTACAGTAAATGATGAAGAGGTGTCTTACATGCTATATCCGTCTATTGATGAAATGATGAACAAGGTTGACAGCAAGTATTCGCTGGTTGTTGCTGCAGCCCGCCGGGCCAGACTGCTACGTGAAGGCGGCAAAACAGATGTAAAGGCGCCAAAGTCACACAAGTTTGTCGGCGTTGCGCTGGAAGAGATTTATGAAGACCGCATTATTGTAACCCGCGGCGAAGAGTAGTACGCACTGTTTGCTATACCTGCAGCAAGAAACGGCTCCGCCATGTTGTAACAGCGGCGGTGCCGTTTTTTCTCCGGTTAGCCGGAATTGTGTTGTATAATGTCATATGTAGCCCTAACCGGGCTGTTCCTGACAACCGGAAGGTTGTTATTTTTTTAAAATATAGGATTTAATATGTACTACCCTATAAATTATCCTTATATCTCTGCAGAAACGGATAGCGTCCTTGAAGGACACCACAGCTATTCTGCTTGACACAATAAACGGGTGCCAACCTTGACTGAAGGCGGCGCAGCCGTTTCTTCTTGCCGGTGCAGGAGAAGTAAAATTATCATCCGGTTATCGATTGAACAGGGGGGATTATGTTGAACAGCTTAACAGGCAAAACCATTATCCTTGGTGTAACAGGGGGCATTGCTGCCTACAAAGCGGCGGCCTTGACCAGCAAGCTGGCCCAAAAGGGGGCCGAAGTCCATGTTATTATGACAGCTTCGGCCAAACAGTTTATTACCGAGCTGACTTTTCAGTCTCTGTCTAAGCAGCGGGTGTACAGTGATACCTTTCAGGAGCGTGACCCCGCTTCTATCTCTCATATTGATCTGGCCGGTTCAGCGGATCTGGTACTGATTGCCCCGGCAACGGCCAATATTATTGCCAAGATGGCGCACGGACTGGCTGATGATATGCTGTCCACCACCCTGCTCGCAACGACTGCGCCTGTCATGGTGGCTCCGGCAATGAATGTCCATATGTATCAGCATCCGGCTGTGATCAGCAATATGAATACACTGGCCTCGCGAGGCGTGCAGTTTATAGAACCCGGTGAGGGACTGCTGGCCTGCGGATATGTAGGCAAGGGCAGGCTGGAAGAGCCTGAATCAATCGTCCGTGTGGTTGAGAATTACTTTAACATTCAGCCTGATAAGGCTAAGGGTCCCTTAAGCGGCAAAAAAGTAATGGTTACCGCTGGCGGGACGGTGGAACGCATTGATCCGGTCCGTTATATTTCCAATGACTCCTCCGGAAAAATGGGCTTTGCCATCGCCCGGGCTGCCCGGGCGATGGGGGCCGAGGTTACTCTGATTGCGGCAAGGACGGATGAGGCGCCGCCGCAGGACCCTGACATTAAGCTGGTCCGTGTTGAATCGGCCCAAGCGATGCTGGATGCGGTTGTGAGCTGCTGGGACGGCTGTGACATTCTTGTTAAAGCGGCAGCTGTAGCGGATTACCGTCCAAAGCACAGTGCAGAAGCCAAAATTAAAAAGAGCGGGGATACGATGACGCTTGAGCTGGTTAAAACAACGGACATTCTGGAGAGCCTGGGCAAAGAGAAGGATGGCCAGTTCCTGATCGGGTTTGCCGCCGAAACGAGTAATTTGGAATTCTATGCAAGGGACAAGCTGATCCGCAAAAATCTGGACCTGATAGTCGCTAACGATGTGTCCAAAGCCGGAGCGGGCTTCGGCACGGACACCAACATTGTATCCATTTATGATGCCGGCGGGCTGGTGCTGGATCTCCCGCTCAGCTCCAAGGATGAAGTGGCTAAACGGCTGCTGAGCCTCGCGGCAGAGCGCCTCCCGGGAGTCACGTTATAATGGAAATAGCGAAGGTCATTGTCGATGTTCCTGTGCGCAGCACCGACCGGCCGTTCGATTATTTGATTCCTGACGCGCTGAAGCTGTGGATAGAGGTGGGCAGCCGGGTGGCTGTCCCCTTCGGCCACAGGACAGTTCAGGGCTTTGTAGTATCGCTGGAATCCGGAGAGACCGGGGCCGGCGCAAGACTCAAGCCGATCCAGGAGGTGCTGGATCTTATGCCGCCGTTGTCGCCCGAGCTGGTTGAGCTGGGCGACTGGATGAGCCAGCGGTATGCCTGCCGGCGCATCTCGGCTCTGCAGGCTATGCTGCCTACCGCCCTGAAGGGCAAGGCTGAACGCCTCATCTCGCTTGGTGAAGAGGCTGAAGCTGAGGCCAAGCCGGAGGATGAGCTGTTTCCGCTGTTCCTGGAAGAGGATCTGGAGGAGCGGACGATTATTGATTTTGTCAGGCAGGCCGGAGAAGTGACCATGAAGCAGCTGACCCGCAGCTTTCCAGGAGCGGCGGAGACGGTTAAATTTATGCTGCGCCGCGGTGTGCTTACCGAAAGCCAGTCGATCAAGGACAAAATGGGCAAGAAAAAGCTGAAGGCGGTTGACCTGGCAATCGGACTGGCGGCTGCCCGGGAATCGCTAAGCAGCTTCCCGGCCCGTTCTGTCCGGCAGAAGGATGTCCTGTCTTACCTGATTGAAATGGAGCAGATGCTGCCGATGCCGATGAAGGATCTGCTCGCCGTGCTCCAGGTTACGGCGGGTACGGTCAAGGCGCTGGAAGAAAAGGGCTATATTGAAATCAGTGAAATTGAGGTCTACCGCGATCCTTACCGGGGCCGCGACTTCAAGCCGAGTACACCGCTGCCGCTTACACCGGAGCAGCAGCAGGTATTCACACGGATTGCCCGGACGGTTGATGAGCAGCAGCATGAGGTCTTTCTGCTGCACGGTGTAACCGGAAGCGGCAAAACAGAGATATATCTGCAGTGTATCCAGCGTGCTGTGGATCAGGGCAGGCAGGCGGTTGTGCTGGTGCCGGAGATTGCACTCACCCCGCAGATGGTGGAACGGTTCAAGGGCCGGTTCGGCAGCGGTGTAGCTGTCATGCACAGCCGTCTGTCCGTCGGTGAACGCTATGACGAATGGCGCAAGATCCGTGAAGGCAAAGCGACGGTGGCGGTCGGTGCGCGCTCTGCAGTATTCGCCCCGTTTGCGAACCTGGGCCTGATTATTATGGATGAAGAGCATGAATCCTCCTATAAGCAGGAGGAGAATCCGAAGTATCATGCCCGCGATGTTGCTGTCCGCAGAGCGGAGCAAGGCGGAGCGGCGGTAATACTGGGCTCGGCTACCCCTTCACTGGAGAGCTATCATGCAGCCAGATCGCAGAGTGATATCCACTTCTCGCCGGTGCTGCTGGAGATGCCGACCCGGGCGCTGGGCAATGCCTTGCCGAAGGTGCATGTCGTCGATATGCGCGATGAGCTGAAGGAGGGCAACCGCTCCATGTTCAGCCGCAGGCTGCATGCCGCGCTGGAGAGCAGGCTGGAGAAGGGGGAGCAGACGGTGCTGCTCCTGAACCGACGCGGCTTTTCCACCTTTGTCATGTGCCGGAGCTGCGGTTATGTCGCTACCTGTCCGGAATGCGATATCTCGCTCACTTATCACAGCCGCAGCGACAATCTCCGCTGTCATTACTGCGGCCATGCGGAGCCTTCGCCTAAGGTCTGCCCGGATTGCGGAAGTGAGCATATCCGATTCTTCGGTACCGGAACGCAGCGGGTAGAGGAAGAGCTGGGTAAGCTCTTCCCAGGTATACGGGTTATCCGTATGGACGTAGATACAACAACAGAGAAGGGCTCCCACGAAAAGCTGCTGAATCAGTTCAGGGACAAAAAAGCCGACGTCCTGCTGGGCACGCAGATGGTAGCCAAAGGGCTTGATTTCCCTGACGTTACCCTTGTAGGTGTAATCACAGCCGACTCTGCACTGAATCTGCCCGATTTCCGGGCCGGCGAGAAGACCTTTCAGCTGCTGACACAGGTAGCCGGACGGGCCGGCAGACACCAGCTTCCGGGTGAGGTAGTGGTGCAGTCCTATACGCCGGAGCACTATTCAATCGTGCATGCCAGCGGACATGATTATGCGTCCTTCGTCCGCGATGAGCTGAAGCACCGCAGAGCCCTGCATTACCCGCCATACTGCCGGCTGATTCTCGTCACCCTCTCCCATGAGCAGCTTCCGCTGCTGCTGAAAATGGCAGAGAATTACGCGCTGAATCTGCAGGGGCGGGCCAGGCAGCTGCGCTGGTTCGCCAGCCTGGACAAGCTGTCTGCGGATGCGCTTGACCTGCTTGGCCCGGTCGCTTCCCCGCTGCCCAAGCTGAAGGGAAGATACCGGTTCCAGTGTATCATCAAGTGGCGTGGGACAATCGATGCCATCGGGCTGGCCCGGCAGATTGCGGAGGAGCTTGAGGATTCAGTCCGCGACAATAACTTGCAGATCAGTATTGATGTGGACCCGCAGATGTTGATGTAGACCTAAGGCATGATACAATATAGAGAATATAGAACGTTCAGAACAAGGATGGTGTACGTGTAATGGCAATCAGATTAATTGTAAAAGAACCGGATGAGGTATTGCACAAAACAGCAAAAGCTGTAACCAAGGTAACCCCGAATGTGCAGAAGCTGCTGGATGATATGGCGGATACCATGTACGATGCGGAAGGCGTTGGCCTTGCTGCGCCGCAGGTGGGAATTCTGAAGCGCCTGATCGTTGTGGATGCTGACGAGGAGCATGGGCTGATCAAAATGATCAATCCCGAAGTCGTGAGCACAGAGGGTGAGCAGTTCGGGCCGGAAGGCTGCCTGAGCATTCCCGGCTTGAACGGGGATGTCCGCCGGGCTGAGACGGTAACTGTGCGCGGGCTTGACCGTGAGGGCAACGAGATCACAATTACCGGTAGCGGCCTTCTGGCGCGTGCATTCCTGCATGAAATTGACCATCTCAACGGGGTTCTGTTCACCGATATTGCCGAGAAGGTTTATGAATATACAGCTGAACATAGCGAGTCCGGGGAGTGAGCCGAATGAAAATTGTTTTCATGGGAACTCCGGCATTCGCCGTCCCTTCGCTGAAAATGTTAGTTGAGCAAGGCTATGAAGTGGTTGCTGTTGTAACCCAGCCGGACCGGCCGCAGGGCCGCAAGAAGACCCTCATGCCTACTCCGGTAAAGGAAGCGGCACTGGCACTGGGGCTTCCTGTACTGCAGCCGGAACGGCTTCGCCGTCCGGAGGCGGTGGCAGAGCTGGCGGAGTACGCGCCGGATCTTATCGTTACCGCTGCCTATGGGCAGATCTTGCCGAAAAGTGTACTTGATCTGCCTCCAAACGGCTGTGTGAATGTACACGGCTCTCTGCTTCCGAAATACCGCGGCGGCGCGCCGATTCAGCGCTGCATTATCAACGGGGAGAAGGTTACCGGCGTAACCCTGATGTATATGGCTGAAGGGCTGGATACCGGTGACATGATTTCACGTGTCGAGGTGCCGATCGGTGATGAGGATACTGCAGGCGATCTGTTTGAAAAGCTTAGCACAGCCGGGCGGGACCTGCTGCAGGCGGAGATGCCGCGGCTGGCGGAAGGCCGTGTTGATGCGGTGAAGCAGGATGATAATGAAGCGACCTACGCGCCGAATCTTAGCCGTGACGACGAAAGGATCGACTGGACGGCCGGCTCCCGTGACATCTATAACCGGATCCGGGGGCTGGTGCCGTTCTCCGGGGCATTCACGCTCTGGAATGGTGAAACGTTCAAGGTGTGGGCAGCCGCTAAACCGTCTGACAATCAGCAGCCGGCATCCCGGGCGCCGGGCACAGTGCTTGCGGTCAATGAGCGCGGTGTAGAGGTGAGCACCGGTGACGGTTCACTGCTGCTGACCTCTGTGCAGCCTGCCGGCAAAAAAGCGATGAGCGCCGGTGACTTCAGCCGCGGTGCGGCTATGAACACCGGGACGGTACTCGGTTGAGCGCGGGCATGAATGGCGGCGGCTCCGGCCGCGGCGGACAGAAACCCGGCCGCACGGGCGGGGGCACGAAGCCGCAGGGCAATAACGGCAGACCGGGCGGCAGTGCCGCAGCCGGCAAGGCTGCTACTGCCCGTACTGTGGCGCTAGACGTATTGGTGAGAGTCGAGCAGGAAGGAGCGTACAGCAATCTTTTACTGAACGTCAGCCTGCAGAAGGCCGGACTCAGCCGTGAGGATTCCGGGCTGGCGACGGAGCTGGTATACGGTTCCCTTTCACGTCTGATTACCTTGGATTACGTTCTGGAGGATTTCGTGAGCAAGGGCATAGCCAAGCTGACCCCTTGGGTGCGCAATCTGCTGCGCCTGAGCCTGTATCAGATTATGTATCTGGACCGGATTCCGCCGCACGCAGCTGTCAACGAGGCGGTTAATATTGCCAAAAAGCGCGGGCATCAGGGGATTTCCGGAATGGTGAACGGGGTGCTGCGCAGCGTGCTGCGGGCAGGTGAGCTGCCTGTGCTGAAGCCGGGCCTCAGTGAAGCCGAGCGGATCTCTGTTCTCCACTCCCATCCGCTCTGGATGGTGGAGCGCTGGGCAGCGGAGTACGGAATCGGGATAGCGGAGGCGATGTGTGCCGCCAATAATGAACCTCCCGCTGTCAGCGTCCGGGTGAATACGACGATGATCAGCCGGGACAAGCTGCTTGAGCAGATGCTCGGGGCAGGATTGAACGCGGCTGCTTCCAGGGTAAGCCCATACGGTATCGTCGTTAAGGGAGCAGGCAATCTGGCGTTAACCTCCTGGTATTCAGACGGCTATCTGTCCGTCCAGGATGAAAGCTCCATGCTGGTTGCGGAAGCTGTGGCACCTGAGCCTGGCATGAGAGTGCTTGACTGCTGCGCGGCTCCGGGCGGCAAAAGCGCCCATATGGGCGAGCTCATGAAGGATGACGGTTATATCTATGCCAACGATCTGCACGCCCATAAAGCAAAGCTGATCTCGGAGCAGGCTGCGCGCCTTGGCCTGGACTGTATTACAACAGGACATGCAGATGCACTGGAGCTGGCAGATGAGCTGCCCGGGCAATCCTTTGACCGGGTCCTGCTGGACGCGCCTTGCTCCGGGCTCGGCGTAATCCGCCGCAAGCCGGATCTGAAGTGGAACAAGCAGCCGGAGGATGTGGACAGTATTGCCGGCCTGCAGGGAGAGCTCCTGCAGTCTGTCTCCAGGCTGGTGAAGCCGGGAGGATTGCTGGTATACAGCACATGTACAACAGAGCAGGCAGAGAACAGTGCAATTGTCGCTGCTTTTCTGGCACGGAATCCGGACTTTGTTCCTGACAGCTTCAGCTCGCCTATCTGGGAGCGGACCCAAGATACGGCGCTTGCTGCCGGAGAAGGAATTCAGCTGCTGCCGCAGCATTTCGGAAGCGACGGATTCTATATCGCGCGGCTGCAGCGAATCTTGTAGAAAGCAGTATTAACGGAAGATTGACAGAGGTCCCGCCCGCAGATTCTGGTGCGCGGCGGGCTTTTCTTTTACCGTCTCTGAATTTTGTGTTAAAATAGGAAGAATGAGAAATAATACGCATATTCTTTAGAAGACTTGTCATATCGTCCTTGTAAGGGGCGGTATTCGTTTTGCGTTAAAAGCTCAGCTTGCTGACAGCCGTACATTCAATGATGTTTTATACTTTTATGAAAGAACAGGTGCTAACTATAATGAAACCTTTAATATATGATTTTACTCTCGAAGAGTTGCAGCAGTGGGCTAAGGATAACGGAGAGCCTGCCTTCCGCGGCGGACAGATTTTTGACTGGCTGTATGTAAAACGGGTCAATGATTTCGATGCGATGAGCAATCTGTCCAAGGGTCTGCGCGCCAAGCTGGATGAACAGTTCAGAATGAACGCCCTGACGGAAATCACCAAGCTGGAATCCAAAGACGGTACAGTGAAATTCCTGTTTGGACTGCATGATGATCATGCAATCGAAACAGTTATTATGAAGCACAACTACGGCAACAGCGTATGCGTGACGACACAGGTAGGCTGCCGGATCGGCTGCACCTTCTGTGCCTCAACACTGGGCGGGCTGAAGCGTGATCTAACTGCTGGCGAGATTGTAGCCCAGGTGGTCCGTTCCCAGCAGATCCTCGACGGACGCGGCGAGCGTGTCAGCAGTATCGTAATTATGGGTACCGGTGAGCCGTTCGAGAATTACGATGCAACCATGAGATTTCTGCGCCTGATGATCCATGAGAAGGGCCTTAACATCGGGCAGCGCCATATCACTGTCTCAACAAGCGGTATTGTCCCGAATATTTACAAATTTGCCGATGAGGACACCCAGATCAATCTGGCCATTTCGATCCATGCGCCGAATGATACGCTGCGCTCTAAGCTCATGCCGGTCAACCGCCGCTACCCGTTTGATGATGTAATTGAATCCCTGCGTTATTATCAGGCCAAGACAGGCCGCCGTATCAGCTTTGAATATGCCCTGATCGGCGGCGTCAACGATCAGCCGGAGCATGCAAAGGAGCTGGCAGGTGTTCTCAAGACGATGCTCTGCCACGTTAACCTTATTCCGGTCAACCACGTTCCGGAGCGCAAATACGTAAGAACTTCCCGCAATGATATCTTTGAATTTCAGCGTATTCTGGCCGACCATGGCGTGAACGTAACCATCCGCCGTGAGCAGGGCCATGATATTGCGGCCGCATGCGGACAGCTGCGTGCCAAACATATGGAGTTGGGGTGAGGATATTTGATCAGAACAGTTCATGCCAGTGACGTAGGGCGGGTCCGTACCGTCAATGAGGATTCGGTCTGGATCGGCGCTACACAACACGGTTATACTCTGGGGATCATTGCCGATGGTATGGGAGGGCATTTGGCGGGGGATACAGCAAGCAAGCTGGCGCTTGAGACCATGCGCAGCAAGCTGGACAGCCTGCCTCCTGACCGCAAGGACGGGGAGCTGAGTGAGGCTCTGTCCGACGCAATTATTGAAGCTAACCGTACAGTGTTTATCGAGTCTTCCAGTGATGAGAAATACCATAACATGGGGACTACTGTCGTTGCGGCCTTGCTTAACGGACCTGAAGGCTACATCGGCCACATCGGGGACAGCAGAGCCTATCTAATCAAAGACAGTACCGCAATTCAGTTAACCGAGGATCATACACTGGTCAATGAGCTGTTCAAGAACGGCCAGATCAGCCTGGAGGAGCTCGGCAGCCATCCGCGCCGCAATGTGCTGATCAGGGCGCTCGGAACTGATGCCGAGGTAAAGGCGGATATGGCTCCTGTCAGTCTTGCTCCAGGAGAGCTGCTGCTGTTATGCAGTGACGGCCTGAGTAATTTTATTAGCCAGGAGCATCTGGGCAAGGTGGCAGGCATTCATGAAATTCCTTTAGAGGAAAGAGCGGACCGCTTACTTCAACTGGCCTTGCTTGCCGGTGGCGGCGATAATATAAGCGTCGCTTTGTTAGAACATCAAGGAGAGGCCGCTGTGCCCGAGACAAAGGAGTGGAACAGATGATCGGTCACGAATTGGGCGGCCGTTACCAAGTCATCGAACGGGTCGGGGCTGGCGGCATGGCGCTTGTATACAGAGCCCATGACATCCTGCTTAACCGGAACGTCGCCATTAAAGTATTGAGAAACCAGTTTGTGCATGATGAGGAGTTCATCCGCCGTTTCCGGCGTGAGGCTCAGTCAGCCGCATCCTTATCACATCCAAACGTAGTCAGCATTTACGATGTAGGCCAGGAAGAGGATGTTCATTACATCGTAATGGAATATGTTGAAGGCAAGAACCTGAATGAAATTATTAAGGAGCGTGCGCCGCTTCAGGTGGATGAGGCTATCCGGATTGCCTCGCAAATCTGCGATGCGCTGGATCATGCCCATCAGAGCCAGATTATTCACCGTGATATCAAGCCTCATAATATACTGATCGGCCGTAACGGACGTGTTAAGGTAACGGATTTCGGGATCGCCCGTGCGGTAACCTCTACTACTATTACCCAAACTGGCTCGGTAGTCGGCTCCGTGCATTATTTTTCACCTGAGCATGCCAAAGGGGTAGCAACAGGAGAGAAGTCTGACCTGTATTCACTGGGTATTGTTCTTTACCAGATGTTAACAGGCGTGCTGCCTTTTCTGGGCGAAAGTCCGATCAGCGTAGCGCTTAAGCATCTGCAGGAGGAATTTGAAGAGCCTCGTGTATTGAATCCGCTGATTCCGCAAAGCGTAGAAAATGTAATCCTGCGTTCCATGCGTAAAAATCCGGATGAGCGCTATCAGTCAGCCAAGCAGATGCTTCAGGATCTGGAGACCTGCCTGCTGCCTGAACGGCGCAGCGAGACCAAGGCTTCCTTTCATGATGATGAGGACGAGGACCGGACCCGGATTATTCCGGCGATCAAGCCAATTCAGCATACTCTGGGCAGCCGCGGCAGCGGCGGAGGAGAAGACCGGATGCGCCGGATTGAGGATGATGAGGATGTACCGCCTGTCGCCGCTGGCCCTAAGAAACGGAAATGGGGCATGCCGGCGCTATGGGTCGGCTTAACGCTGCTTCTGCTGATTGCAATGGGCAGTGTCGCCTGGTATGTGAGGTCTCAGCTGGTTGTTCCTGAGGTTACGGTACCTAATGTAACGAACCAGTCGCTTGAAAATGCTACAGCTATGCTTGATGAAATCGGACTTATTGTGGAGGATCCGGTTGTACAGCAGTACAATCCTAACTTCGGCGAGAATGTAGTCTGGGAGCAGAGCAAAAAAGAAGGCACTGTGGTCAAAGAAGGTACGCATATCATCCTCACGGTAAGTACGGCTAAGCCTACCTCCAACATTCCCAAGCTGACCGGCGGAACCTATGATGATGCCGTAAAAGCGTTGATTGCAGAAGGTGTGGACCAGAGCCGGATCAGTCAGGACCCGCGGTTCAGTGAGGATTTTGCAGAAGGCCAGGTGATCGGCTCTGATCCGGCGGAGGGCAGTGAATATGACCCGGAAACAGCTGCGATTGTCATCTTTGTAAGCAAGGGTAAAGAGAGTAAGCCAATGCCTGACCTGACAGGCAAAACACAGAATGAAGCCAAAGCCATGCTTGAGGAAATCGGACTGGTGCTTGACGAGGTTAGCGAGGATACCAGCTATTCCGTCGAAGAAGGAAAGATTACCAAGCAGTGGCCTTATGAGCAGGGTGACCTGGTATCTCCGGGGGATAAGATCTCTGTCTCGATTAGCACCGGATATCCGCCGGAAGCGCTGAACTATACGTTCAATGTGCCAGTGGCACCGTCCAGTGACGGCAAGAAGACCAAGATCCGTATCGTCTACTCTGATGCCCGGAATGAGGGGGAGCCTCAGGAGTGGGGAACACGGACGATTGCCAAGAGCCAGGTGCTGTCCGTAAATCTGGTGCTCGCCCCTAATAAGGACGGAGCAGTCTCGATCTATCAGGACGGCGAATACATTGAAGCCTTTGAGGTCCGCTATTCGGATGCAAAGAACGGGACGGTCCAGCAGCCGGAGCCGCCGGCGACACAGACACCGGAGCCGACACCGGTGCCTACACAGGCACCGCCGGAGCCGACGATTGAGCCGGAGATTCTGCCGCCGGACTCCGAGGGCGGAGAGAATGCGGATGATGTTGACCAGACCGGATTTCTGACGGAAGAAGCCGTCCAGGCCAAGTCTAACGGTAATGGTAAAGGCAACGGCAACGGCAACGGCAACGGTAATAATAAAGACAAGAGCAAAGACCATTAACAGAGATAAGCTGCCCCCATTCCGTGTACTTATACGGGATGGCCGGTACAGCGGCGCGATGACCCGGCTCGAACCTGAGCTTGGGTCTTTTGCGCAAAATCAGGAGAGGAAGGCTCAACATGTATGCCTGAAGGTATAATTGTTAAAGCACTGAGCGGTTATTATTATGTCAAGCCGCTGCGGGACGGATTCATTGCTACAGAAGAGGAAGCGGTACAGTGCCGCGGGCGGGGAATTCTCAAGAAAAAAGGAACAGCACCGCTGGTTGGTGACCGCATTATGTACGTTTTGACCGAAAATGGTGAAGGAATGGTGGATGAAATTCTGCCCCGGGAATCGGAGCTGATCCGTCCGCCGGTTGCCAATGTCAAGCTTGCTGTACTGCTGTTTTCTGTGCGTGAGCCGGATATGAATCTCAATCTGCTTGATAAATTTCTGGTGCATATCGAGCACTCCGGCCTGGAGCCGCTGATTGTGCTGACCAAGCAGGACCTGGCTGACGATGAAGGCGAGGCTACCGCACAGGTCAAGGAAATGTATGAGAAGATCGGCTACGAGGTGCTGGTTACCAGTTCCCTTAACGGCTCGGGCAGTGAAGAGCTGCGGGCAAGGCTGGCCGGGGTGATCAGTGTATTCTCCGGACAGTCGGGTGTAGGCAAATCAACACTGCTTAACCGGCTCGTGCCCAGCCTTGAACTGGAAACAGGCGAAATCAGTATGCGCCTCGGCCGCGGGCGTCATACGACCCGCCATGTTGAGCTTATTGATATCGGCGGCGGCGGCTTCGTAGCGGATACGCCGGGCTTCAGCCAGCTGGATTTTCTTGAGCTTGGTGTGGAAGAGCTGTCGGTCTGCTTCCGTGAGTTCGCCTCCTATGCGGAGAACTGCAAGTTCCGCGGCTGCAGCCATTTGCATGAGCCGGGCTGCAAGGTCATGGAGGCCCTGCAGGCAGGCGAGATAGCAGACAGCCGGTACGAGCATTACAAGCTGTTCTATAATGAGATGAAAGACAAGAAACGGAGGTACTAACTTATGATCCTGCTAGCCCCATCCATTTTATCTGCCGATTTCGCTGCCCTTGGTGCTGAGGTTGCCAATGCTGAAGCGAGCGGAGGAGACTGGATACATGTTGATGTAATGGACGGGCACTTTGTGCCGAATATTACACTCGGCCCTCCGATTGTCAAAGCAGTAAAGGCCCATACCTCTTTGCCGCTGGATGTCCATCTGATGATTGAGCACCCGGAACGTTATATTGCGGATTTTGCCGCAGCCGGTGCAGCTGTCATTACTGTGCATGCTGAGGCTTGCGTGCATCTTCACCGCGTAATCCATCAAATTAAGGAGCTGGGCCTGATGGCCGGCGTCGCAATTAACCCGGGAACGCCGGCTTCGGCAGTGCGTGAGGTGCTTGAGGATGTCGATATGGTGCTGGTTATGACCGTGAACCCAGGCTTCGGCGGGCAGGCTTTTATTCCGAATACACTGCGCAAGATCCGGCAGATCCGCGAATGGGCAGGCGAAATGAACCGCCACAATCTGCGGATTGAAGTGGATGGCGGTATCGCTGAGAATACTGCCGGACTGGTGGCTGAGGCTGGCGCAGATGTGCTGGTTGCCGGCAACGCCGTATTTGGACGCCCTGACCGTGCAGCCGCCATACAGGCTATCAGAGAGGCTGCAGAAGCGGGTATCCGGTAAAAGTCCTTAGCAGACAAGCATTAAGGGGATTAATGGATTCAGGTATAGGCCAAGTTGTGGCCGCATAAATATGGTTACATGAGCAGAAATCTCATGTAGCCTTTTTTTGTACTTCAAGGGAGGTCTGCAGCTCGTCAGGGTTATATGAGGGTTACGAAATCAGGGTAGTCTCCTACCGTACGGCAACAATTGATGGGAGGGTTAATAATGAAATTTTACACGTTTAAACTGCCAAGATTTTTGGGAGGCTTTGTTAAGGCAATATTGAACACGTTTCAGAAGAGCTGAGTTTATAACTGAACAGAAAACATGAAAAAAAGCACCTTACAAATGTAAAGGGTGCTTTTTGCTTCATTCATATGAAATATCGCTAGATCCTGGAATAATTCCAAGACTAAACGCGTTCAACTTTACCGGCTTTCAAAGCACGGGTGCTGACGTACACGCGTTTCGGTTTGCCGTTCACAAGAATGCGGACCTTCTGAACGTTAACTCCCCAAGAACGACGGTTGCGGTTGTTTGCGTGAGACACGTGGTTACCGCTGCCTGGCTTCTTGCCTGTTACAGTACATTTGCGGGACATAGATTACACCTCCTTGTTACTTACACCTGCATAAAACAATACTTAAATATAATATCACAGCAAAATTTGCTACGTCAACCGATTCAAAAACATTTATTTCTTTTGGCTCTTATAGTACAATATAAATTAGTGTATTATGTCCAGTTAATCATTGAATTGATTAGGCATGAAGTTAGGAAGGGGAATTCTCATTGAGTAAGCGTTCTATAAACGGAGCAGATTTTACCGCAATGGTTCTGGCCGGCGCGGAGAAGCTGCAGCAGCATGCAGAGCACGTCAATTCCTTGAATGTATTTCCGGTACCGGATGGGGATACAGGAACCAATATGAATCTGACGATGACCGCAGGTGCGAACGAATTGAAAAAGAATAATACCGCCTCTGTCGGTCAATGTGCAGGAGTACTCTCCAAAGGTCTATTGATGGGCGCACGGGGGAACTCCGGCGTTATTTTGTCACAGCTGTTCAGAGGTCTTGGACGCTACGCCGCCCAATATGATGAGCTGAACACGCAGCAGTTCGCAGCAGCGCTGCAGACCGGTGTGGATACAGCCTACAAAGCAGTGGTTAAGCCAGTAGAAGGCACTATTCTTACCGTTGCTAAAGAAGCAGCCAGACATGCCGTATATTTTGCACGCCGTACGACTGATATTACGGAGCTGATGACGGAAGTGCTGGCCAAAGCGAAGGAAGCGCTGGCGAATACGCCTGAGCTGCTCCCGGTTCTGAAGCAGGTTGGAGTAGTAGACTCCGGCGGCCAGGGACTTGTCTACATTTATGAAGGATTCCACCAGTATCTGACAAGCGGCACCGCCTCTGTACAGAACACTGTGCAGGGACAAGCTACTGCGCCTGCTGCAGTACCGGCGTCTGTGCTGACCAAGCCTGCTAACGCGCCTTCATCTGTGCAGTCCTCTGCCCAATCCCAGCTTCATACGGAAGATATTGAATTTTTATATGATATGGAGTTCTTCATTAACCGCCAGCTTGGCGGGACCGGAGCTATTTTCGATGAAGAAAAATTCCGGAAAGCGTTGTCAGTGAACGGCGACTCCATTATTGTCATTTCTGACGATGAGACCATCAAGGTCCATGTACATTCGAAGACACCTGGAGATGTGCTTAATCTGGCTCTGCTGTACGGGGAAATCACCCAGATTCACATTCTTAACATGCGTGAGCAGCACCGTGACCTGCTGACGGCCGGTATGGATATTGCACCAATGCCTGAGCTGTTTGCCGAGATTCCAAAGGAGCACAGCACAGTACAGGCACCGGCGGAGCCTCCGGCGGATGACCTCGCACCATACGGCTTCATCGCGGTATCATCCGGTGACGGCATCTCTGAGATCTTCAAGAGCCTCGGCGTCGATGTCGTGCTGGCTGGCGGACAGACTATGAATCCTAGTACAGAGGATTTCGTTAATGCGATTTCTTCAATCTCCGCCAAGCATGTATATCTGCTGCCGAACAACTCTAACATTGTGCTTGCGGCACAGCAGGCCAAGGAGCTGCTTGAGGGTGAGCGTGAGGTCACCGTTATTCCGAGCAAGAGCATTCCGCAGGGAATTGCCGCTGCATTTGCCTTCCAGGAGGAGGATGCGGTGGAGACCAATACTGAGAGTATGCTGGAGGCCATTTCCCAGGTGAAATCCGGGCAGGTCACCAATGCGGTCCGCGATACGGTTATTGAAGAGCTGGAGATTAAATCCGGACAGTATATCGGGATTTCCAACTCGAAGATTGTTGCCGCTTCCGACGAGCTGCTGGCAGCCAGTCAGGCGCTGCTGGCGACAATGCTGGTGAACGGTGATGAGATTGTCACTATATTAACCGGCTCCGATGCTGAAGCAGGCGTTACAGAATCACTGGGCAGCTGGCTGGAGGAAACATACCCGCAGGTGGAAGTAGAAGTGCACGAAGGCGGACAGCCGCTGTACTACTATCTTTTCTCAGTTGAGCCTTAGGTATAATTATAGTTTGGGGAGGAAATCCATGAATCGTACGGTTATTGTCACAGACAGCACTTCAGATATCCCGCCGGCACTGGCGGAGGCGTATGGCATTGAGGTCGTGCCGCTCACGCTTATGTTCGGCGAACAGGCTTTCCGGGATAATCTGGATATGACACCGGAGCAATTCTATGAGCGTCTTCCCCGCTCACAGCAGCTGCCGACCACCTCGCAGCCGTCACCGGTTGAGTATATGAACGTGTACCGCAGCATTATGGAGCGTTATCCGGACAGTCCGGTGCTCTCCTTTCATATTTCATCAGGGCTAAGCGGAACCTACCAGTCTGCTGTGCTTGCCAAATCGATGCTGGAAGAGGAAGGGGACCATATCACTGTAGTCGATTCGTTGTCCGCTTCCTACGGCTTCGGGTTCATGGTAGTAGCTGCCGGCCGGATGGCCGCGGAAGGTAAGGAGCCTGCAGAAATACTGGAGGCCGTGGAGAAGCTGCGGCAGTCGCGCAAGCTGTATTTCCTGGTCGATACGCTTGAATATCTGCAGAAAGGCGGCAGAATCGGCAAAGCTTCTGCCATTCTGGGCACACTGCTGAACATCAAGCCGATTCTTTCCATTGATGCGGAAGGCATTATCTACGCCGTAGAGAAGGTCAGGGGCCGCAAGAAGGCGGTTGCCCGGATGATTGAGCTGTTCAAGAGCGATCTCCCGGGTGTGAATACAATCAACGTGGCCGTGGGTCATACGGCGGAACCGGCTTACGGCGAAGAATTTCTGAATGAATTGGCCGGTCACTTTACTCTGGAAGAGAAGGTGCTGACCAATATCGGTCCGGTCGTAGGCAGCCATGTCGGCAACGGGACTTTAGCCGTGTTCATTTGGCCCGCGTAAATAGGGGATGAATAAGCTGCTATCACTTGATCAAATTGAAGTCAAACAAATAACTGGCGTGAGCGCTCAAAAGCAAGGCGAGCTTCACGCCTTTGGCGTCTTTACAGTGAAGGATTTATTAGAATATTATCCGTTCCGTTATGAGGATTTCCGGCCCAAGTCGCTGAGTGAAGTCAAGCACGGTGAGAAAGCAACCCTGATTGCAAAGGTAATCGGAATTCCGGTGCTGCAGCGCTTCGGGGGCAAATCGCGGATCAGCTGTAAGCTGGTAGCGGAACCGTGGATGTTCACAGCTACCTGGTTTAATCAGCCATATGTGCGTGACCAGCTGACCGCAGGCCGTGAGGTAATGATCTCAGGTAAATGGGATCAAAAGCGCAGCCAGATTACAGTGTCCAGCTATGAATTTCCGGACCGGGGCGAGGGCAAGACCGGGACGCTTCAGCCGGTATATTCGGTTGGGGGCAAGATTACCCAGACCTGGCTGCGCAAATCCATTAATCAGGGTCTCCAGCAGTTCGGCGAGCTGATTCCGGAAATTCTGCCGCAGGTTATAATACGCAAGTATGATTTTATGCCGCGCAAAAAAGCAATCGCTACGATCCACCAGCCTGAGGATACCCGTGAAGGCCAGCAGGGACGGCGCCGGATGGTCTATGAGGAGCTGTTCCTGTTCCAGCTTAAGGTACAGGCGTTCCGGGTGCTCAATCAGGGCAGATTGGACGGAGTCCGGCATACCGTTGATAATGCGACCGTCCGCCAGTTTGTGCGGAGTCTGCCGTTTGAGCTGACGGATGCCCAGAAGCACGTGGAGCTGGAGATCCTGCAGGATATGCGCTCCGAATCCTGCATGAACCGGCTGCTGCAGGGGGATGTAGGCTCCGGAAAGACGGTGCTTGCCGCCATTGCCCTGTATGCTTCGGTTAAATCAGGCTTCCAGGGGGCGCTGATGGTGCCGACCGAAATCCTTGCCGAGCAGCATATGCGCTCCCTGACAAGGATGCTCGAGCCATTCGGGATTACCGTCGGACTACTGACCGGCAGCGTTAACGGCCGTAAACGCAAGGATCTGCTGGCTTCACTGCAGATGGGGATGATTGATATTGTGGTAGGGACCCATGCCCTGATCCAGGAGGATGTATTCTTCCGCTCGCTGGGTTTGGTGGTAACGGATGAGCAGCACCGCTTCGGGGTCAACCAGCGCAGCATACTCCGGCGTAAAGGGTACAATCCTGATGTCTTGACGATGACTGCTACGCCTATCCCGCGTACACTGGCTATAACAGTATTCGGGGATATGGATGTATCCACACTTTCGGAGCGGCCTAAAGGGCGCGTGCCAATTACCACCTATTGGGTCAAGCATGATCTGATGGAACGGGTGCTGAAGCTGGTGAACCGTGAGGTTGACCAGGGCAGACAGGCCTATCTGATTTGTCCCCTGATTGAGGAATCGGAGAAGCTGGATGTGCAGAATGCGATCGATCTGCATGTGCAGATGTCACAGGCATTCCCGGACTATTCCGTTGGCCTGCTGCACGGCAGGATGACACCTGCAGAGAAGGATGAAGTGATGCGTGCTTTTTACAGCAACGAAGTCCAGCTGCTGGTCTCTACAACCGTTGTAGAGGTTGGAGTCGATGTTCCCAATGCAACGCTTATGATTATAATGGATGCAGACCGTTTCGGCCTGTCGCAGCTGCATCAGCTGCGCGGCCGGGTCGGACGCGGCCAGCATGCCTCTTATTGTGTGCTGGTTGCCGATCCGAAATCCGAAATCGGCCGGGAACGGATGACGGCAATGACGGATACTGACGACGGGTTCGAGATATCCCGGCGTGATCTGGAGCTGCGCGGCCCCGGCGACTTCTTCGGAACCAAGCAGAGCGGTCTGCCGGAGTTCAGGCTGGCCGATATGACGGCCGATTTCGAAATTCTCGAGCAGGCCCGGGACGATGCAGCTATGCTCCTGAAGGACACCTCCTTCTGGACCTCTGCTGATTATGCCCCGCTGCGCAGCTATCTGCAGGCCGAGCAGATATTCCAGGGGGAAATCATCGATTAATTAGGCACATGCAGCAGTCTGCCCTCATATACTGTGAATGATTGGATATGACGGGAGGTGCTGCAATTGGGATATCAGCAATACGGAATCAGTCCCCAGCTGGTGGAACGCATTAAGCTGAAGATGAAGAATCCGGCAGTAAAGGACCGGATCAAGAACATGATTAACGGCATTTCCAAGCAGGAGCTGCAGGATACAGCTGTTGTGCGCAGGCTTGTAAAGAATGCTGCAGCAGTATTGAACGAGAAGCTGACCGGTGCGCAGGAGGACCAGATCATTAAGTTCGTCATTGCTCAAAAGATCGACCCGAATAATACCTTCCACCTTATCCGCCTGTGGGGCATGTTCCGCTGAGCCGGGTATACCAGGGACAACAAAAAGGCGTTTCCGCTTAACATTTGCGGAAACGTCTTTTTGATATTCGAGCCTAGAGCAGAGCTTAGCTTATCTTACGGCGTACCCATGCAGCAATGCTGTCCGGCTGATTGGTGCTAACTGTGATTGTGCTGTTCTTGTCACAGGAATGGACGATGGAGGTAAGAGCATCCTCTTCGAGTCTGCTTGCCAGACAGAACAGTACGCCAGGCTGGCCATCCTTATTGCCGGGCTGGATCAGCTTGACATCCCGCTTAAGCGAGAGCTGCAGGGCATTGCGGATTTCCTCATAGCGGCTGCTGGTAATCCAGACCGCTCTGGAACGGGAGAGGCCGCGTAGGGAGAAGCGTACACCCTCAAAGGCGAGCAGATAGGCGATAATGCTGTACATTGCCTGGTCCCAGCCGAACAGCATGCCTCCGGCAAGCAGAATGCAGCAGTTAAACAGCATGATGACTACTTCGGCTGATTTGGCCGGCCCTCCGTCAGTTAACAGAAAGCCTTGTTCTTTGGCATTTCCTGAGAGTCCGCCTGACCGGATCATGATGCCGATCCCGAGACCAAGGCAGAGTCCTCCGGCAACAGCTGCAATCAGCGGGTCAGCGGATACTGCCGGAAAATGATGCAGCGCCAGCGAGCCGACGGTGAGGCAAACCAGGCCAAGCAGGGTGTACAATGCAAAACGCAGGTTAATCTGCCGGCGTGTCAGCAGAATAAACGGCAGATTGAACAGGAACAGAAACAGGCCAAGCCGCATTTCAGTAAGATGGGCCAGCAGCGCCGACAAGCCGGCAATGCCTCCAAGCACGAGCTTGTGCGGCATCAGGAACAGCTCGAGTCCGACCGCTGCCAGCAGACCTCCAAAGATGACACAGAGAATACGGATTAGCTTGGTACGGCCTGGAGCCGGAAGTCTATGATTTAAAGGTTGATTCATCCAAGGGTTCCTCCTTCGGCAGGGAAACTGTATTGTGTGCCGCCGTAGCGGCGGGAGCAGTATGGTTAGTGTTAAGAGGCTGTTAGACAGTTGGATGAACGGTATGATCTCACATAATTCGAAGTATATTTAAGCTGGCGGAGCAGCAGGAGCTTCAAACGGTTATAAAAGACCGGATACAGCAGGACGAAGCATACTGCCAGCCACGTATCCTGAGAGACAGACAAGGGGCTTCCATGATGGACACTGCGCAAAACCGGCACAGACTTCGGCAAAGGCGCGTGCAAACGGGCAGGCTGGGTCACTTTATGCTCATAACGTTCAATATGCGGATATTGCTCGGGCTCGGCAAGATTAGCTGCACCGGCAGAGGCGGCGAGCGTCATGAGCAGCAGAAGAGGAACAAGCGCTGCACGAAGCCAGACTGTAAGCGGTTTACCTGCGGGATATGTCATTATGGAAACACCTCCTTACTGTATCATATAGTGTAAGCATAGCATATGTTTCAAGGCAGGACCAATTGAACGCCCGCTTTCACAGCCGGAAAATAACCGTGAAGCTGAAGCATAGTGAGTAAATAAGAGTATTTTAAAGAAAAAAAGGATTTATGAACATTTTTTTGCCACAAATGTCCTTAATTGACGACATAATGAATGATTACAGACTTGTCATCGTTAGGCAACAGAATAAAAGAGCGGAACAGCCGTCTAACCGGCTCTCCGCCCTTTATGGACGCTTAAAGTACGCGCTGCATGTGCAATATAACATTATTCCAATAGCCTGAATCAAGCTCGCTGATCTGTACGCCGGGCTCGCCCCAGGTATGAATAAACTTGCCGCTGCCGATATAAATGCCGACATGCCCTGGGACAGCGTCGCTTTCGAATCGTCCCGGAACGGTAAAGAAAATCAGATCTCCTGCTTTAAGGTCATTGCGGTTAACCCGCCGCCCGATATTATCCTGGTCACGCGCCAGCCGGGGAAGGTCTACGCCGAATTTTCTGAATACATGACGGGTAAAGGAGGAGCAGTCGAATTTCTTGGTCTCTTCATAGGAGCCGGCGCCGAAGTCGTAAGGGACTCCCAGGAATTTTTTGGCAAAAGCGATCAGCTCGTCTGTGTCTACATTGGATGCACTTTGAATCCGCAGCGTTCCTGGAGCTCCCTTGCCGGAGGCCGTACCATTCATTACACCCTTGTCCTTATCGGTCGGAGGGGCAATGTTAATCTCGCCGGTTGTCGGATTCCAGCCCACCTCAGTCTGAAGCAGCTTGGAAAGGGCTGTAGGGGTGATGTAGATCTGGCCGTTACGGCGGATAGGGGCATCCGGCAGCGTCACCTTCTCTCCGAGAGAAAATACCTGGGCGGAGTCGGGCTTCAGCATGTACATCACATCGGTATAGCCGATTTTGGCATAGCCGCCGCTTGTGCTGTCATCCTTCAGCCGGTATCCGAGGGAGGCTGCCGCCGGCTTGAGCGGTATCCAGAACTTTCCCTGGTTGTCGGTAACGTATGATTTTTCATAATAGCTGCCGGCAAAGGCGCCTGAAGGTGTGATGGAGTTTGCTTTAGGCTTTTGCTCCGCCTGATAAGATCCGCAGGCGCTGCCTGTCATGGTTAGAGCGATAAGCATTGCTGCTGCTGCCGATTTTTTGTTGACGGTTATCTTCATCATGTATGTCACGCTCCATTTGTTCAAACTGTAGCTTCATTTTGCGCAAATAGCCGTATTTTATAAGAGTGGACTTGCTGGGTAGGCTTCCTGTTCCTGTATGGATCAGAGCCTTTGCAGCTGAGCTTGTCGACATTGTGCGGATATTGTAATATCTGGATTGCTGATTTACGATTGACGGATAAACAACCTCCATATAATATAAAGTTTAATAGAAATGCTGTATCTAATGAGAGATTGATGTGAGCTTTCGCTTTAATGCTTTTAAAGATGAAAGCGATAATGCTGAGTCGCTCACTTTGATACACGCGCTGATACCGTAAACAGAAAAGGGGTTATCTGATGAAGAAATCGAAACTTTGGGCCGGTCTGGGCCTGTGCCTGATGCTGGTTGCTGCAGGCTGCGGAAATAACAATGCGGTTAACACGGAGGCAGCGAATTCCGGGAATACACCGGCTGCTTCAACCAACGCACCTGCAGATGCAGCCAAATCCTACAAGATTGCTATTTCGCAATATGTTGAGCATCCGTCGCTGGATGCTACACGTGACGGCTTTCTGGCTGCATTGAAGGATGCCGGTATTGTCGAAGGCGAGAACCTGACAGTAGACCTGCAGAACGCCCAGGCGGACCAGGCCAACAACCTCTCCATTGCACAGAAAATTGCCGGAGACAAAAATGATCTGGTGCTGGGTATTGCCACACCTTCCGCTCAGGCGGTCGTGCAGAATGTTAAGGATACGCCGATTCTGTTCGCTGCAGTAACGGACCCGCTGGATGCCAAGATTGTCAGCGACCTTGATCATCCGGGCGGCAATGTTTCCGGTGCATCGGATACCAACCCTGAGGCTATTACCCGGCTGATGAACTTCATTGCCACCCAGTTCCCGGATGTGAAGAAGCTCGGCCTTGTCATTAATGAAGGTGAACCCAATGCGGTTGTTATGGCGGGTATTGCCAAGGAAGAGCTGGACAAGCACGGGATTGAGCTGGTGAAGGCGGCAATTACTAATACTTCAGAAGTAAAGCAGGCAGCAGAATCTTTGGTGGGACGTGTAGATGCCTTCTACATCACCCTGGATAACTCGGTCGTAAGCGGCGTTGATGCTGTTATCCAGACTGCTAACGACAATAAGCTGCCGTTCTTCTCGGCGGACCGCGATACGGTTGAGAAGGGCGCTTTTGCCACCGTCGGCTTCAAATACTATGACCATGGCTACCAGGTTGGGGAAATGGCTGTTGATGTCCTTAAGAACGGCACAAGCCCTGGCGACATGAAGGTTACTATGCAGGAGAAGCTGGACCTGATTATTAACCTGAAGGCTGCTGCGGCTCAAGGAATTGAAGTTACTGATGCCATCAAGGCTGAAGTGAGCGATCAGGAGAACAATATCATTCAATAAAAGCCAGACATCATAATGGGGCGATCCCGTAAGGGACGCCTCTTGCCGCTTGAAGGGGGAAGTCACCAATGTATAATTCAATGCTCGGAGCCGTGGAAATGGGCCTCTTGTATGCGTTTATGGCTTTAGGGGTTTACATCACGTTCCGGATTCTCGATTTTCCTGATTTGACTGTAGACGGAAGCTTTACAACCGGCGGGGCTATCGCCGCTGTAATGATTACGAACGGAGCCGCACCGTGGCTGGCTACGCTTTGTGCGCTCGCCGGCGGTATGCTGGCAGGAATGTGTACAGGCCTGCTGCACACGAAGGGCAAGATCAACGGACTGCTGTCAGGAATTCTCATGATGATTGCGCTTTATTCCATCAATCTGCGGATTCTCGGCAAACCTAACGTTTCACTGATGGGGGAGAACACGCTGTTCAGCTCCATCGATCCATTGCTTGTTATGCCTTTTGTTGTCATTCTGGTCAAAGTTCTGATGGATCTGTTCCTGCGGACTGATCTTGGACTTGCCCTGCGGGCGACCGGTGACAATTCACGGATGATCCGCAGCTTTGGGGTCAACACAGATACTACGACTATTCTCGGCATCAGTCTGTCGAACGGTATGGTTGCACTCTCTGGTGCACTTATCGCCCAGTACTCGACTTTTGCCGATTCATCTATGGGTATTGGTATGATCGTTATCGGTCTGGCTTCCGTTATTATCGGGGAAGCGATCTTCGGAGCGGGCAGTGTCTTCCGGGCTACCCTGGCAGCGGTTCTGGGCTCAATCGTATACCGGATTGTTGTGGCACTCGCCCTGCGTGTGCCTTGGCTGGAAGCCTCGGATTTAAAGCTGATTACAGCAATCATCGTTATCGTAGCCCTGCTGTTCCCGTCGGTTCAGCGCTATCTCAAGACGAAGAGCACGGCACGCAGACGTACAGCTGAGCTGGCAGAGCAGGCCTTGCGCAGCAAGAAAGGGGGAACAGCCAATGCTAAAGCTTGATAATGTGTCCAAGCTGTTCAATCCCGGTACGCCTGACGAAAAAATCGCCCTGCTGGGCATCGACCTGGAGCTGAAGGCCGGCGATTTTGTAACGATCATCGGCAGTAACGGTGCAGGCAAGTCTACATTAATGAATGTGATCTCCGGTGTGATGAAGCCGGACCTGGGTGAAGCGCGGATTGAAGGGAATTCAATCAGTCATCTGCCTGAGTTCCAGCGGGCCCGCTGGATCGGCCGGGTCTTCCAGGACCCGATGGCCGGTACAGCCCCGCATATGACGATTGAAGAGAATCTGGCGATGGCCTACAAGCGCGGCCAGACCCGCGGCCTCGCCTTCGGGGTGAATGCGGCCAGACGTACTGTATTCCGTGAACAATTGAGCCGCCTGGGCATCGGCCTTGAGAACCGGCTGCGGGCCAAGGTGGGGCTGTTATCCGGAGGGGAGCGGCAGGCGCTGAGCCTGCTGATGGCAACCTTTACCCAGCCGCAGATTCTGCTGCTGGACGAGCATACGGCAGCGCTTGACCCTGCCCGTGCAGACCTGATCACCAAGCTGACAGAGAATATCGTCCGTGAAATGAAGCTGACCACACTGATGGTTACCCATAATATGGAGCAGGCCATCCGTCTGGGCAACCGCCTGATTATGATGGATAAAGGCTCCATTATCCTCGACATTGACGAAACGCGCAAAAAGGATCTGACTGTTGAACGCCTGCTGGGAGAGTTCGAAACCATTAGCGGACATAAGCTGGCAGATGACCGGATGATGCTGGGGTAAGCTGAATCCATACACACCGAAGGACCGTGCAGAATAACCTGCACGGTCCTTCGGTGTGTTTAGGTGTCTCTATTTATACTGCTGCCGCCAGCGCTTCTCTCAGCTGTGCCAGGTGACGCTCCTCATGAATGCCGACAAAATCAACCCACTGGGCCACATCCATCATACCGAAGACCGGGTGCGGATATACTCTGCGGCTCCATATATCCTTGTCACTCTGTGCCAGCACTGCTTCCAGCGCGGCCCGGGATTGGTCCAGCCGCGCCCGGACGTCACCCAGCGGGATAAATTCCCCAGCCGGAACCAGATGTGCAGGTGCATCAATAAAGCGTGAGCGGTCTAGCGTCAGCTGGTAGGGCTTTGGCTCAGCGGTTGTGTCACTGTCCGCTGCAAGAGCCTGCATAATGCCGGCGGTGATTGCTTTTTCCATCAGATAAAGATGCTCCATGATTTGCACGGCCGACCATTTGCCCTCAGCAGGCTTCAGGTTCAGCGTTTCTGACGACAGGCCTGATACGGCCTCGTAAATCTGCCCGCGGATGTCTTCATTATGCGTCATCATCATTGTAGTCTCCTTTGCATGCTTATAGAGTTGATTGTGCTTACAGACTGCAGCTGATATTTTCTAATGGTATCCATATTGATCCAGGAAGTCAAAATGTCCGTGACCCGGTTCATTTCGGTGAATGCGAGGTAAAGGTTAGGGAAAGAACAACAACAGGAGGGAACATAACGATGGCAGAACTTAAATTGACAGGCAAAGTAGCAATTGTAACCGGCGGCGGGTCAGGGATCGGTAAGGCATCTGTTCTGGAATTTGCGAGAAACGGCGCCAAGGTCATCTTACTGGACCGTACCCCTGATAATGCTGAAAAAGTAAAGCGTCAGGTGGAGCAGGCAGGCGGAGAGGCACATGTCATCGAGTGTGATATTGAACAGCCGCAGCAGGTGAAGGAAGCAATCGACCAGGCGGCTGCCAAATGGGGCAGACTGGATATAGTATTCGCAAACGCCGGAATTAACGGGTCGATGGCGCCGATTGAAACGATGGAGGTGGAGGACTGGGATCAGACCATTCATATCAACCTTCGCGGAACCTTCGCAACCGTTAAATACTCTATACCGCATTTGAGGGATAACGGCGGCAGTATTCTGATCAACAGCTCCATTAACGGGAACCGTGTCTTTTCCAATGTCGGATTTTCGGCCTACAGTACTACTAAGGCTGGGCAGGTTGCTTTTATGAAAATGGCAGCGCTTGAGCTGGCCCAGTACAAAATTAGAGTAAACGCAATATGTCCGGGAGCGATCTCCACCAACATCGATGACAACACCTATCCTTCAGAGGATCTGAAGGAAGTGCAGATACCGGTTGAATTCCCTGAGGGTGATCAGCCGCTGGAGGAGGGGCCGGGACGTCCGGACCAGGTAGCCAAGCTGGCGCTTTTCCTCGCTTCAAATGATTCTGATCATATTACAGGTACTGAAATCTATTGTGACGGCGCTGAATCACTGCTGCACGGCTAGATCCTTCTAAACAGGCACTGGCAGGCATAGTATGTTATGAATAGTTCCTCTACCGAAGAAACGGATTCCATCCGCGGCAATGCTGCAGCAGCCTCTAGCAGGTTAATGCGGTATGCAGCAGAGCGGCATGCGTTTCTTCTTTATTTAAAAATATTAAGAGCCTGTCCGCCGTTTTCAGGTATACTAATTTTATCTGTTTTTTTAGAGGAGGAGCCATGAGTATTGATCTTCATACAGAATCGATAATAAAACTGCTGGTGGCCATGCTGTTCGGGCTGTTCATCGGCATCGACCGGCAATTAAAGCAGAAACCGCTGGGGATCCGGACCAGCATGGTTATCAGCATCGCAAGCTGTCTGGTGACGCTCGTCTCCATTCATGCCTACGACAAGTTTGGCGGGGCGGAGCATCCTACGATGGACCCGATGCGTCTGGCAGCCCAGATTGTGAGCGGAATCGGTTTCTTAGGGGCCGGGGTTATTTTGCGCAGGGGCGGAGATGCTATTTCAGGCCTGACCTCAGCGGCACTTATCTGGACGGCCTCGGGGATCGGAATTGCGGTAGGCGCAGGCTTTTATCTGGAGGCAGGCTATGCGGTGGTGCTGCTTATGTTCGCTGTTAACGCAGTCCCGCTGCTGATCAAGGCGATTGGGCCTGAGGTGCTTAACAAGCACGAAATCTCAGTCAAAATCATCATGGAGCCTAACTACGTGCTGACTGAGGTCATTCAGAAAATTGAGGGCCGTCCAATGACAGAACAGCGTAAATCACGTAAACCGGGCCGGGCCATCCGGCGGATGAAAATCAAGGATCTCGATGACGGCCGTCAGATGATTGATATGGTTTTGTCTGCGCCTGACCATGATTATGCGACAGAAATCTATTATGATGTGAAAAAAATTGAACATGTCATGAGCGTCGAAGTGGAACAATTGTAAAAATGCCGTGTTACCGCTTCCCAAGATGTGTTAATCTATCTTAGAGAGTCATTTTGAGGATATGGAAGGGAGAACAAATTTACAATGTCGATTACAGCCTATGAAGGACAATTTGAAGGGGAAGCAGCGGTCTGGCTGAAGGCCGGACGTTATGAGGCGGCGATTCTGCCGCACATCGGGGGCAACCTGATCTGCTTCCGCGATACCGAGAACGGATACCGTTTCCTGCATGAGCCAGGCGCTGAGGAGATGGAGGATTTCAAGGCCAGTCCGGGAATTCACGGCATTCCGGTGCTGTTCCCTCCAAACCGTTATGAAGACGGGGAATTCCCGTTTAACGGCCGGACTTATCATCTTCCGGTGAACGAGACGGCGACGGGGAACCATCTTCACGGCTTTTTACATACTGCTGCCTGGGAAGTTGAGGAGTTTGGCAGTGGTAAAAGCGAAAGCTTCGTCACCGTAGTCATCAAGGTGGATGAGAACCATCCGTCTTATCAATATCTGCCGTTCAAATACACGGTTAAGCTGCGCTACACGCTTAGTGAAGACGGATTGTCCCAGCAGCTGCAGGTGCACAACGACGGTGAAGAGCTGATGCCATGTCTGTTGGCATTCCATACCGCTATTAATGCGCCGTTTGCTCCGGGCAGCACTCCGCAGGATTACAAAGTGAAGCTGACGATCGGCGACCGTTGGGAGCTCAATGAGCGTATGCTGCCTACAGGTGCCTTCCAGGAGCTGACCGCGGACGAAATTGCCCTGCGCGATGAAGGCCTGTACCCGTTCTATGCGCCAATGGACAACCATTATACTGCAGTTGCGCAGAACGGCCGTAACCGGATGGAGCTAACGGACAGTAAGGCTGGAGTAACACTGGTGTATGATGTCGGTACTTCGTACAAGCAGTGGATGATCTGGAACAACGGGGCAACCGAAGGCTTCTTCTGCCCTGAGCCGCAGATTAACCTTGTAAATGCGCCTAAGGTTGATCTGCCAGCCGATGAAATCGGACTGTTCAGCCTGGCTCCCGGAGAGTTCTGGGAAGAGACCGGCCGTCTGTATGTAAAATAAACAGCTTGAACACGATTCTGCTGTGCAAATCTATTCAAAGCGGGCTGCAGCCTTAACGCTGCAGCCCGCTTTTTTGCTGATCTGTATATAAACAGTGGTATATGGCGGTCCGGCGGATGTGAAGAATAGGGGCAGCGGAAGACTTGGCAACAAGTCTTTTTAATATAGCTTTAAGCTTGATGGCGTATACTACACGTTTATTATAGATTGGAGTAGGTGGTTTACTTGCGTCACAAGCTTTTTGCACAACATAGCTGGATGTTTCCGGCATTTCTGCTGCTGGGCGGATTTGGGCTGAACTTCTATCTGCAGACAACCTCATCAGGCCTGGAGCCGGTAAAGGTGATAAACTGGATCAGTGAATATCCGCTGCTGTATGCTTCCGGCAGCCTGTTTCTCTGTTTCCTGCTGCTGGCCGCGTCGGTGCTCCTGCCCAACATGTATATCGGGCCTTTCATAGTCATGCTTTTATGTGCCGTTGTTGGTACTGCTGATTATAAAAAGCTGCAGACAACCGGGGAGCCGCTGTTTCCCTGGGATCTGCTGCTGCTCAAAAACGCTGCGGATATGCTTACCATCACTAAAGGCATGATCTCGCCGATGATGCTTGCTGCAGCGGTGCTGGCTGCTGCTGTAGTGATCTGGCTGCTGCGCAGGCTGCCTGAGGTTAAGCTGCGCCTGCCGCTCAGGCTGCTGCTGGGCTCTGTGTCTGTGCTGCTGCTGGCTGGTTTTATCACTATGATCGGCGGACAGACCTCACTGTCATCCTCTATGAAGTACCAGAATATATTCTGGAACCAGAAGGTGAACTATGCACAGAACGGTTTTCTTTACGCCTTTACAGGCAATCTCCGCCAGAATCTGATGGAGCAGCCTGAAGGGTACAGCCGCCACAATATTGAGGCAATTGCAGCCAAATACAGCCAACTGCTGCCGGGTGATACAGCTGTACCTCCGGCAGGAGAGCAGCCTAATATTCTGTTCATGATGGATGAAGCCTTTTTTGATCCGACACGCCTTGGCGGTCTGACCTTTAGCAGTGACCCCTTAAGCTTTATTCATGGGTCAGAGAATAAGGCTCCTTCAGGCTATCTGCTTTCACCTGAATTCGGGGGAAATACGGCCAATGTTGAATTTGAAGCGCTGACCGGGCTGTCCATGTATTTCTTGAAGGACGGGGCTATTCCATACCAGCAGAAGCTTGTCAAAATGAATGCTCTGCCTTCTATCGTCAGCATACTGAAGGAGCGGGGCTACAGGGCCGAGGCACTGCATCCGTATGATGAAACCTTTTATAACCGGAACAGGGTATATCCGATGCTCGGCTTTGATTCCTTCACCAGTGAAAAGGAGCTTGGTGACAGCGGCCGTATTACACCTGGAGGTTACATATCCGATAAGTTTGCCGTGCAGGAGGCGGTAAGCCGGTTTAAGTCAGCAGCAGAGCCTTTGTTTCTGCATCTGGTAACCATGCAGAACCACTTCCCGTTCACCAAGGGGCAGAACGGGCCGAACACCATAGCGGTCAGCGGGATCAAGTCTGAATATAAGGATGAGATGGAGACCTATGTCCAGAACAGCAAACTTACGGACGAGGCGCTATCCTTGCTGCAGAGGGAGCTGCTGACAATCAGTAGACCTACCATTGCCGTATTCTGGGGCGATCATCTGCCTGCGTTGTCTGCAGGTATTTATTCGGATGCAGGCTGGGAAGGGGAGCCCCGGCTAAAGCATGAAACTACGCTGATGTTCCTGGCGAACTTCGACATTGGCGCGGCTCCGCTCGGAACGCTAAGCCCGGCATTTCTGGGGCCGGAAGTATTCCAGATGTCCGGGCTGTCTATGCCGCCTTTTTATAAGCTGCTGAGTCAGGTTCAGGCGGAGCTGCCCGGTCTCAGCAAGGCTGCGCTGATTGGCTCAGGCGGTCCGCTCACAGGCCTGACCAGCCGGCAGCAGGAGCTTCTGAACGATTACCGGCTGGTTGAGTACGACCTGCTGGAGGGTGAAAGCTACTCGTCTGAGCTGTTATTCTGAAGCAGGAAACCGGTTGCATTTTGTGGAAATAGTAGGGATGCTTGCACTGCCCTGCAAAGCATTGGATAATAGCACTCAGAGAACTCATTTAACAGGAGGCAAGTAGATGCAGATTATCGCAATGCTGACTATGCTGATTGACCACGTCGGCTACATTTTTTTTCCTTATGAAATGGGCTGGAGAATAGTGGGGAGAATCGCCTTTCCGATTTACTGCTACGCGCTGGTACAAGGGCATATACATACTAAATCAACACCAAAGTATCTGCTGCGTCTGCTGCTGATCGCGGTCATTGCGCAGGTGCCGTACAATATGGCGCTGGATCCCGGCGGCTGGAACGTCGTATTCACGCTGCTGCTCTCCGCGATTGTGCTTGTCATCCTGGATAAGCTGCCGTCCCTTTGGTTCGGCATTCCGCTTGTGCTGCTTGCCGTCTATATGATGGATACGCTGCCGCTGGATTACAATGCCTATGGTCTGTTACTGGTGCTGGTTTTCCGCTACGCGCGCTCCTATTATCTGATCCTGGCCCATTTTCTGCTGAACGGCTTTTATCTGTTCTACAGCGGCTGGCTTGTCCAAATGTATAGTATTATGCCGACGCTTGTTATCGCTGTATTTCCTGCAGCGTGGACCTATCTTGAGCGCAGACGGCTGCCCCGCTGGGTATGGTGGTCCTTTTATCCGGGACATCTGGCCATTTTGGCAGCGATAAAGATTCTCAATACCCAGGAATGGGTAAATATTCAATGGCGGACTCTGTTTATGCTTTAAAAAATTTCCTGTAACCGGGAAATACAGCACCTTTGAATGCTGATCCTCCCTCTTTTTGAGTTGATGGATAGATGTACAAATAACCTATGAAGGAGTCATGCTATGAAGAGAATGAAGAAGGGCACCAAATGGCTGCTGCCGGTGCTGGCTATGCTGCTGATTCTGGCAGGATGCCAGACTGTGGGCGGGCTGGATGTAAATAAGGCGCTGCTGGGGGATCTGGATGTTAAATCGGTAGAGTCCAGTACAACACTGTCCTTGAATGCTGTTCCGGCTGACGGAATCAGTGCCGAGGATCTGGAAATGGTCGAACTTATCAATTCTTTTTCCGTTAATATTGCCCATGTTAAGCTGCAGGATAACGGTAATGTGTCTGCTGCCGGGACTGTGACCTACAAGCAGGCGACAGTACCGTTCAATCTGTCTATGGATCAGGAAGCGGTTGTGTTCAATGCTGAAGGAGCCAAGCAGCCGTTCTATTTCCCGCTTGATAGCTACGAGGATTCCCTCGGTGTGGAAGGGCTGGATGAGAACAAGCTGCAGGATATCACCAAGCTTGTAACGGAATTCGTCGTTAAGAATCTGCCGAATCCGGCTGCAATCAGTGCCACCTCTGTAAGCGAAACAGTGTATGGACAGCAGCTGAACCTGACGAAGCTACATACCGAAATTACAGGTGATGAGCTGCCTGCACTGGTGAAGAGCTTCCTGAAATCTGTGTCCAAGGATACAGAAGGATTTACAGCTTTAATCGGCGGTTTGTACGATTATCTGTATCCTATTCTGATTGCTACAGGAGCTGATGAGGAGCTGGATTACCTTGGCTTCGGAGAAATCCCGCTGGAGGACAAGGAAGGTGTTGTGACTGTAGCCCACGATGCCGCTAAGCTGGCGGTGGATGCACTGCTGCTGGTCTATGATAAGCAGCTCGATAATCTTTATGAGAATACACCTGAGCTGGCTACTGTACTGAGCAAGGATACGAAGCTGCAGGTGGATCTGTTTGTCGATAGCGGCTTCCATGTGCGCAAGCAGAATTTTGATCTTACGGTAGCTCTGCCGGCCAGTGAAGATCTGCCGCTGAAGAGCATCTCCGTAAAATCGGAGAGCCAGACCTGGAATGTTAACGGTCCGGTTACAGCGGATCTGATCAGCAGGGAAGGTGCATTGGATCTGAACAGCACGGAGCTCACACCGGGAGAAACCCTGCGTAACTTTGAGCCGGGCTCAACCGTCTACAATGTGCTTAAGGATGACTTTAAAATTACAGCCAAGACCCTGATGATTGAACCGGATGATGATTACTATTATTATCCTGTGAACATTGGCGGCACTACCTGGGTTCCGCTGCGCTATGTGGCAGAGGATCTGGATGCCGGAATCACCTGGAACGGTGCGGACAAATCGATTACGGTAACTGAGGATGTGTACGGTGATACCATCGTATTCAAAATCGGTTCGAATCAGGCGCTCGTTAACGGCACAGCTGTGAAGCTGCAGGGTCCTGTGTTCGTAGATGAATACGGGGATGCCAATGTACCGTTGCGGGTACTTGCCGAGGCGCTGCGTGCCGAGGTAGAGGTGGATGAGGATGGCTACATCTGGATTGACCGTCCTTAAGCTGCAGTCGTATTAATAGAAAAAAGTAAAGCCGGAGCTCCTATTCAAGGGCTCCGGCTTTTTGCTGCTTACAGCTGCTATTTGGCAAAATCAAGACCTCTGGCGGCAAGGGCCTCCCGCAGCATATCAATTCCTTTGGGACCCATGCCGTGCAGCTTGGCCAGCTCACTTGCTCTGACGAGGGTTAGCTGCTCCAGACTGCTGTAGCCGGCATGCTCCAGCGCACGCAGCGCCGGCTGGGACAGCTTGACCGGAAGTCCGCTCTCCGGCAGCGGTACGATTCGTGAAGTCATTCATAGCCTCCTTTCTGCAGCGGCAGGAGCCTACTGCCTGGTAAGGGTCATTTCGAGCTCTGTATTACTAAGCTCCTTGGGCTTCAGCATACTGCTGATATAGCCTGACATGAAGCCTTCCTTCTGCCTTTGCCACAGCATGTATCCCGGCATCGCCTTGATGGCTTCTGCGTCAACACTGGCTGTGCCGGCAAAATAATGAACATTCAGTGAAGACATCATCTCGGCCATAGACTGCTTCTCTTCTACACTAAAGCCGCTTTCCTCAAGATTCTGCATCGCTTTATTATAGGAGCCCTTAGCGAACGAATTTTCGGCATATGCAGTAAAGTTTAACAGGTTGGAATCCGTTATTCCATTGTCAGCAGCCCAGCCCTCGACGTCTAAGGAAGCCGCTTTATAGGTGACTTTCCGGGATCGCGGGTCAAAGGTCATTCTGCCGTACTGATGCGGGTTGACTGCAAAAGCACTGGTGGCGATATCAAAAACCGGAGTAACCGTTAACCCGTCTGCAGCAGTCTGTCCGGCCAAAGGGTCCCGCTGGATATCCTGCATGTGAATATGTCCGGATAATACGAGATTAAGGTTGTCCTTACGCAGGGCAGTCATCGTTTCCTGGCTGTTATTAAGCTTAAAGCCGGAGACGGACATGGAGGTGTGACTGAGCAGATTGTGATGCATGACTGTAATGATTGAGGCCTGCTGCTCTGCAGCGAGCTCTACACAGTCATTCATCCAGGCCAATGTTGCCGGCAGAATACGGCCGTCGGTCTGAGGAAAGCCGTACTTAAGATTATTGACATACTGGCTGCTGTCAATCATCAGCAGCCATAAGCCCGGTGCGGCATTAACCGCATAGCTCAGGCTGTTCTTATCCCTTGAAACGGCTTCATTGTACCCGAAGTCGGCATACAGCTCTGTGAAATCGGTATCGGTGATATGCTCGGCTATGATTTGCTTGTCATCCTTAAAGGATCTCGCCCATGGATTAAACAAATCATGATTGCCCGGGATAACATAGACGGAGGTACCATGCTCTTCGATACGCTTCAACTTGGCGGCAAGCTCAGTATGGCTGCCGGCTTCCCCGTTGTTGGTCAGATCACCGCTTAGGATCAGAAACCGCGGCTTTACCTTTGCAGCATCATGAACGAGTGCTTCCATAAGCTCATCACTGTAGGGAAGCATTTTACCATCCCCGCCGCTGACATAGCTCTGGAACGCCGGACCGCCATCCTGCAGCGCTTTGTCCAGGTAATGGGTATCTGTTGCCACCCAGAAGGATACCGGCTGTGTCCGGTCCTCATAGCTGTCAGCGGTGCTGGTCGGAGTGCCGGAAACATCAGATGACAATTGTGTGTCTTTGCAGCCTGACAGGAGGGCGGCTGCGGTAAGCAGTAAGCTGACCATTAATATTGCCGGATTTATGGACGGAAACCGGCTTTTAAGGGCAGTAATAATCATATTCGAGGACCTTCCTTCAGCAAATTTGCTGCACTATTGTAGCTCATTTGAGGCTGATTTGTATACCGGAATACAGCAGATGTTTCGAAAGGTCCAGATGTGATTATAGAAAATAGTGGAAGGCGAATAAATTGCGTGAATTCTGCGACAATAAGAGTTGATATAGAGCTCCGGCTCCGAAATATTGTTAAATAGGTGTTGTTTTATCGGAAAAGAAGTGTTAAGATATACAAAAGTTAGTTACTTAATTAAATGGAGGTAGTTATTTTATGTCTAAGACTTTTCTCGAAGCTGTAGAAGCAAGACGGTCTGTGTATGCAATCAGCAAGGAATCTCCGGTCTCCGATGATAAAATCAAAGAAATTGTTGAAGCGGCCGTATTACATAGCCCGACTTCCTTTAACTCTCAGAGCTCCAGAGCAGTAGTTCTGCTTGGCGAACAGCATGATAAGCTGTGGGATATTACAGCTGAAACACTGCGCAAGATTGTGCCGACTGAGCAATTCGAAGGAACTGCACAGAAGCTGGCTTCGTTCAAAGCCGGCTACGGCTCTGTATTGTTCTTTGAGGATCAGGCCGTAGTAAAAAATCTGCAGGAGAATTTTGCCCTGTACGCTGACAATTTCCCGATCTGGTCCAATCAGTCCTCCGGAATTCTGCAGTTTGTAGTTTGGACAGCCTTCTCGGAAGCCGGTCTGGGCGCTTCGCTTCAGCACTACAACCCGCTGATCGATGATGAGGTGAAGGAAACCTTCGGTATTCCGGCAGAGTGGAAGCTGATTGCCCAGCTGCCGTTCGGCAAGACGGTTACCGCTCCGGGACCAAAAGAATTCCAGCCGATTGAAGACCGCGTAAAGGTTCATAAATAAGGTTTAGCCCTATTGTTTAGAACCTCCTTAATCAGGATAAGTAGTACTATGATCGTTCATGGACTATATAACCCTGATAAAGGAGGTTTTTGCTATGCCTTGGACCAAGGAGGATTATCCGGATTCCCTGAAAAATTTCATGGCACCGGTGCGCAATAAGGCGATTGAGATTGCCAATGCGCTGCTGGAGGACGGATATGAGGAGGGGCGGGCCATTGCAATTGCTACAGCTCAGGCGAAAGAGTGGGGCGAGAACCACGACAAGCAGATCCGCAAAAAAAATACGTAGCACCTGCTGCACCCGGTCACAGGCTGACAGCATAAAAAGGACCAGGCGGCAATTAACCGTCTGGTCCTTTTGTAGCGTGAGGTAATTATTCAGCAGCAGGTGCTTCTGTAGCTTCCGGGTCAGCAGAGGCTGCTGGTGTTGCCGAAGCTCCAGGCTCATCCGTAAGGGTATTTGTAATCTTAGCGTTTGTAGTCAGATCCTGCAGCCAGGTGGAGGACAGCTCAGACACCTTCTGGGAGGTCAATGTTTTTCTGATTTCTTCTTTCTTCTCATCCAGTGTGTATTCTTTAGCTTCCTTACGGTCTGTTACCTTAATGATATGGTAGCCGTAATCGCTCTTCACAGCACCGCTGGTTTCGCCTACCTTAAGGGCAAAGGCAGCATCGGAGAATTCAGGGACCATGTCGCCTTTCTTGAAGAAGCCAAGGTCTCCGCCGTTCTCTTTGGAGCCTGTATCAGCGGATTTCTCTTTAGCCAGTGCTGCAAAATCAGCACCTTCATTGAGCTGTTTGACGATTGCATCGGCTTCTTCCTTGGTTTCAACCAGGATATGGGAGGCCTGAACCTGTTCTTCCTGATTAAAGGTAGCCTTGTTCTCATCGAAATAAGCAGAAATATCTTCATCCGTTACAGTTATCTGCGGCTCCAGCAGCTTGCGGATCTCAACCTGCAGCGGCATCTGGGCCTTCAGGTCGTCAAGCGTCATCGAGCTCTGGGCCAGAGCGGCGTTCAGCGCATCTTCTCCGCCGAACTGGGTTTTCAGATCTTCAATTTCTGCATTGATATCCTCATCAGTAACAGTGATGTTGGCTTTCTTGGCTTCCTGGCTTACAAGGGTTGTGGTAATCAGGTTCTGCAGGGTTGTTTCGCCCCCGGCTTCAACCAGCTTGTCGTACAGCTGGGCTCTGGTGATATCAGCCCCGTTAACGGTAGCCACTGCAGTGCTGCTCTCATCCTTCTGGAAAGGCGGTTTAATCAATACTATAATCAGTGCTGCCGCAAGTACGATTGAAGCAATCATCCAGCCCTTGCCGCCTTTAGGGGATGAAGGGGGAGTGCTGCCGCCGCCAACCTTGCTCATCACAGGAACAGTCTCAGGTGCTGCTGGATTGCTGTCCGGCTCTACAGCCGCTTGTGCTGCAGGAACAGTCTCATCTGCCGCTGTAAACACCGGTTCTGCTTCAACTGAAGCTTCATTGTTGTTTGCGGAAGCAGCAGTTTCTTCCGGTGTTGCGTTGTTGTTCAATTGCTCATTACCTTCAAATTCTTTTTTGTCCATTAGAATTAATGACTCCCTTCAATATAGGTGATGCCTGTCTTTCTACAACTTTACCAGAAATCAGGATTCCAAACCTTAAGAAAGTATAAAAAAGCATAAAAGCTTTTTAAGATTCCATTAAGATAAAGGAAAAAACCGGAAGCACACGGGATTCCCGTACGCCTCCGGCTTATAAGCAGGAAGTGATAAGAACGCATAAAGACAACCCGTTTCTGCATTCTTATACTCTCAAACGATTCACGCTCTCAAGAAGTAAGCCCTTTCAGCAGATGGCGTATGCTTTCCTGTTTCCGTCTGGGAACACGGACGTTTTTGGCGTAGAGGCCCTTTTCTCCGAAATAGATGCAGTCGTCTTCAATAGCGCTGATCTTATTCAGATTCACGTAGCAGCTACCGTAAACATGATAGTAGCTAGAATTCGATAACAAACGGTTCAGTTGCTCGGCAGACATTCTCTTTTTAATATTATAGTTTCTGCCGTGAAAAATGACCAGATCATGGTCCCCGACCTTAAAGAACAGAATGTCTGTTTCCACCTCGAAGTCCTCATATACATTTCTGGCTTCCAGCAGGCTGCTCATTCGTGTTCCCCCTTTATACAATTTTAACGACGCGTGTTAGCGCTTTCATTATAGCACATTCTTTTTTTTTTGAGAAGTCTTATTTTTGAAATGTTTTTTGTCATTTTTTCCGTTGCATTTGTCATAGACGCTGAAAAATTGTAAATTATAAAGATGGCTGTTGTTTGGACGAGAGCCAGCTTGTATATAAAATACCGGATGGACTTATGGAGGAGGAAAACCGAGATGAAAGAAAATTCCAGATTATTGCTGTTTACCGGCTCCTATGCGAGTGCAGCGGATAACGGGGTACAGGTGTATGAATTTAACGGAGAGGCTGGAGGTACGCTAAAGCTGCTGGACAGTGTGCAGGGTATCGCCAATCCTACCTTTGTAAATGTGGATACTGCCAAGCAGCGGCTGTATGCAATAGGTGAGAAGCTTAACGCTGAAGGGGTAAAAGAAGGCGAGGTTGTAACGCTGGCCATTGACCCGCAGACCGGCAAGCTTACCGAGCTGGGCCGGATTGCCACGATGCCTGCTTCAGAAGCAGGACAGACGACAACCTGCCATATTAACAGGGATGCGGCGAGCGAAGTTATCGTTGTGTGCAGCTATCATGGCGGCCTGGTGGGCCTGCTGAGTGTAGATGCGGACGGAACGCCGGTGCGCCTGACAGATACTGCTGTACATACCGGAAAAGGGGCGGTAGCCGGCCAGGAGAAGCCGCATCCGCATTCGGCTGTTTTCAGTCCGGACGAGCGGTTCCTGTTTGTCTCCGATCTCGGCCTGGATCTCATCCGTACCTACCGTATCAACAAGGATGCCGGTACACTTGAAGCTCAGGGTGAAGTCAGAGTTGAACCGGGAGCAGGACCCCGTCATTTTGTATTCCATCCTAACGGCAAGTCCGCCTATGTCATTAATGAGCTGAACAGCACGGTTACCTCTTTCCTGTACGACAGTGAGTCAGGCACTCTGAAGACAGCTGTTACTGTACCGACGCTGCCAGATGATTATTCTTATACAAATAACGGCTGCGCCGAAATCGCCTTCTCGAAAGACGGACGGTTTCTGTACGGCTCCAACCGCGGTCATGACAGCATCGTTGTTTATGCGGTAAATGCTGAGACTGCTGAGCTTACAGTAGTAGAGCACGTGTCTACACGGGGAGGCCATCCGCGGCATTTCGCGCTGACACCGGATGGTGAGTATCTGATTGTAGCAAACCGCGACGGCAACAACCTGGTCGTGTTCTCACTGGATACTGCAACCGGACGCCTGAGCTTTACCGGTAATGAAGCAGAGGCCTCCAAGCCTGTCTGCGTGAAGCCGGCGGTATTTCCGGCCTGAGCCAGGCAATGTCTGTAACTGACTGACAAAAAAGGAACACCGGAAGGGCTGGCTCCGGTGTTCCTTTTAAATTGCGGAGAATACTTACTTGAGTGAGACAGGCTTAAGCGGAACAACGGTGGAGACTGCAGATTTAAACAACACATTCTGTTTGCCGTCGCCCTGTCCTGTCAGGGTGATCGTATAAGCATCATAAGAGGTAACGAGTCCCTGCATCTTGACTCCGTTCGTCGTAAAAATAGTCACGGGCACCTTTGTAGAGATGCATTGATTCAACAGACGTTCCTGAAGCTTTAGACTTTCCACTTTGGCAGCACTCCATCTTTAATGAATTGTTTTCCGGTTCATTATATCACGGGAGAGCGGTTCTCAGGCAACGGGTTTACAGAATACGTATCAGATAAGGGGTCAGTTATGCTTCATTACCGAGAATGGTCCAGAGGGTTCCGGTTCTCATTATGGTTTGCTGTAATGTTTATCGTCATTGCCCTGCTTGTGACATTGAATAAAACAGCTTATTTTGACAATTCCATTATCCATGCCGTACAATCAGCGGAGTCGCCCGGTTTGACCTCTTTGGCAAAAAGCCTGTCACTGGTCGGCTCCTTCAAGCTGGCTGTTGTAATTTCTCTTGTTACAATAACGCTGCTCTTTGTTGTGCTTAAGCACCGGCTGGAGCTGCTTCTGTTCCTCTGGGTGGGCCTCGGCTCCCAGCTGATCAATATTTCGCTCAAGCTGTGGTTTCAGCGGGAACGGCCGGATATTCACCGCCTGATCGAGCAGGCAGGCTACAGCTTTCCGAGCGGGCATTCCATGGCAGCCTTTTCCCTGTACGGGGTTATCGCCTATCTGCTGTGGCGACATATGCGGCGGAACAGAGAACGGTTAGCGCTGATTATTTTCACTGTATTTATGACTGCGGGCATCGGCTGGAGCCGGATTTATCTGGGAGTGCATTATCCCAGTGATGTAATTGGAGGATATGCGGCCAGCGGAGCCTGGCTGATGCTGTCTGTAGCCTGCTTTGAAGCATACCGCAATTCCCGGCGCGGAATATAGAGCTTGTATGAAATAATACGGACACCTGCAGCCTTTTTAAAGGCCGAGGTGTCCGTATCCTGGCTTACCGGTGGTCAGGAATATGCGGCTTGCCGGGCGTTTTGCCTGCATGCGCATCCGCTGAAGCGGAGATGCTCAGCTTCAGCAGCGCCGGCAGACCGGCCTTCAGCTTCTTGACCTCATCTCTGGTAAGCTGTCCCTCCTTGAGGGATTTGTCCAGTTTGAGGCTGGCGGCTTCACTCAGCTTTCCGATATATTCATCCTCACTCCAGCCCTTTTTTTCCTTGGCCAGACTGTAGAGGGTTTTGCCGCTGCGCAGACTGTCCATCAGCTCCTTGCGGTCCATATCCAGAAGGGTTGCCGTTTCACTCAGGATGAAATGTCCGCCTGTACGAAATCCCTTGCCGTGATGCTGGCGCGCCGGCTGTTTGGTCCCGGAAACGCTGCTGTCTGCTGATGGTGCAGGCGTGCTTCCTGTAATACTCCGGGCATTGGCGGCAACGGGAGCCAGACAGAGCATGACAGCAGCTGCAAATGCTGTGATTGTAACTATTTTCTTGCTCAAGATATCACCTCTTCATATGAAATGTTACTGCCTATACAGTATTACCGGTACGCTGAATGCAGGATAAAAGCCGGCACAGGCCGCTCCAGAAATTCGCCGTGCTGCATCATGGGTAATTACATCTGTACCCTTATAGAGATTGGCTTAACATAAAAAGGATATACATAACGGATATACAAAACTTTAGGAGGGATGGATTTGGCTTTTGGCGCCCGCATATTAAAAACAGGCATGGCAGTTACATTGTCCCTTTATTTGTCCGCACTGCTGCAGTTTTCTTCTCCTGTCGGTGCGGCGATAGCAGCAATCTTTGCCATGCAGCCGTCCATTTACCGTTCATGGCGGTATTTCCTGGACCAGATCCAGACCAGTACGATGGGAGCTGTCCTTGCGCTGCTCGGGGGGATGCTCCTGTCCAATGAGCCGATTGCAGTCGGGCTTGTGTGTATTCTGGTTATAATGATCAGTATGAAAATGAACCGGGCCGATACGATCGGCCTGACTCTGGTTACCGTTATCTCGGTGATGGAGGCGTCCGGACAGTGGGAGTTCGCGCTGACCCGCTTCCTGCTTACCCTGACCGGAATTGTCTCGGCCTTTATCATTAATATCAGCGTATTTCCGCCTAAGCCCCGCAAGCAGTACATCCAGCAGATTGAGAGTGTCTTTACCAGCCTCTCACTGCTGCTGCGGACGGCGGTATCCCACGAAATGAAGGAAAGCGTGTTCCGGGATGAAAAAAATGCGCTGGGCGGCTCAATCAAGGCGCTTGCCGATAAATATAGCCTGTTTGAGGAGGAGCAGAAGCAGCTGCGCAGGGCAAAATACAGCCAGACCCGGCAAATGGTCGTCTATAAGAACCTGCTTCAGACGCTGCAAAAGGGCTTTGAGGTGCTGGAGGCGATCGACAGGCATTATTTCCAGGCAGAACGGACGGAGAGGACCGACGAGCTGTTTGACCGGCATCTGGAGCAGCTGATCAAATATCATGAATATATTCTGCTCAAGTTCGAAGACAAGCTGAAGCCTGGAGCCAACGACTCAGAGCCGCTCTCCGAGGATAATGACAGCTTTCTGGAGGCCGCCATTCAAGGCTACAATCCGGAAAAAGCCGGGCAGCTGCGCTTGTCAGTAGTAGCGGCCGCAATCTATGATTATGGTTACCAGCTTGACCGGCTTGACCGGCTGGCTGACCAGATTAACCGGGCAAAAGATGATGAGAAGGAATAGGACAGAGACAGAATTGAAGGGCAGCCTTTTAAAAGGGGATGAAATATAGTGGAAAAGCAAGATCATGAATGGCAAGAGGAACAGAAAAGGGTAACGGGGATAACCAGACTGCTTACCGCCCATATCCGGCGGCTGTCTGAGGAGCTGGGCCTGCACCGTACCGATGTTGTCGATATGCGCAAGGAATTCTGGGAAGAGGTTACAGTTAACTTTAGCAGCCCGGACGATCTGGGGGAGACTTCTACCAGCCTCAGACAGCAGGCTCAAATCCTGAATGAACGCGAGCGCCATCATCTGCAGTCAAGCAAAGCGCTTAAAAAATACAGAAAGCTAGTGAGTTCACCTTATTTCGGCCGGATTGATTTCTCGGAGCAGCCGGGTGGTGAGGCAGAGAAGATCTATCTGGGGATCGGCTCACTGATGGAGGATGACGGCACTTTCCTGATTTACGACTGGCGTGCTCCCATTTCCAGCCTGTACTACGATGGTGCGCCGGGACCGGCCGCTTACGAAACCCCCGGAGGCCTGGTTAGCGGAACGATGGAGCTTAAGCGCCAGTTCGTGATCGATAGCGGTATGATTGAGGTGATGTTTGATACCGGAATGACAATCGGTGATGAGCTGCTGCAGCAGGTGCTCAGCCATAGTGCAGATGACCGGATGAAAAGCATTGTGGCGACGATCCAGAAGGAGCAGAATGCGGTAATCCGCAATGACCGCAGCCGTATGCTTGTGGTCCAGGGCGCAGCGGGCAGCGGTAAAACCTCTGCGGCACTTCAGCGAGTAGCCTATCTGCTCTATAAATACCGCCAGGTGCTGCATGCCGACCAGATGCTGCTGTTCTCGCCGAACCCGCTGTTCAACAGCTATGTTTCAACGGTACTGCCTGAGCTCGGCGAAGAAAATATGCAGCAGACCACCTTCCAGATGTACCTTGAGCACAGACTCGGCCAGGAATTCCAGCTGGAGGATGTGTTCAGCCAGACAGAAAGCCTGCTGGCTGCGCCGGATCATCCTGCAGCAGCTGTACGCCGTGAAGGAATCGGCTATAAATCGTCTGTTGCCTTTCTGGATGCCATCCGGCGGTATGTCAATCTGCTTGAGCATGAGGGCATGCTGTTCAAGCCGCTCATGTTCCAGGGAAAAGCCATCGTCAGCAAGGATGAGATGCAGCGGCAGTTCTATTCCTACGATCCGGCTATCAAGCTTGCGAACCGGATTGACCTGATGACCGGCTGGCTGCTGAAGCAAATTGCTGCCTTCAGTGTGGAGGAACGCGGCGCTTCATGGGTGGAAGAACAGATGGAGCTGCTTGACACGAGTGATTATCAGCGTGCATATCAGATGACCCGGCGTAAGGGCGGGGGGCACAATGAGAGCTTCGATGATTTTGATACGGAGAAAAGCATGCTGGCACGCTACATTGTCAGCCAGAAGCTGAAGCCGCTGCGCGGCTGGACCAAACGCGGCCGGTTTGTCGACGTCAAAGGCCTGTACAGCCGGCTGTTTTCGGACCGTGGCCTGATGAAGGACATGAATGCAGGTGCAGGCTTACCGGACAGCTGGACGCAGATTTGCCGGCTTACACTGGATTCCATTGCCTCAGGGGAGCTGGCCTATGAAGATGCCACGCCGTTCCTCTATTTGAAGGAGCTGAGCCAGGGCTTCCGGACAAACACGCTGATCCGTCATGTCATTGTGGACGAGGTTCAGGACTACTCGCCGTTCCAGCTGGAATTTATGCGCCGCCTGTTTCCGCGGGCCAAAATGACTGTGCTCGGCGACCTCAATCAGGCCATCTATGCCCAGGGTGAGGTGCTGGGTGATCTGTCCAGCCTGGTCAGTGTCTATGGCGAGGAGAACACAGAGGTGATCTCTCTGACCAGAAGCTACCGCTCGACTTACGAAATTGTGGAATTCACCCGGGCCATGATTCCCGGCGGAGAGCGGATCATTCCCTTTAACCGCCGAGGGGAGGCACCATCGCTGACGGTAGTTCACAGTGAATCCGAGCTGCTCACCGCAGTTGAGCAGGATGTGCTGAGTCTGCATGCAGCAGGCTATCATTATGTGGCGGTTATCTGCAAAACCGCCGGCGAGAGCGCCGAGGTGCACGCTAAGCTGCAAAGCAGCCTTCCGGTGCGGCTGGTAACGAAGGAAACCCCGAATTTCCAGAAAGGGACGCTGGTGCTGCCTGCTTATCTGGCTAAAGGGGTAGAATTCGATGCCGTGATTATCTATGACGGCTCTGACCAGAAATACGGCAGGGAAAATGAACGCAAGCTGTTCTATACAGCCTGCACGAGAGCGATGCACCTGCTGCATATTTACAGCCTGGGCAAGCCCAGCACGTTTTTGCCAAGTCCTGAGGGGCAGCAATAATTAAGACCTGATTCTGGGGTTGAGCTCCGTTGTATCAGTAGAGTGTGAGTGTACGGCCCAAGTCATCTTTTTCCAAAAGAGGCTTGGGTCTTTTTTATATGAATACATCAGCACGCAACCAACCACACTAATCAGGATTGTCAACGACAGCAAAGGTGGTCAATCCATGAAGGACAAAAAATGGGATCTTGCGGCGCTGGCCTCCATCCCCCTGATTATGACATTAGGCAATTCCATGCTCATTCCGGTGCTGCCGCAAATATCACGTGAGCTGCATATCAGTTCTTTTCAGGTAAGTCTGCTGATCACGCTTTACGGCCTGATGGCGATTCTGATGATTCCGGTTGCGGGCTATCTTTCTGACCGGTTCGGGCGCAAGAAAATTATTATGCCGAGCCTGATCATTGCTGCTGCAGGCGGAGCGGTATGTATCGCTGCTGCCTGGCTTACAAAGGGGATTACCGCCTACTGGATTATTCTGGGAGGACGTGTGCTGCAGGGAATCGGTGCGGCAGGGGCTTTTCCCATTGTACTGCCGTTTGTAGGGGATTTGTTCAAGGATGAAAAGCAGGTGAGCAAAGGTCTCGGCCTGATTGAAACCTCCAATACCTTCGGCAAGGTGCTCAGCCCGATCCTCGGTGCCTATCTGGGGCTGCTGCTGTGGTATGCACCGTTTATTTCCATTCCGGTTTTATGTATTATTTCTTTTTTGCTTGTACTGTTTCTGGTTAAAGAGCCGGAGCGGGAGAGGGATACGCAGGGCCTTAAGGATTTTATGTCAGGCATTGTTGCAATCCTGCGGGAACACGGCCGCTGGCTTTATGCTATTTTTGCCATCGGCGGGATTTGCATGTTCGTAACTTTTGGCGTGCTTTTTTATTTATCGGAAACGCTTGAGGGCAAATATAACATCCATGGGGTTATGAAAGGTCTTGTGCTGGCTATTCCGCTAGCCCTTTTGTGTCTTGCCTCTTACGGAAGCGGTAAAATTATCGGCCAGAATAAGCCGCGGATGAAATGGATCGGCTGCGGGGGAATGTTCCTGGTGACTGCGGCTATGGTTATTACAGCCTTCGGCTCAGGGATTTACTGGCTGGTAGGGCTGCTGAGTGCAGGGGGAATCGGTATCGGCATAGCACTGCCTTGTATGGATGCGCTGATTACAGAAGGAATTGACCAGAAAAACCGCGGTACCATCACCTCCCTGTACAGCAGCATGCGGTTCATCGGTGTGGCTCTGGGGCCGCCGGTCGTTTCGCTGCTGATGTCAAGGGGGCCATGGCTGCTGTTTGGCACAATGGCGGCTGTCAGTGCGGCAGGCGGAGTGCTTATACTGCTCGCTGTAAAGCCGGGTGAAAAGAAAAAGGGCGGCAGCGGACAGAGTGAGAAAAAACAATTTAAGCTGCCGCGCAGCATGCCGCAAAGGGCACGTTAACATACGAGCACTGAAGTAAATGGGCCTTTAATGACCTGTCTTGGACGTGCTGCTGGCTCTCTTGCGGCGGTGCTGAACAATAAATATGGCTGTGTACAGGACAACCAGAAGCAAGGGTGCCAAAGCAGAGTAGCGGTACATTACCGCATACGAGTTGTATAGGGCCACTGAGCCGAGAATCATCGTCCCGATGGCGACTCCGAAATCAAGGGAGTTCAGGAACATCCCGTTAGCCATCCCGCGCTGCCGCGGATCAACAGACTGGATCATCCACGTCTGCAGCGCAGGCTGCATGGAGCCGAACCCGATGCCATAGCAGATTGCTGCGGGGAACAGTGCAGCGGTTGATGAAGCGAAGGAGAGCAGCAGCAGTCCTCCGATAATGAACAGGCTGCCGGGAATCAGCAGGGCCGGGGGACCGAAGCGGTCATAAATCTTTCCCGATAACGGGCGGATAATGACAATGGCCACGGCATTGAACAGGAAGAAGTAGGCGATGTGCTCCAGATGCTTCTCCTGTCCGTATAACGCGAGGAAGCCAAGCAGTCCGCCGTAAGAAATGGACAGCAGCAGATTAAGCAGGCTGGGAATGAGCAGCTTGCGCAGCGCGTTGCCTTCAGGGCCAGGTATAGCCTCCATTGCAGGCTCAATGTGATTGGCCGGCAGTCTCTTGGTTAGCCTGTAGCCCAGAGGAAGAATGATGATGAATGCCGCTCCGGTAGCCAGCAGAAGGTAGCCGAAGCCGGGACCCTGCAGCAGGCTAAGTCCAATTAGCGGGCCTGCGGACATGGCCAGACTGGTGGACAAGCCGAAATAGCCCATGCCCTCACCCATCCGGCGGATGGGAATGACATCAGATGCAAGGGTAGGAAAGGCTGTACTGGCCATACCGAAGCCGATACCGAACAGCATGCGCATCAATAGCAGGAGGGTGATGGTGCCGGACCAGTAATAACCGGCCACAGCAGCAAGGCAAACTGCGACGCCGAGGAAGATCAGCAGATTGCGCCCGCCCTTTTCCATTGCTTTGGCGGCAAACAGCCGGGAGGCGATTGCGCTTAAAGCAAACAGGCTGGTAACCAGGCTGATTTGTAAGGAGGAGGCAGCAAGACTGCCTTGGGCATAGACCGGCAGGGTTGATAACGTCATCTGCAGTCCGGTAAACAGCAGCAGATTGCATAGGGTAAGGGTAACAAATGATTTGGTCCATAAGCGTTCGAGAGGTTTATCCAATATTAAGACTCCTGTTCCTGGTGTGTATTTGCTGTGTTGTGATAGATATGCTCCAGCATGCCGCGGAGCTCCTCAAGCTCACCGTCCGACAGTCCGGTCACGGCTGTGCTGATGACCTGCCGTTCAAGGGCAACCGTATCCTCAATCAGCTGCTTGCCCTGCTCGGTAGGATACAGCAGGAAAGCGCGGCGGTCACTCTGGTTCAGCGATTTGGTAATAAAGCCTTTTTTGAGCAGCAGCTCTACAATTCTTGCGGTTGTCGGCTGGTCTTTGGCTGCTGCAGCCGCAACCTCCTTCTGGTTGATCCCGCTGCGGTCCACAATCATTAGCAGAACAGACCATTGCTCTGGAGTAATATCATAAGGCTTGAGGGCACGGGCAAAGGCGGTTGAGATTCTCCGGTAGGTGGAGCCGAGCAGGAAGCCCAGAAATTGCCGGGGGGATGAACCGGACATAGAAATTCTCCCTTTCAATAAATAGTTGTTATGACAATTATAATCATGACAAGTAATGAAGTCAATAACCGGAGAACGCAGTAAAAAAGCACCCCCCTTTAAAGGGAGGTGCTGTGTTTATGAGCAGAATCCGTTATTTTGCTTCCTGCGGAACGGTCTCCCAGTCTTTAAGAAAACGCTCAATTCCGTTGTCGGTCAGCGGATGCTTCCACAGTGACGGGAGCAGGGAGCCCGGAATAGTTGCAATATGCGCACCGGCAATCGCCGCTTCTTCAACATGCGCGATGTTGCGGATGCTCGCGGCAATGATCTCAGAGGTCAGACCGTAATTGGTCAGGATCGTCTTAAGATCCTTAATCAGCTTCATGCCGTCCACACCGATATCATCGAGGCGGCCTACGAAAGGACTGATATAAGTAGCGCCGGCTTTGGCGGCCATCAGGCCTTGTGCCGCGGAGAATATAAGGGTTACGTTTGTTTTGATGCCGCGCTTGGTCAGCTCGTAGCAGGCAGCAAGCCCGTCTTCGGTCATCGGAAGCTTAATAACGACATTCGGCGCCCATTCCGCAATTTCCAGTGCCTCGCTCAGCATTTCTTCGGTTGTCAGGCCGATTACCTCAGCGCTTACAGGTCCGGGTACAATCTCAACAATTTCTTTGATAACCTCTTTGAACAGTCTGCCTTCCTTGGCAATAAGCGACGGGTTGGTCGTCACGCCATCCACTAATCCGAGTCTGGTAATCCGTTTGATTTCTTCAATATTTCCGGTATCCAAGAAAAATTTCATTGAAGCTATTCCTCCTTGATATCTTATGAATTGACAAACAGCATGTACAACCTCATTATGTATCATGCTGCCGGAAGATTCAACTGTTAATATGAATATTTCAAATTAACTTTTTTGAAAAGCGGCGAAATTCGCGAATTCCCCCCCTTAGGGCCATTCCCGGCATGAACCTCCCGTGATAATATAGTAACGTTGTTGTTTAAAAGAACACGAATGGCAGGTGAGCATGATGATCTCGGCTATTGCCGGCGCCGTCCTGTTCCTGTTGCTTGCCGCCGGGCTGATTGCCTTACAGAACAGCAGGCTGATCAAACAGCAGGAGGCTGAGAGTGCTGCGGCCCCGACCGGAAAACTAATGTATTCTGTATTTCTTGAGCAGTTCCAAGAGGATGAGGAAAGGCCGGAGGCTGTGCCTTTGTTTCAGTATACTGTACTCTCAAGCCCCGGGGAGCAGCTTAACAAGGGAGAAAGCGGAACGACCAGTGCTCTTTGCCGTGTGCCGGCCGGAACCGGAGAAATGACCTTAGACGATGCGATGCAATGGATGGTTACCCGGATCCGCGGCGCGTCCATCCAGGGCGTGCTGTCCGGCTATGCTTCTTTCCCCGGAAAGGCAGCCCGTAAGGGTGAAAAAGAGCTGATTAAGAATCTGGAAGCCACGGCGAAGGAGGAAGCCGGTTATGCAAATCCGCATTAATCATGTGCTTATTTCGGTCAGCACAGGAGATATTACCGCCTGGAAGGGCGATCTTATCGTAAATGCCTCCAATTCCGGCTTATACGGAGGCGGTGGCGTGGACGGGGCGATTCACCGCGCAGGCGGACCGCAGATCGCAGCGGAATGTGCGGTTATCCGCCAGAAGCAGGGCGGCGTGATGCCGGGGGAGGCTGCACTTACTACTGCCGGCAGACTGCCTTATCTGGGTGTCATACATACCGTCGGTCCGATCTGGAAGGGCGGAGCGGCAGGAGAGGCGGCAACGCTGGCTAAATGCTACACCAGCAGCCTTGACCTGGCCTGCGCCCGCGGAGCACGCAGCATTGCTTTTCCGAACATCAGCACCGGCGTTTACAGCTTTCCCAGAAGACAAGCCTGTGAGACTGCTCTTGCTGCCGTCATAAACTATGTGCAGAGCGCTGATCCGCACAAGCTGCCGCTGGACTCAATCTCGTTCATCTGCTTTGAGCAGGATAATGCGCAGCTTTATGAGGAGACATTAAGGGCTTACATATAAAGAGACCGGTTACCGGATGAAACGGAGGAAGTGTTAGAGATGCAGTCTGTACCTGAACTGAAATTTGTTACTGTCCAGCCGGATAACCCGGATCTGCGGGAGCTGATTGAAGAGCTGGATGAGGATTTGAAGGCCCGCTATCCCCATGAGATGATTTATGTGGTGGATTTCAGCGATCCGAAGGTGAAGGAGATGACCTTTGTTGTTGCATACCAGGGCGGCAAGCCGGTGGGCTGCGGCGGATTGCGTCCGCTTCTGCCGGATAACAGTGAGATGGAGCTGAAGCGCTTTTATGTGGAGCCGGGCAGCCGCAAGATGGGGATAGCCGGCAAAATGCTGCTGGATCTGGAAGAGAAGGCTGCAGCCGCAGGCTGCCTGGAGATTAAACTGGAGACCGGCATCAAGCAGCCGGAAGCCATTGCGCTTTATGTGAAGCACGGCTACCGGCAAATTGAGCTGTTCGGCCAATACATAGGTGACCCGGACAGCGTCTGTTACGGTAAAATCCTGACCTGACGGCAATATTCAAGCATGGTATTTGCCGGTTGGCGCGTCCAGTACCCATTCAAGCATCAGAATCATATCCTCGAGCCTGGTAAGCTGGGCGTTTAAGCCGGCCCGCTGGGGACTGTCCTGCGGCAGAGGAGCCAGCCGGGTCTCTAGAGACCTACGCTGGATTGTCAGCTCATTGAGTTTGGATTGGATCTGGTTTGCGGTTCTCATCGTGTGTCCTCCCGGAGAATATATAGTTTAAAATGTTGTTAGACCATTATAACGGATAACATGGGGGTATTAAAATGAGTGTCAATGTTAAGCAGCTGGCTGCAGAGAAAGCCGTGGAGTACGTACAGGACGGAATGAAGGTGGGTCTGGGGACAGGCTCAACCGCCTATTGGGCAATCCGCAAGCTGGGTGAGCGTGTCAAGGAAGGCCTGCGCATTATTGCTGTTGCCACTTCACAGGCCTCCGAGGATCAGGCGCGCGAGCTCGGTATTCCTCTGGCAGCCTTCGGTGATATTGACAGCCTGGACCTGACCATTGACGGTGCAGATGAACTGGACGGAAGCCTGCAGCTGATTAAAGGCGGCGGCGGAGCCCTGCTGCGCGAGAAGATTGTTGCCATGGGCAGCACGCGGATGATTGTTGTTGCCGATGAGAGCAAAGCGGTAAAGACGCTTGGCAAATTCCCGCTGCCTGTTGAGATTGTGCCCTTTGCCTGGGAATGGACAGTGGCCAAGCTTGAGAAGCTGGGCTGCAGGCCTGAGCTGCGCCGCAGCGGAGAGGAGCTGTACCGGACGGACAACGGGAATTACATTGCCGATTGCCATTTTGAGGCTATTGCTTCAGCACCTGAGCTGGCAGAACGCCTGCAGGGCATTTCAGGAGTCGTTGATCACGGCTTGTTCATAGGAATTGCCAGCATGGCGATTATCGGCAAGCAGGACGGCAGCATCGAGATTATCGAGGGTGAGACTCATATCTGATAAGCGGAGCAGGACCCGCGCCGTCCGGCGTCCCTCCCGCAGGGCGCAGCTCCGACCGGGGTTGCGTTTTTTAGCCGGGGTACTGTTGTTTATTTATAGCGCCGCTGTGTTATACTGGATGTTTCTCGGATTTGGCCGGACCGTACGTACAGAAGGGGCGCTGCAATATAATCTGGAGCCGCTGCGTACAGTGAAGCTGTATTTCGATTTGGATAACGGAGTGTCTTTCACCGGCAGACTGATAAATCTGGCGGGGAATGTCATTGTATTCATCCCTTTCGGTGTATTCATTCCGCTCGTTCAGGCCAGGCTCCGGAATGTATTTACGTTAACGCTGTGGGCGGTTCCTTCCATCCTTTTGCTGGAAACTCTGCAGATGCTGCTGCGGGTGGGCAGCTTTGATGTTGATGATCTGCTGCTGAACCTTATGGGTGTGTGGGCCGGCTTGTTCATTCTTTACAGATTCAAATGAAAATGGAGGAAGTATTATGTTTACAGATCTGAAGCAGCGCATCGGAACACCTGAAGTAGATGAGCTGCTGGCCTATGCTGTTATTGACGAACCGGATGCGCTATGGCGTGCTTCAGCCGAGTACAGGAAGCTGCCTGGCCTGCAGCTCTACGGCTGGGAAGAAGAGGGGCTGCTGCTCGGGCTCACCGGCTTTGAGGTAACAGAGGACGGATCGCTTGAGATCCGCCACATTGCGGTCCTGCCTGAGAACAGGGGCAAGGGCTACGCCCGGGGAATGATCCTGGAGCTGCTGTCCGAGCGCCAGCCGCGCTATGTGCTTGCAGAGACAGAGGACGAAATAGCCGCAGACTTTTACCGTGCCCTGGGCTTCATGGTATATAGTCTGGGTGAGAACCCGGCAGGCATCGAAATGTTCCGCTGCGTTTATGAGGTTGAGGAAACAGAGGAGGACGAGTAACGGGCCCGTCGCTGCTTCCGGATTAAAATGTGAAGCTATCCGCTGCTTGCGGGTAGCTTTTTTGCTGCTGTAACGCGTAATTGGCGTAGCAATCCTGTTCATCTTGCTTAACCGTTTAAAACAGTTGACATTTATATTCGCCAATCATATAGTTTTACTATGAAACAGTTCGACACGCGAACTATTGTCCCAGGAAAAGGAGGCTAATACGTTGAATGAAGAGGCGCAGCAGTGGATTAACCGGTATGTGGATGCCTACCTCATCGTAACGAGGCAGATCAGCGCACGGATTAAGGAGCGGATTCCTGAAGGAGTGACGAATGACCAGTTTCTGATTCTGAGGCTGATCAAAGCCCAAAAGCTGTGCACCGCCACGTATCTTGCTGAGGCTGTAAGTGTAGGCAAAAGCTCTATCACCGCTATCATTAACCGGCTTGACGAGGCAGGGATGATTGAACGGACCCGTGATGAGAATGACCGGCGTCTGGTGTATTTATCCCTTACGGAGCAGGGGGAAGAGGTGTATCAGCTGGCGGAGAAGCAGGTGCAGGATGTAATTTCCCCGTATTTGTTCCACTTCGAGGAAGAGGATATTGAGAAATTTATTACGTTGTTTGAGAAGCTCGCTTTTATTATGCAGGATCCAGGAACAGGAGGGAGCAACGAGTGAAGACCATTCTGAAGGCCAGATGGGCCATCATTGCCCTTTGGCTTGCTGCTGCGGTTGTATTATTTCTAACAGCACCTTCAATGTCTGATCTTGTCCGTGAAAAGGGCCAGATTTCCGTCCCTGGAGGATACACCTCATCACGCGCGGCGGAGATTATGAAGGAGGCTGCCGCTGCCAAGGGGGGCGAGACGCTCCATCAGGTGGCGCTGGTGTTCAATAAGCCGGGCGGGCTTAGTGCCGGAGATACAGAGAGCATCAGGCAGGGTGTAGAAAGGCTGAATGCCGAGAAGGAAGCCTTGAAGCTCGATTCGATAACCGAGCCGTTCACACAGCCGGAGCTCGCTGACACACTGATTGCCAAAGACGACAAGACGATTATGGCTGCCCTGCTGGTAAAAGGCGGGGATGAGGCGGTCAAGGCACTTCCTGATAAAGTGGATGAGCTGCTCGGAAACGTAACGGCAGAACATTATCTGACCAGTGAAGGGCTGATTACCGAGGATACGATTGCCAGCTCGGAAGCAGGACTCAAAAAGTCGGAGTATATTACCGTAGTCTTTATCCTGCTCATCCTGTTCGTAGTATTCCGCTCATTCGTAGCGCCGCTTGTGCCGCTGCTGACCGTGGGACTCAGCTATATTGTATCCCAGTCAGTGGTGTCCTTCCTGGTGGACCGGTTTGATTTTCCGTTATCGACCTTTACGCAAATCTTTATGGTGGCGGTTATGTTCGGAATCGGGACGGATTACTGTATTCTGCTGATCAGCCGTTTCAAAGAGGAGCTGGCGTCTGCTGAAGATACGAAAAGCGCCATTATCTCTACATACCGCAAGGCTGGAGGAACGGTATTTTATTCCGGGCTTGCCGTGTTTGTCGGCTTTGTAGCCATCGGGCTGTCGAAATTTATGCTGTACCGTTCGGCTGTAGCGGTGGCTGTAGGCATCGCGGTCATGCTGCTTGCGCTGGTTACGGTAGTTCCGTTCTTCATGGCGGTATTGGGGCAAAAGCTGTTCTGGCCGTCACGCGGCAGGCTGGAGCATAGTGAGAGCCGGATCTGGGGGGCGGCAGGCTCGTTCTCCCTGAAGAGACCGTGGGCGGCCCTGTTAATTGTGGCTGCTGTTGTTGCCCCGTTTCTGCTCACTTATGACGGCAAGCTTTCCTTTAACAGCATGGATGAAATAGGTGCCGATTATGCTTCAGTTAAAGGCTTCAACATTATTTCCGAAAGCTTTGGTCCCGGTGAATCCATGCCGGGCAAAATTGTAATTAAAAATGATGACCGGATGGACAGCCCGGAATATATGGGGCTGGCCGAAAAAATCAGCCGGGAACTGGAAAAGGTGGATGGGGTCAAAGCGGTACGCAGCCTGTCACGGCCAACCGGGGAGCAAATTAATGATTTTCTGATTCCTGTCCAGGTAGCGGCCCTGTCAGACGGCCTTAATCAGAGCAATGACGGATTGGGCCAGATTCAGTCGGGACTTGCTGAAGCGAGCAAGCAGCTTAGCGCAAATGCACCGAAGCTTCAGGAAGCAGCTGCCGGCAGCGAGAAGCTGACAGAAGGCACTGCTGAGCTTAAACAGGGCATTGCAGCACTGGGAGAGGGCTTGTCCCAGGTTGAGAACGGAATCAGGAACGGCGCTGCCGGAGCCGGAGAGATCAAGGACGGCCTGGCCCGGGCAGCGGCCAGTGCACAGCAGCTTGCTGCTGCTAACGAGGCACTGCTGGCAGGCTACAAGCAGGTGGGCACCGGCTTGACGGCGCTTGGCGGCGGGCTTGACGGGCTGCAGGCTCAGCTGGAAGGTGTGGCGGCTGCGCTTACCGGACTGGATGCATCCTTTACCCTGCTTGAGAGCAGCCATCCAGAGCTGCTGCAGGATGCCAATTATCAGACTGTTAAAGGCACTGTAAGCCAGACCGGCTCTGGGGCTGTCCAGCTTGCGGCAGGCCTTGGCCAGATCTCGGGCCGGCTGGGCGAGGCTGCAGCAGGCCTGGATGAGGCCAACAACGGCTACGTCCAAGCAGCCGCAGGCCAGACTGCCCTGGCTCAAGGCCTGGAGCGGCTGGTTGCCGGTATCGGACAGTTGCAGGCCGGTCTGAATCAGGCAGCGGACGGCCAGGAGCTGATTACCGGCAAGATACCGGCAATCTCCGGCGGGCTTGATCAGCTGCAGGGCGGCCAGCAGCAGCTGGCTGAAGGCTTCGGGCAGCTGACCGGGCAGATTGGTGAACTGACCAGCGGGCTCAGTGACAGTGCCGAGGGCTTGCAGCAGATTACCGCAGGCCTGAACTCTGCCCAGGATTATTTGCAGCAGATTCAGAACACAGGTGATGATGAGCTCAGCGGCTTCTTTGTACCCGGGGAAGCGCTGGAGGCGGAGGCGATGCAGCAGGTATTTAATACGTATCTGTCTGATGACCGCAAGGTGATGACACTCGATATTGTATTTGCCGGGAACCCCTACAGCGCAGAGGCGATTGACAGCATCCCCGATATTCAGGCAGCCGTTGAACGGGCAGTAAAGGGGACCAAGCTGGAGAATGCCGAAACGGCAATCAGCGGTGTCACCAGCACCTACAGCGATTTGCAGGCTATATCCAATGAGGACTATACCCGGACGGTTGTGCTGATGCTGGCGGGAATCTTCATCATTCTGGTTCTGCTGCTGCGCTCGGTGATTATGCCGCTGTATCTGATCGGTTCATTGCTGGTTACTTATATTACAGCGCTAGGCATCACTGAGGCGATTTTTGTTAACCTGCTGGATTATTCCGGCATCACCTGGACAACGCCGTTCTTCAGCTTTGTCATGCTGATTGCCCTTGGTGTCGACTACAGCATCTTCCTGATGGCCCGTTTCAATGAGAACAAAACCTGGGATGTGCGTGAAGCGATACTGCATGCCATGCGCAACATGGGGACAGTAATCCTGTCAGCGGTGGTAATCCTGGGGGGAACCTTTGCCTCTATGTATCCGTCAGGGGTTCTGTCTATGATGCAGATTGCTACCGTTGTGTTATCAGGTCTGGCGCTATATGCACTGGTGTTCCTGCCGTTCTTTGTGCCGGTAATGGTCCGGATGTTCGGCCGGGCGAACTGGTGGCCGTTCGGTGTCAAGGAGAGCGGTGAGCCAGCGAAGCATGATCTGCCGATGTAGCAGGTAAGCAGATAAGCCGCTGCCAGATTAGACAAAAGAACCTCTGTGCATCACTGGCAGCCCAGTCATACACAGAGGTTCTTTAATACTCAAAGCTATGTACAGACGCAGACTAGCGCAGCTTTGCAAAATAACTGCGCAGCGCCCAGCCGCGTTCCTGACGCTTCTTATACTTTGGCAGGGAGCGGTAAATGGCAATGGATTCCTCAAAAGCCCGTTTGGCCTCATCATTTCGGCCAAGCGCCTTGTACATGGAGCCGGCCAGATAATAGGCCTCGCTGGAGGAAGTCTGAATCTCCTGAAATTCCGTCACATAACGCAGCGCCTTGTCCTGGTCTACATTGCGGAATATCTCTGCCAGACGGAGAAACGGCTGGCCGTATTGAGCCCTGCGGTTAAGCTCCAGCCCCTGCAGCATCTGGGCTTCACCTTCCGGCAGCATTCCCAGCTTCAGGTTCGCGTATCCCAGCTCCACCCAGTATTCGGCGGATTGCTCATAACGGTCGGAAATCTGCAGCAGCAGCTCTTTGGCATTACTGTACCGCTTGCGTTCAATCAGAAGGCGGGCCAGCTCGAACTTGGCGGACACATCGTTCGGATTCAGGCTGATGGTCGTCCGCAGTTTGGACATCTGGCGGCTCCGGCGGAAGGGCTTCCCTAGGCTTGGCAGGATGCCGACATACCGTCGGTCCAGGAAATACAGGATCAGGAGCAGTACAATCAGGGCCAGAAACGGATTGCCCAGAAATTGTGCGAGAAATAAAAAGCCCACGAATTTTAACATGAAGTCCCTCCGATAAAGTTGTAACTCCGGTTAGCGTTCACAGTAACTTGGAACATGCAGAGCAGGGTAATTATACCATATTATTCAGTTATACTAACTCTAATTTTCATTGAAGGGAAGGGTGAGAGATGAGTACAGTTACAACCGCAGCCGGACTTCGTCCGCTGGGACAATCAGAGCTGTACGTATCACCGCTGGGCCTGGGCTGCTGGCAGTTCAGCCAGGGCAGCGGAGTGGTGGGGAAATACTGGAGTAAGCTTGAGAACTCCGACATCCTCGACATAGTAAAGGTCAGCCTGGAAGGCGGCATGAACTGGGTGGATACGGCGGAAATATACGGGGCCGGCAAATCCGAGCAGGCGCTTGCAGCGGTGCTGGATCAGCTCAGGCTTGAAGGCAGCCCGCATGCCGATCCGCTGATTGCCACTAAGTGGTGGCCGATGCTCCGCACGGCAAGCTCCATTACCGCCACAATCGATGAGCGTATTCGTTGTCTGGGAGGCCGGCAAATTGATGTTTATCAGATTCACCAGCCCTACTCTTTATCTTCGATCGCTAGTGAGATGAAGGCTATGGCCGGGCTGGTTAAAGCCGGCAAGATCCGTTATGCCGGGGTCAGCAATTATTCAGCCGCACAGATGGTTAAGGCACATCGTCTGCTGCAGGAGCACGGGCTGAGGCTGGTCTCGAACCAGGTGAAGTACAATCTGCTGCACCGCAGCATCGACAATAACGGCACAATGGCTGCCGCCAAGGAGCTGGGCATCTCCATCATTGCCTACTCCCCGCTGCAGCAGGGCGTTCTGACCGGGCGTTTTCATAGTGATCCGGATCAGATCAGCCGGCTGTCCATGATCAGACGGATGCAGTCCGGGCTGAATGAGAAGGGGCTGGCCCGCAGCAGGCCGCTGATTGAGCTTTTGTCGGCTCTTGCCGACAAGTATGCGGCAACGCTGGGGCAGGTCGCGCTGAACTGGCTGATTCATTTTCACGGTGAGACAGTCGTAGCCATTCCCGGAGCCTCCAAGGTACGGCATGCAAGAGAGAACATTGGAGCGATGAATTTCAGGCTGGAGAGACAAGAGCTGGAGCAGCTGGATGCGGCTTCCCGGGCGGCACTGAAATAGCATTCTATAAATAGCTTTAGGCCTGATTCAGGGCTTAAAGCTATTTTTATTAAATAAAAATGCAAAATTGTGCAAATTAACTGTTTAGGATTGGAAACGTAAGGGTAAATAAGGATAAGTTCATTCGCATCCGCGCAAAGGATGCAGATTTCGGAAGGAGGCTGAACCATTATGAACATGGCAGTACATAATCTTATGGCTTTCAATCATCAATATTTTAGACCTCAACCGGTCACTGAACCCAAACCATCCAGAACAGATGATAAATCGCAGAGCTTTCAGGACATACTTAACGAGAAGCTGAGTAACAACAGCAAGCAGAAGCGGTAACCTGAAGAATGATGAAGCAATGATTACAGTATAATCTATAAACTTAAATAGAAGCCGGATGCTGACCCGAGGGTGCAGCATCCGGCTTCTTTGTATCCTCAGGTTAATGTATTCCGGCAGCCTTCTGCAGCCGGGCGGCAATTTCCAGAAAATCCTCCTCGGAAATGCCGGGTGCGAATTCTTCCGGAACCTCAGGAGCCTCGGCTATCGGATGACCCTTAGGGGAACCCTCTACGACCTCAAGCGGCTGTCCGTCTTCCGGGTGAGGCCCTTTCCAGATTTGCTTAATCGCCGTGAAATCACCCTCACTGTTCGTATACAGCTTGGTGTGAAGTCCTTTAGACTCATACTTATGCGTTTCTGTGAATGCCTTGTTGCTAAGGGAAGGAATGGGTACGAGCTTGCTGACATCTACGCCGGTAGCCATCTCCAGTGCTTTCGCATAAGCCACCACATGAACGCCTCCGCGTACTAACAGATAGCCGACAACCTCGCGGGCGGCCGGATGATCGGTCAGTTCATACACCTTCATCTTATGGGCTCTCGCGCCGCACTCCAGAAAGAAGTTGTGCAGCAGATCCAGAATCAGGTTGCCGCTGTTAAACACGTATTCACCGCTCCAGGGCCGGCCCATCGAATCTATCGGCAGGGCTGACTGGGCGCCGGCAAGCGCAAAATAAGTATTGCGCATATCCTTGAACGGATTAAGCGGCGTCTGGTCGGGCTCTTTGTATTCCGTGGAGCCGAACTGGCACTTGTTTACCGCATGTGCAACCAGCTCCACATGTCCGAGCTCTTCTGCCGTAATGCTGGTGACCAGATCATAGAAAGGCTTCAGCTTTTTTTTGGCGCGGAAATTAAAGGACTGGAACAAATAATTGTTAAGGGTGGACATTTCGCCGAATTTTCCGCCCATGAGCTCCTGCACCGCAGCAGCAGCATTAGGGTCCGGACGCTCAACCTGAGGGATTTCGATCAGAATTTCATCAAAACGCTTGAACATTAGAGCACCTCACTATAGATTGGTATCGGCTATCAGCCGCTATTCGCTCTATAGTGTCTCCTGATGCACAGACCCTACTCATAATATTACAAGTTTTCAATGGGGGCTAACGTTTTCCCCGGACACGCTGTGATTTGCGGAGCTTGGGCTCTGAGCCCGGAGCCTGCTTGCTTATCCATTTCAGATAGGAAGCAATCTGCGGATCATGCTGCAGGGCCTCCAACGTAGTAAGCTCCAGGTTCACGAGATCATCATTGGTATAGAGCGCATGAATCTGCCGGTGGCAGGCTTTACAGAGAAGGGCGGTCGGCTGCAGAATGCCGCCTTTTTCCTTGGGGACCAGGTGGTGGACCGTTGTAACGAGAGGAGAGCGTCCGCATAATTCACAGGTGTCTGAGGCATGTCCCTTCATAAGCTAGCCTCTGACCTCGAAAAACTGGCAGGTCCGGCGGGAATAATAGGTTAAATCGCTGACCCGCGACTGGATGATTACATCTGAATCGGTGAAACGGACAACGGTTGCCCCCGAATTAACCAGATGATCATTTTCAAAGACCCGAACCGGCAGCTTGCGGTCAATGGCTTCCTGCAGATCGCTGTCGGTAAATAGCGGGCGGTTGATGGGCATGGGAACATTCTCCTTTTTGTGTGCTGTGAATATAAAGATGAAATACAACCAGTATAACTTTGTGGGGGAGAGAAATCCAATCCCTGGAGCACCTGCCGGGACAGGGCTTGCAGTGGAAACGCAATCACTTTTATACTATGGCAAATATTTGGAGAGGACTGAAGCAGAATGAAACTGGATAACAAATTTGCATATGTACCGCTGGTTCTGCAGTGGGTCCTGAATTGCTCTCTGATTGTGCTGGCGCTGATCCTGACTGTTTTTTTGGGCAAGGAAACGCTGGAGATTTTTCATTTTATTAATGATGACGGGGCTTTATCGAAGCTGGAGCTGCTGGAAGGCATTCTGGTCTACTTCATGTACTTTGAATTTATAGCGCTGATTATTAAATATTTTGAGGCGAAATATCATTTCCCGCTTCGTTACTTCATCTATATAGGCATTACCGCCATCACCCGCCTGATTATTATTGATCATGAGAGCCCTATGGATACCCTGGTTTATTCAGGGGCCATTCTGGTCCTTGTGATCACACTCTTCATCGCCAATTCCAGTCAAATGAAGCGGGAATCGTAAGTATTTCAACCATAAATCGGAAGTTTGCCTCCTCTGCAAAAGGTTTCTCCTACGGTACACTAAGTCTTGTAAGAGAAACCTTTGAGAGGGGTACAGAGGAATGAAAAAAGCAAAGAACCTGGCGTTGACACTTGCGTCCATCATGCTCGTAGGATCACTGGCAGCATGCGGAGGCAATGACAATGCCGGAAATAACGGCGGCAAAGAAAATGCGGGTAACAACGCAAAAAGCACGAATACACCTGCTGCAGAAGAAACCGCAAAACCGGCAGAAAAAGTGGAGCTCTCCTTCTGGACACTCGGTAACGTCAACTATGAAGAGCTGGCGAACGAGTATACCAAGGAGCATCCGAACGTTACGATTAAAATCCAGAATACCGGTGACCAGACTGCCCACCACAACAATCTGACTACCGCTCTGTCTGCGGGCTCTGGCGCACCTGATATTTTCCAACTTGAAATCGGTTTCATGGAGCGCTTCATCAGTGCCCAGGACAAATTCTATAATCTGAACGACCTCGGCGCCAAAGATATTCAGGCCAACTATCTGGACTGGAAATGGAAGCAGGCTTCTTCAATCGACGGCAGCTTCCAGCTCGGGCTTCCTACGGACATCGGGCCGACTGTTGTATACTACCGCACGGATCTTGTTGAAGCAGCCGGACTGCCAAGCGATCCTGAAGGCTTCAGTGCAGCAATCGATACCTGGGACAAATTTGCTTCTGTAGCGAAAGCCTACAAAGACAAGACCGGTAAATACTTCTCCGACTTGACTGACCTGACTTACAACGCTCTGCGCGACCAGTCTGCAGATGAAATCTACTTCAGCAAGGCTGACGGCAAGTTCATCGGCGACACTAATCCGCAGGTTAAGAAAGCTTATGATTTCACTGTAAAAGGCATCCAGGAGGGATGGATCAGCAACTATCTGCTGTGGTCTCCTGAGTGGGGTCAAGGCATGAGCGACGGTTCGTTCGCTGTTGTAATGGGTCCAGCTTGGATGGCTGGTAACATCAAGAGCAATGCGCCGGATTCAGCCGGCAAATGGAAAATCGCACAGCTGCCTGAAGGCGCCGGTAACTGGGGCGGATCGTTCATCACCCTGCCTAAGGAAGGCAAGCACTCCAAAGAAGCTTATGATTTCATCCAGTGGATGGTTAACAAGGACAATCAGCTGGAATCCTTCAAAACCAAAGGTCTGATGCCTTCTATTCCTGCACTGTATGAAGATCCTGCATTCGTAGACTTCAAGGATGATTTCTTCGCCGGACAGCAGACAGCAGTAGAATTCGGTAAAGCGGCTAACCGCGTAAAACCGGTATACTACGGACCGCTGCATGACCAGACGGATACCTTCTTCAAGAATGCGCTCAAGAACGTAATCGAGAAGAAAGCGGATCCTGCAAAAGAGTGGGATGAGGCTGTTAAGCAGGCCAAGACTCTGGCAGAACGCAGCTAGACTGCGCCAAGCATGATATGAACCGGATATCCGGATTCCTGAGAGAGCAGGCAGCTCCCGGGAGTCCGGATTCTTCGGAAATAAAGCTTTCTTAATTAACCTGGAGGTGTGACATGGCAGAACCCGTAATTACGAGTCCGCATGCCGAGAGCAAACGCCCTTTTTTAACTGAACAAAGACGGAGCCGGATTACGGCCTATACCTTTATCTCACCGTTCTTTATTCTGTTCTCGATATTCGGACTATACCCGATCTTTTTTACCTTCTATTTATCGTTCTTCAAATGGGATGCGCTCAACCCGATGAAATTCGTCGGCTTCAAGAACTATGATCTGGTCACCAGTGACCCGACCTTCTGGATCTCCTTCAGCAACACGCTCATTATGGGCCTCATGGGTACTGTCCCGCAGGTTATGCTGGCACTGCTGCTTGCCGTGCTTCTGCATTCGGGAATGACCAAATTTAAAAAGACGTTCCGTATTCTTTACTTTATGCCGAATATTACGTCCATTGTGGCCGTAACGCTCGTATTCAGCACCCTGTTCGGCAATAACGGGATGATCAACTGGATGCTGAACGGCCTCGGGCTTGATAGTGTTGCCTTTAACTCCGGCTGGTGGGGTGTCAAAATCGCCATTTCCACGATGGTTATGTGGCGCTGGACGGGCTACAATGCCATTATCTTCCTGTCCGGTCTGCAGAGTATTCCGATGGACCTGTACGAATCCGCCCGTATTGACGGCGCGAACCGCAGACAGCAGCTGTTCTCGATTACATTGCCGCTGCTTAAGCCGTTTATTATTTTTGTATCCCTGCAGTCGACAATCGGCGCCCTGCAGCTGTTCACAGAGCCATATGTATTCCTGGGCCAGGCCGGCACCGGTTCTACACGCCAGGAAGGGATTACCATGGTTACATATTTGTACAGCGAAGCGTTCCGCAACGGCTTCTTTGGTACAGCAGCGGCAACGGCGGTTATGCTGTTCCTTGTTACAATTCTGTTCTCCATCCTTAATATGCTGATTTCCAGAGGTTCAGGCGGAGAGACTGGAGGCAAAAAAGCATGAGTACACTGCGTATGTTCAGAAAAAAACCGGATGATCTCGGCTTCTTCGGCAAGCTGGGCTTTTATTTCCTGCTCATTCTCGGGGCGCTGGTCTCCGTCTTCCCGTTCTACTGGATGTTTGTGGTCGGAACCAACGATAAAGGGGCTGTATTCCATGTGCCGCCGCTGCTTACCGTGGGTGACCAGTTCTTCATCAATTTTAAGCGTGTACTGGAAAAAGCGGATTTCTTCCAGGCGCTCGGCAACTCACTGTTTGTATCCTCCATGGTAACGGTGTCGGTCGTGTTCTTCTGTACACTGGCCGGGTATGCTTTTGCCAAATATGAATTTCCGTTTAAAAATGCACTGTTTGTGTTCGTTATCGCTACGCTGATTGTTCCTCAGCAGCTGGGTGTACTGCCGACCTATGTCATTATGGCAAAGCTGCACTGGATCGACAGCTACAAGGCGCTGATTGTGCCGGCGATGGTCAACGCCTTCGGCATCTTCTGGATGCGCCAGTATATTTCTTCGGCCGTGCCGACCGAGCTGATAGAGGCCGGACGGATCGACGGCGGCGGCCATTTCCGGATTTTCTGGAATATCGCCGTGCCGGTCATTACGCCTGCAATGGCAACGCTGGGCATTCTTAACTTCATGACGGTATGGAATGACTTCTTCTGGCCGCTGGTTGTGCTGAAGAACAAGGAGCATTACACGATTCAGATTGCGCTGCAGCAGCTCTTTACAACCCGTGACGGTCTTGACTACGGCATGATCATGTCCGCGACCTTTACAGCGACGCTGCCGCTGCTGATTGTATTCCTGCTGTTCAGCCGCTGGGTTATTGCCGGCCTGACCTCGGGTGCAATTAAGAGCTAAAGCAAACAGGAAACAGGAACCTGCGTGAAGAATAGTAGATGAGGCAGAAACGGCAGCCCCCTTTATTAGAAAGGGAGGCATCCGTTTCGGCTGAGTCCTGCCAAGACAACAGGGGGAAGGTAAACGGCAATGAAGCTAAGACGCAAAATCCTGTTCGCTATTATTCTTCTCGTATTCATTCCGGTAATCGTGATGGGAATTGTTACGTATGTTAACTTTTCAAAAACAATGGAGAAGAAATCGAGCAGCTTTTACTGGATTTCGTTACTTGAGACAGACCGCAAGCTTAAATTTGCACTCAGTGAAATATCGTCCATCACCAATTCGGCCATTACCCAGCCTGCCATCCAGCAGTCGCTGAAGCAGCCGAATTTTGTGCTGACCTACGACCGTAAGCAGGAGATCAACAACCTGCTGATCAATCATCCGATGATCACCTCGTTCAGCCTGTACGGCAAGGACCGGCTGCTCTACCAGTACAATGCTCCGATGTCTTTTGCCGATATGCATAAGCAGGTATGGTATGGTGCTATGGAAAATGCCGAAGGCCGGCCTGTCTGGTCGGGACCAGGAGAGAACGGCTCGGAGGCGGCAGGCAAGCCGGTGCTGGTGCAGGCAAGAGTCATTAAAGATTACTACTCGCTGGAGGATATCGGCTATCTGGTAGTTTATGTTAAGCCGGATCTGCTGGACCAGATCTTCTGGGAGGCGGCCACGCTGAAGAAGGGCGACATTCTGCTGGTCAACAAGCAGGGGAATATCGTCTTTAACAAGTCCGGGGAGCATATCGGGCAGCGTACGGAGTTTCCTTTTCTGCAGGCGGATTATACCCAGAGTCAGGACTATTACATTGACAATTATCAGGAAGAGAAATCGCTGATTACTTTCCTGCCTTCACATAATACGGACTGGTATCTTGCGGCGATCACCCCGATGAATCTGATCTCCTCAGAGTCAGACTCCATCCGTAATCTGGCGATTATTCTGGGAACGGTTTCACTGCTGTCCGCCTTTTTGTTCGACCGCTACTTCGTCAGGAGGCTGGTGCGCAGCATTAACAGTGCGGTCAACGGGATGAAACGGGTTAAACAGGGCATTTTTATGCCGATCACCACACCGCTGCGTTCAGATGATGAGAGTGATCTGCTGATCGACGGCTTCAACCGGATGAGCTCACAGATCAGTGAGCTCATCCAGCAGGTGCAGACCGAGCAGGGGCGTAAGAAGGAAGCGGAAATGCAGGCGCTTATGGCCCAGATTAACCCGCATTTTATCTACAACTCGCTTGAATCCATCAACTCGATGGCGGTGCTGGCCGGTAACCGTGATATCAGCAAAATGGTCATCTCCCTCGGCAAGCTGCTGCGTATCAGCATCAGCCAGAATCAGGAGCTGATTCCGCTGCAGATGGAGCTTGAGCATGTGCGGCATTATCTGGACATCCAGAAATTCCGGTTCGAGGATAAATTCAGCTACCGGATTGAGCTGCCGGAGGAACTCAGGCAGGTGATGACCCAGAAGCTGATTGTCCAGCCGATTGTCGAGAATGCGCTCTATCACGCCATTGAGCAGATGGAGGAGCACGGTGAGATCACGATCAGCGCACAGCGCAGCCGCAAGGATCTTATTATTATTGTAAAGGACAACGGGCCCGGCTTTGACCTCGCTACAATGATGAGCCTGTGGGACACGGAGCACAGCAATCCCAAGAAGTATGCGGACAGCGGTGTCGGGCTGCGGAATGTGCATGAGCGCCTGAACATCCGCTTTGGCCATCCTTACGGTATTATGGTCTGTTCCTCCCCGGGATTCGGTTCAACAATCTGTATCCGGATTCCGACCATACAGCCATGAAGCGTCTAAACGGGATGAAAGCGGGGAGTAATGCTGTGAGATGGTTAACCAAATGGGGCTGGATTCTGCTTTATATCGCACTGATGGCCGGAGCGGTATTGTTTATTTCGTTCGGCAATAAGGAGCCGATTGAGGACAACTCTCCTGAGAAAATAACGCTGACCTTCCGCCACTTCTGGCAGAAGGAGCATGACCGGCCGCTGCTGGCGATCTTTGAGGAGGTCGTTAAGGAATACCAGCAGGACCACCCGAATGTAAAGGTGAACTTTGAAGGGCTGGACCAGACCATTCACCGTGAGCAGAAGCTGAAAAGTGAAATGGTCACCGGTACCCCGCCGGATATGTTCGTATTGTTCGGCGGCGCTGAAATTGAGCCTTATGTACGGTCTAACCGGCTGATGGACCTGACCGGGTTCGTACAGGAGAACGGGCTGAACAACCAGTTCAGTGATCTGCACCTGTGGACCTTTGACCAGCATATTTACGGGCTGCCGATTGAAGGGAATGCCGAGCCGCTGTATTACAACAAAACATTATTCAAGAAGCTGGGCATCAAGCCGCCCGGAACGGTCAGCGAGCTGGATAAAACCATCCGGAAGCTGAAGGAGGCGGGCATTGTCCCGTTTGCGCTCGGCAATGAGGACCGCTGGCCGGCCGGGATTTTTGCCCATTATCTGATGGACCGTTATGCCGGACCGGAGCTGATCCAGAAGCTGGTTATAGGCAAAGACGGTGCAGCCTTTGTGAATAAGGCCTATCTGGAGGCGTTCAGCCATCTGGAAACATGGATTGGCGAGGGAGCCTTCAGCCTGGACTCGAATGACACTTCGCCGGAAAATGCGGTACGCATGTTCACTGGCGGCGAAGCCGGGATGTATCTGAACGGGAACTGGGATATTAACCTGTTCACCGGGGAGACGGCTCCGGCAGGCTTCGAAAATGAGGTCGGTGTCATCCCGTTCCCATCGCTGGCCGCCGGGACTGAGCCCTCCATAGCAGGAGGCTATACCATTGGAATCGGCTTGTCCTCCGGTCTGACCGGGGCGAAGCGCGAAGCGGCGCTGGAGCTGATGAAAGCCTTCTATACAAAGGAAATCCAGACGCGGATTGTGTATGAGGGGTTAAGAATCCCGTCCATGCGGATTGATTTTGATCCGGAGAAGACCGGACCTGTATTCGCTCAGGTGATGGAGATTATGGCCAAGGACCGCCAGAGCTTCGTGCCTTATGACAATCTGCTGTCACCGGAAGTGAAGAAAACCTTTCTAAGTGTCATCGAAGAGATGATAGACGGCGGGCTGTCGGCGCAGGATGCCCTGCAGCAGCTGCAGTCCGCGTCGGAGCAGTACTGGAATCTTATACAGAGCTCGGCTGTAGAATAAATCTGGGAGGTGCGGGAAATGGGCGGACAGCAAGAACAATACAAAGTGCTGCTGGTGGATGATGAGCCAATCATTCTGCGCAGCTTAAAGGTGGCGATCCCCTGGGAGGAGCTGGGCCTGACGATTGCCGGTGAAGCCCGCAACGGGGAGGCTGCGCTGCGCCTGATTGAAGAAATCTCACCGCAGATCGTGATCAGCGACATCCGGATGCCGGTCATAGACGGCATAGCTTTAATGAAGACGCTGCTTCCGCAGAATCCGAAGCTGCTGTTTATTTTTATCAGCGGATACGGAGAATTTGAGTATGCCCGGGATGCCCTGCGGCTCGGTGCCTTTGATTATCTGCTGAAGCCGATAGACCATGACGAGCTGTCGGAAATGCTGACCCGGGCGCGGGCCAAGCTGGACCGCCAGAAGGAGAACGAGCAGCTGATGCACTCGGTACAGATGCTGTCTACGCTGGCCCGTGAGCGGATGTTTGCCGAGTTCACGCTCGGCAATCCTCGGCCCCTGCAGCATCTGAAGTGGCTGGAGAACAGCGAGCTGGAGCGCGAATATTTCATGGCAGTGGTCCGGCTGGACGACTATGCCTCGCTCACATCCAAATGGAGTGCCGAGGAGAAGCATCTGTGGCTGTTTGCAATCCGCAACATTCTGGAGGAATGGTCGCTGGAGAACGGGGCCTTATCGATTTTTCCATTCTACAACGGTGAATGGGTGCTGCTGTTCCCGGGAAGCCTCGGAACGGTCAGGAAGGAGCTCGGTGAGCGGCTGGTCGCGGATATTAAGCGCTATTCCAAGCTGCACTGCTCAGTCGGGGTCAGCCGCAGCACCCGAGGCATTGACCAGCTGAGCACGGTTTATCCGCTTGCCGCCAAGGCGCTTTACCGCCGCTTTTATTCCGGTGAGGCCGGTGTATTCATAGAAGAGGAGACGCCGGAAGCAGCAGAACAGGAGGTCCAGTATCCCAAAGAGCTGGAGCTGTCGCTTATTGAGAGCATACGTACGTTGAATCTGGAGCGGATGCTGCTGCTGTTCGATGAGATGTCCTGCTTCATTGAAGCACAGGCCCTGCCGAAAGAACTGGCACAGCGGGTCATCATCGAGCTTGTTGTTGTCCTGTACAGACAGTTCGAGCAGATGGGCCTGCAGGCCGAGTGGTCGCTGGAAGGGCTGCTCGGGAAGCTGCAGGGCCTGGGGACATTGACGTCAGTAACTAATGTGCTGAAGCAGGATTTCCGGGACTGGATGCTGGAAGGCAGCAGACAGGCGGTGCGCGATGACGGCCGCAGTGTGGTCGACAAGGCCAGACGGTACATTGAGGCTAACTATCATAAGGATCTGAGCATTGAAGAAGTGGCCGAGGTAGCAGATCTGAGCATCAGCCATTTCTGCACCCTGTTCAAGCAGGTCTCCGGCTATACGTTCCTGGAATTTGTAACTCACTGCCGGATGGAGAAAGCAAAGGATATACTGCAGAACAGCAGTGTGAAGGTGTACCAGGTGGCGCCGCTGGTCGGCTATCAGGACCCGAAATATTTTACCCAGGTATTTAAGAAGGCTACGGGAAAGACGCCGACGGAATACCGGGAAGAGGTTGTGAGACTGGCTGGTGAAGGCTGAGGAAGAGGGGCCGGAAACGCCTGAGTTAATGCTTATAAAGTGGAAGCCCGCTGAGAAGGTATAAGCAGCATTGTATACAACAAACGACTAATTAAATATTGCAGCCGCAGCTGTCTGGAGTGGACGTCATCCGGAAGCTTCGGCTTTTTTTGTTTTTGCGCAGTATGACAAATGTCATACCCGCTCCTTGATGTTTATGTCTTACGGCCATGACACTTCCTTCACTATAATTAAGGTAAATAAATGTAAACGTGAGCGCACATACAAGGAGGAACCGACAGATGTCCAAGAGCAGCACCTCAGCCCAGCTCTCCAGCCTGAAGAAAAGCGTGGCCCCTTTTGAAAAAAACGACCGTAAAGCAAGTATAAAGCAGATGATTAATACGCTGGGTCCGTTATTCCTGCTATGGGCGGCTGCCTATTTCAGCCTGTCCGTATCTTACTGGCTTACCCTGCTGTTTGCAGTGCCGGCAGCGGGCTTTGTCATCCGGACCTTTATTATTTTTCATGACTGCTGCCACGGCTCCTTCTTCAGGAACCGCAAAGCGAATGATATTCTTGGAACCATCACCGGTGTGCTGACCCTTGTCCCTTACCGCCAATGGAAGAGAAGCCATTCCATCCACCACGCCGGCAGCAGCAACCTCGATAAACGGGGCATCGGCGACATCTGGATCATGACGGTTGATGAGTATATTGCGGCTAAGCCGCTGCAGCGCCTCTGGTACCGGATCTACCGCAACCCGCTGGTTATGTTCGGCGCAGGCCCGATTGCCGTGTTCCTGATCCAGTACCGCTTTAATGTAAAAAGCGCAAGACGGCAGGAGCGGATGAACACGTACCTGACAAATGTGCTGATTGCAGCGCTATATGCGGGAATGATCTGGGCTGTCGGCTGGCAGGCGTTTCTCTTAGTGCAGCTGCCGATCGTATTCGTCTCCGGATTCCTGGGCATCTGGCTGTTCTATGTGCAGCATCAGTTCGAGGACACTTTTTTTGAGCACGAAGAAGAGTGGAGCTATGTTATGGCAGCTGTAGAAGGAAGCTCCTATTACAAGCTGCCTAAGCTGCTGCAATGGATTACCGGCAATATCGGCTTCCACCATGTACACCATCTGGCACCCAAAGTGCCTAACTATAATCTGGAGCTGGCCCATAATGCGACGCCGCCCCTGCAGAAAGCAACGACGATTACAATCGGCACAAGCCTGAAGGCACTACGTTTCCGCCTGTGGGATGAGGAGAATAAGGGCTTTGTCAGCTTTAAAGAAATTAAAGACCGCCTTCGGCAGCCGCTGCCTCCTGTGGAGGGGCTGAAGATACAGAAAACCGGACTGCAGGCCGAATAGCATGCTGCCGGAAGCAGTAGCAGGGAGAGGAAGCAGACACGCAGATCAGTCGCGGGTGCGCTTCTTCTCTTTTTTTGCCGCAGACTATGCTAAAATGGGGGTACAAACTTGCTGGCAAAAAGGATGGCTGATATGCAGAAGTGGCATCATATTTTTCATAAAAGCACGGGTCTGAGCCCTTACGTATGGGTTGTGTTCTATATTCTCCCGTTCTATTCGATCTTCCGGATGTCCTCGGTGGACCGCTGGGTGTACGGCATTGTGATGATTATTTTGTTTTTTGCCTGTTATGTGCTGGCCTTCAAATCGCGGGGCTGGCTGGTCTACTTCTGGACGAGTGTGCAGATTATTGTCTCGATTACAATGACGCTGATGTTCGGCTATATGTACTTCGCGCTGTTTCTGGCCTTTTTTATAGGAAATATTCAGAGCCGGGCGGGCTTCTTCACCATGTATACGATTCACCTGCTGACAACGATTGTGGCGATCAACTATGAGCTGATTACGCGCAATCCGGTATTTTTATCCCAGCTGCCCTTTGTGCTGGTCAGTATCATTGCTGTAGTGCTGCTGCCTGCCACCACCTACAACCGCAACAACCAGGATAAGCTGCAAGGCCAGCTGGAGGATGCCAACAAACGTATCTCCGAACTGGTCATTATGGAGGAGCGGCAGCGGATTTCACGGGATTTGCATGATACACTGGGTCAAAAGCTGTCGCTGATCGGGCTTAAGAGCGACCTGGCCGGCAAGCTTATCAACAAAAACCCGGCGCAGGCGATTGTAGAAATTAACGATGTCAGACAGACGGCAAGAAGCGCGCTTAAAGAGGTCCGGGAGATGATTACCCAGATGCGGGGCATCCGGCTGGAGGATGAGCTGGTGCGGATCAGGCAGCTTTTGCAGGCGGCAGAGATTGAGTTTGAGCTGGAGGGCAGTCCCAAGCTGGACAATATCTCCTTAATTACAGAAAATGTGCTCAGCATGTGCATTAAAGAAGCGGTGACGAATGTTGTCAAGCATAGCGGTGCCTCGCAGTGCCGGATTCAGATTGAGCCCTCCCGTACGGATATGATTGTCAGGGTATCTGATAACGGCAGGGGACTCCATTCTGCTAATCTGGATTATAAGGGCCATGGCATCCAGGGGATGCGCGAACGGCTGGAATTTGTTAACGGAAGTTTAGAGCTGCAGCACCTTAACGGGACTACCATTACGGTCAAGGTGCCGGCAGTAATCAAGCAGCTGGAAATGGAGGCGAAAGAAGGATGATTCATATTGTGATTGCTGAAGACCAGCGCATGCTGCTGGGCGCATTGGCTTCGCTGCTGGATCTGGAGGAGGACATGAAGGTTGTGGGCCGCGCAGGCAACGGGGAGGAAGCAGTGAAGCTGGTGCAGCAGCATAAGCCGGACATCTGCATCATGGACATTGAAATGCCGGCAATGACAGGCCTTGAGGCGGCAGAAGCGCTGAAGGGCTCCGGCTGTAAAATCATGATCCTGACTACGTTTGCCCGGACCGGTTACTTTGAGCGTGCTGTAAAAGCCGGTGTGGATGCCTATCTGCTCAAGGACAGCCCCAGCGAGGAGCTGGCCCTTTCCATCCGCAGCGTCATGGCCGGCAGAAGAATCTATGCCCCCGAGCTGATGGACGAAGCGTACAGCAGTGAAGCGAACCCGCTGACCCAGCGGGAGAAGGAGGTGCTCGGCCTGATCGCCGACGGCAAAAATACCAAGGAAATCGCCAGCCAGCTCTATATTACGACGGGGACTGTGCGCAACTATATTTCGGTGATTCTAGACAAGCTGGATGTCGGTAACCGGATCGAGGCGATCACACGCTTTAAGGAAAAGGGCTGGTTTAAATAAATAATTCAGGCAGGATTGTGCTGGCAGCGTACCGGCGCTTTAGAAGGAGGGACTTTATAGGTCCGTCCTATTTTTTTTGGGGCAGAACATATCGCACCGTTGCTTTGCGTAGTTCCTATTTCCCAATTTTCCCATAACGGGGCCTGTTAGATTGGAAGCACAGCTTATTTTTGCTAATATAAATGCAAACATGTGATCTTATTCCCGGATAATGGGTAATAGAGGTTATGTGCCTTTTTTCTGCACATTATTGTATATTTCAGTTTACAAGTCGGGAGGAATCTGATTTGCCTGAACTCACATCATCCTATGTCGATTCACTAGCACCGAACACCGCCGCCATCAAGAACGGCCAGGGGCTGGTGCGTAAAAAGAGCTTCATCCAGCTGCACCGCACCGAGAACGGGGAGCTGCTGTTCGGACAATGTGCGGGAAGCGGGAAGACACCGTATGAATGCTCTGCGGATTTTGTAGCCCCGGACAGTCCGGTCTTCCGCTGCTCCTGTCCCAGCCGGCAGTTCCCCTGCAAGCATGCCCTGGGGCTGCTGTACGCTTATGTTGAAGGCCAGACCTTCACTGTGGCGCCTGTACCGGAGGACATTGCAGCCAAACGGGAGAAGGCTGAGAAACGTGAAGAGAACAAGGTGAAGCAGGCTGCCGAGGGCAGTACGGCTAAGCCCAAGAAGGTAAATAAATCTGCGCTTAAGAAAAAAATCACCGCCCAGCTGGAAGGCCTTGATCTCCTGGAGAAGCTGGTGCTATCCCTGGTCCGCGGGGGCTTGTCGGCCATTGATGCGAAGACGCTGAAGACGGTGCAGGAGCATGTGAAGCAGCTCGGGAACTATTATCTGTCCGGTGCCCAGATTGAACTCCGCCGTTTTGCGCTGCAGCTCGGCAAAGGAGAAGACCGTGAACAGGGTTATACATATGCGGTCCAGCAGCTGACCCGGCTGCATGCCTTTATCAAGAAAGGCCGCAGCTATCTCACTGCAAGAAGTGAAGATCCGGAGCTTGCGCTGGATCATGAATCAACAATCGACGAGTGGCTGGGCCACGCCTGGCAGCTGACCGAGCTGAAGGAATACGGGCTGACAGCAGATAATGCCGAGCTGCTCCAATTAGCCTTCTACAGCTATGACGATCAGGCACGCCAGGAATTTGTTGATCTGGGATACTGGCTGGAGCTGTCCTCCGGAGCGGTTCATAAGACGCTGCAATACCGTCCTTACAAGGCCGCTAAGTTAATGCGTGAAGAGGACAGCTTCTTTGAGGTGGCCCGTGTAGCGCAGCTTTACAAATACCCCGGTGATATGAACGCCCGGGTCAGATATGAGGAAATGTCGGCCAGACCGGTCACAGCGGATGATCTGGCGCAGGTTCATGCCCATGCACACCGTTCGTTTGCCGAGGCCGTTAAGCTGGTCAAGAATCAGCTGAAGAATCCGCTTGGTGACAAACAGCCGGTGCTGCTGCTCCATGCGGAAAGTATCGGAGTGAACGATCAGGGGGAATATATCCTTTCGGATGAATCCGGAGCACTGCTTGTGCTGGAGGATATTCCCGGCCTGTCCCAGGGTACGGCCGCGCTGCTGCCGTTCCTGCCGCAGGTCTGCCTGCAGAGCAGCTCTTTGTTAGTCATGTTTGAGCATGTAATGGACCGGGGCAGGCTTACAGCCCAGCCGCTGGGTATCGTCCATGCTGAAGGAATTACACGGCTGCTGTAATGAATAACAGGTCTGAAACATAGCCTTTGCATAATATCACCGGTAGGGGGACCGCGCATGAGTACAGCATTATTGCAAGAGCTTCATCAGGAGGTTAGAAGATTATACATTGCCGGAAGTGATCTGGCTGCGGAGGATTTCCGCCTGAAACGGCTGCTGCCGCAGTTCGAGCAGCTCGGTGAGCGGGCTCCTGTATTTAAACGGCTTGGTGAAGGGGTTGCCGCTCTTATCCGGCCGGCGGCAGCCGGTGAGGCTGCACCGGCAGTGAAGCTGCAGGACCTAACCCTGCTGCTGGAGTCCGTGCTGTATACCCAAGGCAGCACCGCGCCCTCAGGCGGCGTACCGGCTCAGCTGCAGGGCAGCTCTTTCGGGCTGGAAACCAAGGTTTCCTCCAGAAAGATTGCCGGAGTCCGTCAGGCATTGACTACAACCGGAAGCGGCAGATATGAGACAGTCCTTGAAGCGTTCAAGGACGGCGTATTCCAGGATCTTCGCCTGCTCCCGCTGGCCGTCAGCGCACTCGGCGATCCCTATGCGGAGCTTGCTGACTTTGCCATGAACAAGATTGTGCCGTCCTATGGACCGGCTGCTGCTGATTATCTGGTAGGGCACTTTAATCCCGCCGGAGGAAAAAGCGAGGTCCGCAAGCTGCATGTGATCAAAGCGGTCGGCCGTCCGGAGCTGCTTGAAGAGATCTTCAAGGCCGCCGGCAGCGGCAGCGATGATGTGCGGGCGGCGGCTATACTCTGCCTGGCCGGTCAGCAGGAATATGTCCAGGCGCTGCTCGAATGGACTGCGGACAAGAAGAAGCCGATCCGGGAAGCAGCATATACGGCACTTGCGGAAGGCGGCTCGGCAGAGGGGCAAGAGCGGCTGTATGACGCTTTTGCCGGGAAGAAGGACCGGGAGCTGGCCGCCTATGCGCTGGCCAAATGGCCGTCTGCTCCGCTGGGGGAACGGCTGTCAGCCAAGTTTATGGAAGAGCTGAAGGAGGCTCTGGCAGCTGATCATAAAGACAGCAAAAAGAATGATGCGCTCTGGAACGTCATCTCGCTGTACCTGATAGCTCTTGCTGATATCCGTAATCCGCAGCTTGATGAAATTTTCCGTTATATTATTGAACAATATGACCGGTTTGCCGCTCTGGGCTGGCTGCATCTGCTTGACCGGGCGGCAAGTTATGAAGAGACTGCGCAATCGGAGCAGGGGCTTGAGCTGCTGCGTGAGCTGGATAATAAGAGCGTACGCTACCTGTCCTACTACTTCCGCGCAGCACAGCAGCTCCTCACAACTAAGGAGCTCTATAATGAGTTCGCCGGCGGATCGATGCTCGACAAGATGAAGGCGAGACTGGCTAAAGATGCCGCCACACGTAACCGTGTGCTGCAGGAGACGCTGGAGGAGCAGATCTTGAATGCGGAAAGAGTAACTTATGAGCTCTCCTGGGATTATGCCGGAGGCCGCCAGCAGTATGTGTGGGAGATGCTGTCTCCGGACCGGATCGCGGCTGAGTGGGACCCCCGATGGCTGGACTGGGCGATTGAACGGGATGCCCCGGAGCTGGTATCGGCTCTTGCCCGCCCCGGTCATTCCGGTGTACAGGAATATCTGCTTGCAAAGCTCAACCGGGAAGGCAAGCACCGTAAAGACTTAGACTTCGTGTCCAGTCTGTTCAAGGGACTTGAACGTGCAGGGTTCAATGAAACGGAGCGGCAGGAGCTGCTGATATCTGTGTTGGAGCAGCATAAATTTTCGAATCCGTATTCCATTCATTTTTATCTGCTGGAGCTGATGCTGGGCTTCCCGCCAAGCTATGCTGAGCGGATTGAGGCGGTCGTACCTAAATACCGCTATGAGAGCAAAAACCAGCTGGAGTACCTGGCCAGCTACCTGCGGAGCAAGCAGCAGGTTACCTGAAGGCGGTAGCTCGCGGAAATATACATGATATTCACAAAAGGAGAGGTGTACATGTCAACGGGACAAGAGCAGCTTCAGGATTATATGCGGCTGCCGGCTGAGGTTTTATACCGGGAGGAGCTTGAGGCGCTGCGCAAGGAGGATACCGGAAAAATACCGGCCGGCTGGCAGATGTCGCCGCGGGCGGTTCTGACCTTTATCGCCGGCGGGAAGGCCGGGAAGAAGATTATAACTCCGAAATACATCGGCAATACACGGCTGATCGAGATGGCTGTCGCGACTCTGGTGACAGACCGGGCGCTTCTGCTGATCGGTGAGCCGGGTACGGCCAAATCCTGGCTGTCCGAGAATCTGGCGGCGGCAATCTACGGCAATTCGGGTCTTGTGGTTCAGGGCACTGCCGGTACGAGTGAAGAGCATGTGCGTTACTCCTGGAACTATGCGATGCTGCTTGCCAACGGGCCGACTCCCGAAGCGCTGGTCAAGAGCCCGATCATGCGGGCAATGGAGGATGGCGGGATCGCCCGTTTTGAGGAAATTTCACGCTGCGCCTCCGAGGTGCAGGATGCGCTGATCTCTATCTTGTCCGAGAAGACGATCTCTGTACCGGAGCTGGGCAAGGAGGCCGGTGCGCGCAAGGGCTTCTCCATTATCGCCACGGCAAATACCAGAGACCGCGGGGTTAATGAAATGTCCGCCGCCCTGAAGCGCCGGTTTAACATCATCGTGCTGCCGGCCCCTTCGGATATCGAGACAGAGCTCTCCATTGTGAAAAAGCGGGTTGCCGAAATTGCCTCCTCCTATGAGCTGCAGGCTGCTGTACCGGCAGATGATGCGCTGCTTAAGGTAGTCACTATTTTCCGGGAGCTGCGCAGCGGGATGACGCTCGACAAGAAGGAAAAGGTGAAGACTCCGGCAGGTGTCATCTCCACAGCGGAAGCCATTTCGCTGCTGACGAACAGTATGGCGCTTGCAGCAAGCTTCGGCACCGGTGAGCTGACCGACGGAGATCTGGCTGCCGGCCTGCAGGGAGCCATTGTAAAGGATGACGACAAGGATAAGCTGGTCTGGAGGGAATACCTCGATAACGTCATGAAGAAAAAGGGGACGGAATGGCGCGGACTGTATCAGGCCTGCAAGGAGATGAACGAGTGAACGCGCCGGCTGCAGCCGGAGTACGCATGTTCGGGGTACGCCATCTGTCCCCAGGCGGAGCCCGGCATCTGCTGGACTATCTCGATGAGCACCGCCCGACGGCAGTGCTGATTGAAGGTCCCGGTGATGCATCGGGAGAGATCCCCCATCTGACCAAGGGCAAGGCCAAGCCGCCGGTGGCGATACTGGCTTTTACCGATCAGGTGCCTGTACGTACAGTTCTCTGGCCGTTTGCTGTTTATTCCCCTGAGTATCAGGCAATGAAATGGGCCAAGGAGCATGGGGCAGCGGTTTCTTTTATAGATCTGCCTTCCTCGGTCACGCTCGGATTACAGGATGTCATGAACCGCAGGAAGGCAGTCGGACCGGAAGCGGCGCCTGACGCAGGATCGCAGGAAGAGCCGGATTCTGCGGAGCTTCAGGATGAGGCATCCATCTACAGCCGGATCGCCCGGGCTGCCGGGGAGCATGATTATGATATGTACTGGGAGCGCAATTACGAGCATAATGCCAGCACAGGTGCTTATCAGGCGGCTATTCTTGCTTTTTCCTCGCAGATGCGTGAGCTGGGGGAAGACAGGGAGCTGAGGGAGCAGCCTTCGGAATACGCTTATAATGCGCTGCGGGAAGCCTATATGAGGCGCCAGATCCTTAAGGCTATTGCGGACGGGCATGAGCCGGACAGAATTGTCGTGGTCTGCGGAGCCTATCATGCCTCCGCCCTGGCTGCGCCGCTTGCACCGATGAGTGATGATGAGCTTGCCTCGCTGCCTTCACGCAGCACCAAGCTTACCCTCATGCCGTACTCCTATTACAAGCTGTCTACCATGTCCGGGTATGGTGCAGGGAATGCCGCACCGCATTATTTCCAGATGATGTGGGAGGCCATGTCGGCCGGTAAGCCGGAGGAGCTGCCGCACCGTTATCTTTCTGCGGTGGCAGGCCATGTGCGCGCGGGCGGAACGTACCGCTCGACAGCGGAAGTGATTGAAGCCGTCAGGCTAGCCGAATCGCTGGCAGCGCTGCACGGCGGGAGCGCACCGACGCTGCGCGACCTGCGTGATGCAGCCCAGACGCTGCTGGGCCATGGCGATCTGGCGGCAATTGCTGAGCCGCTGGCCCGGGTCGATGTCGGGACTGCTATCGGCTATTTGCCTGAGGGGGTCAGCCAGACCCCGATTCAGGATGACCTGAACCGGCTGCTGAAGCAATACAAGCTGGAGAAGTATAAGACGGCTGTTGCAACCGATCTGCAGCTTGACCTGCGTGAGAACCGCAGAGTATCAAGCACTGAGGCCGCCTTTCTGGATCTTAACCGCTCTGTGCTGTTCCACCGCCTGAGTCTGCTTGGCATTGCTTTTGCCCAGAGCCGCCCGAGCGGCCAAAGCGGTGCAACCTGGGCAGAGCATTGGGTGATCCGCTGGTCACCGGAGATCGAGATCCAGGTCGTTGAATCCACCCTTCTCGGTGAGACGGTCGAGGTGGCGGCAGCCTATGTCCTGCGCGAGAAGCTGCAGGAATGCAAGTCAATTGCTGAAGCCTCAGTGCTGATCCGGATCGCCTGTGAGTGTGCAATGACCGCCCAGATGGAGGAAGGCACCCGGGTGCTGCAGAATCTGGCGGCGCTCAGCCGGGATGTGGCTGGCATGGCTGCAGCAGCCCGCGAGCTTTCCCTTATCTTAAGCTTCGGGGATATCCGCAAAGTGGATACGGCCCCGCTGCTCCCGCTGCTGGAGGAGCTGTTCCGCAGAGGGTGCCTGTTCCTGCAGGACGCCAGCGGCTGCAACGACGAAGCAGCAAATGCCATGCTCACAGCAATGAATGAACTCAACGGGATCTCACTTGAGCATAGTGATAATCTGGATGACGGGCTGTGGCTGCAGGAGCTGCAGCAGCTTGCCGAAAGGGATGACCGCAATCCGCGCCTGTCCGGTTATGCCTGTGCTATCCTGCTGGAGCGCGGTACAATCTCTTCTGCGGAGCTTGCAGCCGAGGTATCGCGGCGTCTGTCACCCGGCATTCCTGCAGATCTAGGTGCCGGCTGGTTCGAAGGCCTGTCCATGCGCGGGCATTACGGCCTGCTGTCACGGATGAGCCTGTGGGAGCAGCTGAATGATTATATCAATGCGCTCGATGACGAACAATTCAAGCGGGCACTGGTCTTTCTCCGCAGGGCGTTCGGCACATTCTCGCCGCGTGAGAAGACAATGATCTCCGAGCTGCTTGGCGAGCTGTGGGGTGTGAACAGCGAGCAGGCCGCAGAGGTGCTGACCGGTGAGCTGAAGGAGGAGGAGTCCAAAATGTTGGATGAGCTGAATGATTTTGACTTCGGGGACTTTTAAATGACAAATGAACATAAGCAGGAGAATACGCTGTCCCGCTGGCGGCTGATTCTCGGCCAGGAAGCGGATGCCGCGCTGTCCGGGTACGGGGAGGGCGGGCAGCTGTCGCTGACGGAAGAAGAGTTGATTATGGATGCTGCGCTCGCCGCCATTTATGATGAGACGGGGGCAGGCGGGAATTCAGGAAATGCATCCGGCGCCAACAAGGGGAGAGGGGCCGGCACCGGGCATGCGGCCTTGAACCTGTCCAAATGGCTGGGAGATGTGCGCACCTTTTTCCCGGAGGATGTGGTCTCCATTATTCAGAGTGATGCAATGGAGCGCAGAGGCTGGAAGCAGCTGCTGTTCGAGCCCGAGCTGCTTGCTGCGGTCAAGCCGGATATACAGCTGGTAGGGACGCTGCTGTCGCTGAAGGGCAAGATTCCTGAGAAAACCAAGGATACGGCAAGGCTGCTGGTCAAAGCGCTGGTTGATGATCTGGTCAAGCTGCTGGAGACGGATATCCGGCGCGCGGTCACCGGCGCGCTGAACAAGCGGCAGCATTCGCCGCTTCCTTCACTCAGCGGGCTGGACTGGAAGCTGACGATCCAGCGCAATCTCAAGCATTATGACCAGGAGCGGCGGATTATCATTCCGGAGCGGTTTTATTATTTTGACCGGGCCCGCCGCAGCAAGGAGTGGACTGTCATTATTGACATTGACCAGAGCGGCTCGATGGCGGATTCCGTAATATGGGCATCGGTAATCGGGTCGATTTTTGCCAGTATCCCGGCACTCAACACAAGGGTAGTCGTCTTTGATACCGAGGTGGTAGATCTGACAGAGCAATGCGCCAATGATCCGGTCGATATGCTGTTTGGTATCCAGCTGGGCGGAGGGACGGATATTAACAAGTCAGTGAAATACTGCGAGCAGTTTATCGAGGAGCCGAAGAAGACGCTCTTTATCCTCGTCTCTGACCTCTACGAGAACGGGAATCAGGCAGCACTCGTCCGGCGGATGCGTGAGCTCCGGGAGGCCGGTGTCCGCACTATGACCCTGCTGGCGTTATCCGATTCCGGCAAGCCCTTCTATGATGAGCGTCTGGCACGGCAGCTGTCGCGTGATGGCACACCTTGCTTTGCCTGTACGCCTGCCCTGCTGCCTGCACTGGTTGAAGGGGCGCTGAAGGGCCAGGATCTTGGAGAGCTGGCGAAGCGGCTGGGTGCCCAGTAGTTCCGGGGAAGGTATGACCATAAACAGGTACACAATGGATTGGCTTCGTTCTTGACACACAGGAGCGGGGCCTTTTTTTGCATAGAATGTATTAAGGGTGCTGCAAACGAAGCAAACAGAAGCAAGCAATTAAATATACGTGTAAAGTTGAGTCTGACAGCACTCTTCTGTTAGTGAATGAATCGGGAACGCTTTTATTTTATCCAACACTTACTTTTCAATCACATATTGTGTAAGCTGCGTATATCATTTATAATCGGTTATTAAAAAGCCACCTAATAATAGGAGCTGCTTGAAAGGAAATGAATCCCTTATGGCAAGTAAATTAAGAGCGGGTATCGTTGGCGGTACCGGTATGGTCGGACAGCGTTTTATTGCACTCCTTGAAAATCATCCATGGTTTCAGGTAACGGTCATTGCGGCAAGCCGGAATTCAGCCGGCAAAACGTATGAGGAATCGGTGAAAGGCAGATGGAAGCTGACTACCCCTATGCCGGATGCAGTAAAGGGTATTATGGTCCAGGATGCCTCTAATGTAGAAGAAGTGGCTGCAGATGTCGATCTGATCTTCTGTGCTGTTGATATGAAAAAAGAAGAAATCAAGGCGCTGGAGGAAGCTTATGCCAAGACCGGCACGCCTGTTATTTCCAATAACTCGGCACACCGCTGGACGCCGGACGTTCCGATGGTTATTCCTGAGATCAACCCGGAGCATCTGTCTGTGATTGCCCAGCAGCGCAAACGCCTGGGTACAGAAACGGGCTTCATTGCGGTTAAGCCGAACTGCTCGATCCAGAGCTACATGCCGGCGCTGAATGCCCTGAGCGAGTTCAAGCCATCCAAGGTGGTAGTAACAACGTATCAGGCTATCTCGGGAGCAGGCAAAACCTTTACCGACTGGCCGGAAATGCTGGACAACGTTATTCCGTATATCGGCGGTGAGGAAGAGAAGAGCGAGCAGGAGCCGCTGCGGATCTGGGGCCAGGTGACAGAGGAGGGTATCGTCAAAAGCGAGCAGCCTGTCATCACCAGCCAGTGTATCCGCGTGCCGGTAGCTGACGGCCATATGGCTGCGGTGTTTGCTTCCTTTGAGCAGAAGCCTTCCAAGGAAGAAATCCTGGAGCGCTGGAACAGCTTCAAGGGACGCCCGCAGGAGCTGGAGCTGCCAAGCGCACCGAAGCAGTTCATTACCTATTTCGAAGAAGAGAACCGTCCTCAGACCAAGCTTGATCGCGACATCGAGAACGGCATGGGCGTATCCGCAGGCAGACTGCGTGAAGATACGCTGTATGACTACAAATTCGTCAGCCTCTCCCACAACACGGTCCGCGGCGCAGCCGGCGGTGCAGTGCTGATTGCAGAGCTGCTGAAGGCAGAAGGTTATATCCAGCCGAAATAAGTTCTTACTGTGCAGCCTGCCGGACTGAGTCCGGCAGGCTGTTTGCGTATTTACCTGACAGGCCATGCTTAATAATGGTAAGATAGGTTGGATTGCAAAGAAACTGAACACAGACGGAGTGATATTGTGGCAAAAAGTAAAGGCGGCGGCACAGGCAGAGGAACCGGCAGCAAGGGCTGGACCCGCTGGAACAAAACAGCGAAGCCGGTAAAGCCGAAAAAAGGAACAGCAGGCAGCCAGGGGCCGAAGGGCGCTGTTAAGGAGAGCACTACAGCCAAAAAGGGCGGCAGCAAATAGCCGGGCCCATCGTTTATAGATGAATGCAGCATCTGATTTGTACAAGAAATCAGATGCTTTTATTTTCCGGCGGAAGGGACCTGGAGATGAGAATTGATAAATATATGAGCATGACCGGTATTTACCCGCGGCGGGAGACTGCCAGGCTGCTGGCAGCCGGCCGGATTACGGTAAACGGTGAGGTCTGCGGCAAAAATACGGCTGTGGAGCCGGAGGATCTGGTGGCTGTGGACGGCAACCCCGTCAGCCTGACCGTGCAGGAGAAGGTCTATCTGGCCCTGAACAAGCCGGTTGGCATTACCTGTACAGCAGCGCCCGGGGTGGAAGGCAATATTATAGATTACATTAACTATCCTTCCCGCATCTTTGCTGTAGGACGGCTGGACAAGCATTCGGAGGGGCTGATTCTGCTCACTAGCGATGGTGATATCGTTAACAAAATGATGCGTTCAGAAAATCAGCATGAGAAGGAATACCTTGTAACTGTGGACAAGCCGGTGACCGGTTCATTCCTGGAGGCCATGTCCGCCGGTGTTGCCATCCTCGGAACCGTCACCAAGCCTTGCGCTACTTATCCGGTCGCTGAACGTCAGTTCGGCATCATACTCACCCAGGGGCTTAACCTGCAGATCCGCCGGATGTGCAAGGAGCTGGGCCAAAGAGTGCTCCGGCTGGAGCGGACCCGGATTATGAATATTACCATGGACGGCCTGGAGCGTGGAGCGTGGCGGCATCTGACCGGACAGGAGCTGGACAGGCTGAAGCATTCCCTGAATGCATGAAATCCGGGAGAGCGCTTTTGTGCATATATAAAAATCCGTATCGGCCGTTACAGCGGCAGGATACGGATTTTTTTGTACATATACCGTTTAATCGGCGACAGGAGAGTCAGAGAACCCTTTTGGCTCAAACTGCTTGTCGTACAGAGCTTTATACACCCCGTTATGCTGCAGGAGCTTGTCATGCGTACCTTTTTCAACGATCGTTCCATCCTTAACCACCAGGATCTGATCAGCAGCAATAATCGTGGACAGCCTGTGGGCAATGATAATCCCGGTCTTGTTCGCCAAAAGGGAGTGCATCGCCTGCTGAATATAGTATTCGGAGACGGTATCGAGGGAAGAGGTTGCTTCATCCATAATAATGACTGGCGGATTCTTCAACAGCACCCGGGCAATGGATAGCCGCTGCTGCTCCCCGCCTGACAGCTTGATCCCGCGGTTGCCGACGAGGGTCTCATATTGTTCCGGCAGCCCCATAATAAAATCATGGATATAGGCGGAACGGCAGGCTTCAATAATCTCGGCTTCAGCGGCATCGGGACGGGCGTACAGCAGATTGTCCCGGATTGTGCCGTTGAACAGGTAAGTGTCCTGGGTAACCAGTCCAATCTGGGAGCGCAGCGACTCCAGTGTGAATTCGCGGATGCTTGTACCGCCGATGCTGATTGTGCCTGAATCTGTCTCATAGAGCCGCGGAAGCAGACTGGTGATGGTGGACTTGCCGGCTCCGCTTGGTCCGACCAGGGCAGTCACTGTGCCGGCATCTGCGGTAAAGCTGATTCCGCGCAGCGCGGGCTTATCCGGCTGATAGGAGAAATAGACATTGTCGAACAGGATGCTGTTTCCGGCTGCACTGACCGGCCTAGCATCAGGCTGATCTGTAATCACCGGCTCCATATCAAAATAATCGAAAATCCGCTCAAACAGCGCTACCGACCGCTTAATATCCACATACAAATTGGTCATCTGCATTACAGGACCGTACAGTCTGCCTAGGAGTGCAACAAAGGTGATGATGATACCGATAGACAGCTCCCCCTGGATAAAAAGAATCCCGCCGTACAGGTAGATCAGCATCGGGCCGATACTCGTAAAGGTGGAGAGGAACATAATAAACCAGCGTCCGGCCATGGATTCGCGGATTTGCAGGCCTGTTGCTTCCGCATTGATTGCGGAGAAGCTTTTGTATTCGGCAGACTCTCTAGTAAAAAGCTTCATCAGAAGATAGCCGCTGACGCTCATTGTCTCCTGGATGATCCGGTTCTGCTCTGACACCTTTTCCTGTGTCTGCTTGGCAAGCTTCCAGCGGACGTTGCCCATTTTGCGCGTAGGCACGATAAACAGGGGCACGACAAGAATGCCAAGCAGAGCCAGCTTCCAGTTCATAATGAACAGCGCGGCTGCTGTGGACACCAGAATAAACAGGTTGCTCGCAAAATTGACAATCGTGTTGTTGAATACGCTCTGTACGCCGGTGATGTCACTGGTCATTCTCGTAATGACCTCTCCCTGCTTCACTTCTGAGAAAAATTGCAGCGGCATCCGCTGAAGGTGGCGGTACATCTGGTTTTTCATATCATGCACAATATTTAAGGAGATAAAAGAATTCAAATAATTCTGCAGTACGCCCAGCAGGCCGGAAACGACCGTTGTGCCCAGTGATGCAAGTACGAGCAGAATAAGCAGGCGCAGATTTTTGTCAGGCAGCGCCTGGTCGATAATCTGCTGAATCAGAATCGGGGGCAGCAGTCCAAGCACTGCAGATACGCCCAGTACAAGCATCACAACAGCCGTCTGCTTCCAATAGGGGATAAAATATTTGCTGATCCGCAGCAGCAGCCCCCGGGAAAGCTCCGGCCTGCCCCCGGCTTCATCGAATTTAAATCTTCCGTGCCCCGGTCCTCCGCCGAACCCGCCGGAACTGAAATCTCTTGCCATTAATGCTCACCAGCTTTGCTTGAATTTAATAGAGAGGTCCCGGGTAATTTTACACCTGATAGCCAGCCGGGTAAATGCTATAATTAACACTTTATACTACAGCACACCCGTTATAGCAGTACATATCAGTATGCAAAAGAACGGACAGCCTGCTTTGGCTGTCCGTTCTTTATCTGTTTAGCAGGCCGGCTGCAGCCGGCTATTAGAGCTGTACAGCATTCAGCAGCCGGCTTGCGGCTGCTTTAACATCAGCGGCTGCAGAAATGGCCGAGATGACCGAGATACCATCCGCACCTGCGCGGATTACGGGTGAGGCATTATCAGCAGTGATGCCGCCGATTCCGACCAGCGGAATGCCGAGTCCGCTGAGCCTTAGCTGCTCAATGACCTGCGTGCCCTGCACAGCTCTGGCATCGTCTTTGGAGGAGGTCGGGTAGACCGGCCCGACGCCAAGGTAATCAGCACCGTCAGCGATGGCCTGACGGGCTTCCTCTGGCGTGTGCGCCGACACGCCGACGATTTTACCTGCGCCAAGCCGGCGGCGGATGGAGCCGGCCGGCTCGTCCTCCTGGCCGACATGCACACCGTCGGCATCCAGCAGCTCAGCAAGCCCGATATCGTCGTTGACGATAAAGGGGATGCCATGTGCCCGGCAGATAGCCTGAAGCTGACGGCCAAGCCGTACGGCTGCGGCGCCGGTCAGGGCGCCGGGACCCTTTTCACGGAACTGGAACAGTGTGATGCCTCCGTTGATAGCCTGCGTCAGCGTCTCGGCAGGAGAGAGCCGGCAGTTGGCGCTGCCCATTATAAAATACAGCTTGAGTATGCGCCGGATATACTCTTCGCGGTCCTGCATCATAGTGCATCCCCTTTTTGGGCGCGGCGGTACGCAAAATGGTTGGTCGGCCCATGTCCGTTACCGATCCCGAGACCGTGCTCAATTGCCGCCTGAATAAAGGCTTTGGCTGTGTGTATCGCTTCATCTACACTGTCTCCTGCTGCAAGTCCTGCTGTTATCGCTGCCGAGAAGGTACAGCCGGTGCCGTGCGTATGTCTGGTAGCAATCCGCGGGCTGTCCAGATATGCAAACGCCTGCCCGTCATAGATCAGATCCCGCACACCGTCGGTTCCGTCATCATGACCGCCTTTGAGCACAACATATTTTGGTCCCATAGTATGAATCAGCCTGGCGGCCTGCTCACGCTCTTTAAGGCCGGTGATGGTCATGCCGGTCAGCATTTCCGCTTCGGGTATATTTGGCGTCACAACAAGTGTCAGCGGCAGCAGCTCGCTGATTAATGCAGCCACTGCCTCCTGCTGCAGAAGGGGTGAACCGCCCTTGGCAACCATAACCGGATCGACTATAAGTCTGCTCCAGCCGTAGTTTCGCACCTTGGCAGCGACGATTTCTATAATACCGCTGCTGAACAGCATGCCGGTCTTCACGGCATCCGGCGGCAGATCGGTGCCGACAGAGTCAAGCTGGGCTGCGACCGCCTCCCCGGTGAGCGGATAAACGGCCTGAACGCCCAGCGTATTCTGTGCAGTTACGGCAGTTAATGCGGACATACCGTAGACACCCAACTCCTGGAAGGTTTTGAGGTCAGCCTGAATTCCGGCGCCGCCGCCGCTGTCAGAGCCGGCAATGGTGAGGGCTTTAAATGTATGGGTCATGAGGTGTGCTCCTTTGCTGCAGATTTATTGTGGATTGAGCTGTTCGATCCGTGATCTCTGGCTGTACAGCTCCGGTGTTACTACTGACAGCTGGTTCAGGAATTCAATCTGGAAGGCGGCAGGCCCCTGGCCTTCAGTCTTCTCAGCGGCAAGCTCGGCTGCGACACCATAGAAGGAGAGGGCTTCAGCTGCGGCCTCCAGCCATTTTCCTTCACTGGCAGCAAGAAATGCGCCGACAACCGCGCTAAGCAGGCAGCCGGTGCCGGTAACCTTGGTCAGAACAGGGTGGCCGTTGCTGACAACATAGGTGCGGCTGCCGTCTGTAATGACATCTTCCCTGCCTGTAATGATGACCACACAGCCGAGCTTGCGGGCGGCTTTGTTTGCCAGGGCAATCACATCACCATCGCCTGCACCGGCATCAACGCCTTTGCTGGCCCAGTGCTCGCCTGCCACGTTGGCGACCTCAGCGACATTACCGCGCAGTGCGGTAAGCTGCATGGCCTGTACCAGCTTTTGCGTGACTTCGCTGCGGTAAGCGGTCGCCCCGGCTCCCACCGGGTCAAGCACCAGGGGAATACTGTGCTTGTTGGCCGATTGTCCGGCGAGAATCATGGAGGCGATGGCCTGTTCGTTCAGCGTGCCGATATTCAATACAACGGCACCGGACATGGCGGCTACATCCTCTACTTCTTCACGGGCATCTGCCATAAAGGGGGAGGCGCCGAGCGCCAGCAGCCCGTTAGCAGAGAAGTTGGCAACAACGATGTTCGTAATATTATGGATGAGCGGATTAAGCTCGCGTACTTTGGCTAAGTAGGACATAATGATTCCTCCTAAGGATGGTTTTATAAAGGGACAGTCGTATTCCCGGCAAGCTGATGGTTTACATAGTTGTATCTTGTGCAGTTAAAAGTCTGGATGGGGCCCGTTCGGCTGCAATAACTGCACTCTGTACATCTATAAATAGAAAAATGAAGGAAAATAGAGAAAATCCGTGATTTTAAGTGTACGAAGTGCAGTTATATCTAAAAAATAGTGAATTTGCCCGGATATAAGTGTACAAAGTGCAGTTAAGAGTGACGCTTGCCTTACAGATTACAGATTACAGATTACAGATTCTCAAAAGCCTCATCACTATTCGTTTCACCTGATATCAGCCCGTTCCCGGACAGCCAATCCGCGACCCTGCTCCACGATTCCGGGGACTGGTAGCCGAAGGGCTGGTCTCCGGCATCCATCAGGGGCAGCAGAATATCGAGGCTCTGGCGCTCAATCTGCGGATCAAGCGGGGCGGTGCTGTCCTCATGGTCCAGCAGAATCTGCAGGCCCTCCTCCGGATGCTCCTGCACGAACTGCTGCCCTTTGCGGACGGCGTTCATGAACCTGCTGTAATCAGCCCGGGATTCCTTCAGGTTCTCTTCCCCGGCAACCAGCACCAGCTCGTAATAGTCAGGCACACCAAACGCGGTGGGATCGATTGAGGTGACAGGGTGCTGCTCCTTGGCCAGAATCAGCTGCTCATGATTAATGAAGCCGCCGATTATCGCATCGACCCGGCCGGTTGTAATCGCCGGAATCAGATCAAAGCCGACATCGACCATATTCAGTGACTGCGGATCGCCCCCGTCATGCTCCACCATCGTCCGCAGCATGGCTTCATAGAGCGGAATGGAGGAATAACCCGCGGTTTTGCCGGCTAAATCTCCGGGTGCTGTAATTCCGCTGTCAGCAGGGACGAGCAGGTGATTAAGCGGATGCCGGACGAGAGCGGCTAGCGAAACGACCGGAATCTGCTCCGAGCGGGCCATGAGCACCTGGGGCTGGTAGGTAAGAGCCAGATCAATCTTGCCTGCGGCTGCGAGCTTCAGTGCGTCATTGCTGTCCGCAGGCATCTGCAGCTCAACCTCCAGACCCTCCTCCTTGAAATATCCCTTCTCCTGCGCAGCATACAGGAAGGAGTGTACAGCGTTCGGGTACCAGTCGAGCATGACGGACAGCTCGCGCAGCTGTCCGCTGCTGCCGGAAGCTGCCGTTTTTGCTTCGCCGGTGCCCTGGTTATTTCCGCTGCAGCCGCTCACAGCTGCAAGCAGGCAGATCAGCAGCATGAGCAGACCGGCGCCGCGCAGGCGTCTTGACGATAATTTGGAATAATGGCGTAATAGGTTCATCTTCGCAAGCCTCTTTTCTTCAGAATAATGATTTCAACAATGCTGATACAGAGAAACAGCAGAACACCAAGTGCAGAGAGCAGGCCGACAGCGGCGAACAGCTCCGGGCTGTGCAGATTGCCGGCCATGCGGCGGCTATAGTAGCCGAGCCCCTGGCTGCCGCCAAGCCACTCCCCGATAGTTGCACCAATAACGCAGTAGACGATGGACAGCTTCAGTCCGGAGAAATAGGCGGGCAGCGCCAGCGGAATCTGGACTTTCGCCAGCAGCTGCAGGCGGCTTGCCCCGAGAGTCAGCAGCAGTTCCTTGTATTGCCCGCCGCTTTTATAAAGACCGTCATATGTACCTACAACGACCGGGAAAAAGGCTGTGAGAAACACAACAGCGATCTTGCCGCCGAGCGTATAGCCGAACCACATAATAAAAATGGGTGATAGGGCAAGCAGCGGAATGGTCTGGCTGACAATCAGCAGGGGATAGACAGCTTTGGCCAAAAGCGGCAGCAGATGCATCCCGGTGCCGAGCAGCGTGCCGCAGATCAAAGATAAGCCGAAGCCCAGCACAATCTCCTGCAGGGTTGCCGGAAGATGGCGGCCGAACAGCAGCTCACGCTGCTCGATTAAGGCGTTCCAGACCGATGAAGGTGCCGGGAGAATAAATGCCGGTACCTGCCCGTAACGAACGCCTGCTTCCCAGCAGAGCAATAGGAGCAGCACCAGCAGGACAGCAGGGGCATAGGTGGTGAGACGCCGCTTAATATGCACAGCTCTCATGCAGCCTCCGCTCCAGCTCCTCCCGCAGGGCAATGAACTGCGGCTGATAGAGGAGCTGTCCGTTTCTTGGCCGCGGCAGCGCGACCGTCATTTCCTGCAGCCCGCCTCCGCTGTGCATCAGATAGATCCGGTCGCTGAGCAGGAGAGCTTCCTCCAGATCATGGGTGATGAACAGCACCGTTCGTTCAAGCCCGGTCCAGAGGTCCAGCAGCCATTGCTGCAGCCCGCGCTTCGTCATCGCATCAAGCGCTCCAAAGGGCTCATCCAGCAGCAGCAATTCACATCCTGTAGAGAGAGTGCGGGCCAGGGCAGCCCGCTGGCGCATGCCGCCGGACAGCTCATGGGGATAAGCCGCCTCTGTACCGTCCAGGCCGAGGCTGTGCAGCAGACCGCGAATCTGCTGTACAGCCTCTTTTTTTGTAACGCCGGGCTTAAGCTCCCAGGGCAGCAGGCAGTTATCCAGCACCGTTCTCCAGGGCAGCAGTAGATCCTGCTGCGGCATATAGCCGACTCTGCCGAGCCTTGAAGAAGCTGTATGTGTCGGACCGCCGTCCAGGCTGATTTCTCCGCCTGTTGGTTCGAGCAGCCCTGCGAGGATTTTGAACAGGGTGCTTTTCCCGCAGCCGCTTGCCCCTGCGATAGAGATAAACTCACCCCGCCGGATCTTCATCGATAGCTCTGTGAATACAGGCGGCCGGTCCGCCGTATAGGCATAAGATAGATTAGAAACCGATAGCATAGCAGCTTGTTGACCTCCTTGAATGACGAGACACATTACACGCAAAAAAGACCCCTTGATTTCCGGAGGAAATAAAGAGGTCTGAAAGGTACAGTCGGGCAGGCTGGATAACAGCCGTTCTGTTCATTTCTGCTCCACTTCCCTCCGCTGGTATGATCCAGATCAGGTTCCAAGGGTCCGGAGCTTAAGCTCCGTCTCAGTCGGCCGACTCCCCTAGTGAAATAACAGGTCGATATGCAATTCGTAATTGCTAATTAATATACCATAACCTGGACGTTTGTAAAGAGAAGGCTTTCGGATTCTTCTTCTGAGGGAAAGGAATAGCCTGCTTTGGGCATGATAACTTTAATCTGTAACAGCTGACCACAGCACAAGGAGGAGATCACAATGAAAAAATGGGCGCTGGCGCCTCTGCTGCTGCTGGGCATTGTACTTACGGCATGCGGCAGCAATAATAATAATGCAGCTGAAGGAACAATAGGCGGCGCGGATGTAGCAGCTTCTCCTGCGGCCCGGAACAGCCTGGAAACGGTAAAGGCCTCCGGCAGGCTGAGAGTAGGCACCGAAGGCACGTACTCGCCGTTTACCTACCATGATGCGGACGGAACGCTAACCGGCTTTGACGTGGATATTGCCAGGGAGATAGCCAAACGGATCGGTGTGGAAGCGGAGTTTGTCGAGACCCAGTGGGACGGTATTTTTGCCGGAATGGATGCAGGGCGCTTTGATGCTATTTTTAATGAGGTGTCCATTACGGATGAGCGTAAGGTGAAATATGATTTCTCTGAACCTTATGTCGTATCCAAAGCGGTGCTGATTGTAGGGGAGGGGAACGGGGATATCAAAAGCTTTGCTGATCTCAAGGGCAAAAAAGCCGGGCAGTCGCTGACCAGCAACCTGTCTGACATCGCACGCGAGAACGGCGCGGAAATTGTGGCGATTGAAGGCTTCAATCAGGCGATAGACCTCCTGGTCTCCGGACGGATTGATGCTACGGTTAACGACGGCTTGTCCTTTCTGGATCTGAAGAAGCAGAAGCCGGACGTACAGATCAAGCAGGTAGATGAAATGGCTGAAGGCTCGCGGAGCGCTGCCGTTTTCCTGAAGGGCAATGAGGAGCTAGTGCAGGCGGTCGACGGGGCACTTGCAGCAATGAAGGAGGACGGGACCTATCTAGCCATTTCCGAGAAATATTTCGGGGCGGATGTCTCAAAATAATGGCTGAAGGAGCTCCCTGCGATGGATGACCGCAAGCTGCAAATATTTCTGGATTCGCTGCTGCCTCTGCTCAAGGCAGGAGTGGCTTATACGATTCCGCTGGCGCTGCTCTCCTTTATACTGGGACTGCTGCTTGCAGTGGCGACTGCGCTGGTGCGGATCTCTTCATGGCGGATTCCCGGGCTGATTGCCAGGTTTTATGTGTGGATCATCCGGGGGACTCCGCTGCTGGTACAGCTGTTTATTATTTTCTACGGATTGCCTGCCGCAGGTGTTGTGCTGGACCCGTTTACCGCTGCGGTTATCGGGTTCACGCTGAGTGTCGGTGCGTATTCGTCAGAAATTATCCGGGCCGCCGTATTATCGGTTCCCAAAGGGCAGTGGGAGGCGGCCTATTCCGTCGGGATGACCCGGGGGCAGGCGCTGCGCCGGATTATTCTGCCCCAGGCGGTGCGGGTGTCGGTTCCGCCGCTGTCGAATTCTTTTATCAGCCTCGTAAAAGACACCTCGCTCGCCGCAGGCATTACCTATGTGGAAATGTTCAGGACAGCCCAGCAGATTACCGCAACTACCTATGAGCCTTTGCTGCTCTATTGTGAAGCTGCGCTTTATTATCTGCTGTTCTGTTCCGTACTGTCAGTGGTGCAAAGCAGGCTGGAGAAACGGTTTGACCGTTACTCGGCCGGATAAGGAGGCGCAATATGATTGAGGTTCGCGGTCTGCATAAATCCTTTGGGCAGCTGCAGGTGCTGAAGGGAGTCGATCTGCGGCTTGAGCATGGCAAAGTCCTGGTCATCATTGGGCCCTCAGGCTCCGGCAAAACAACGCTGCTGCGCTGCTTCAATCTGCTTGAGATCCCGGATCAGGGAAGCTTGTCTATTGCCGGTCTTGAGCTCAGCTTCACAGACAATGTCAAGCTTGCCAGGAATGACGTGCTAAGCCTGCGGCAGAAGACAGGGATGGTATTCCAGTCCTATAACCTGTTTCCGCATATGACCGCGCTTGGCAATGTGGCAGAGGGCCAGATTACGGTGCAAAAGCGTTCACGGAAGGAAGCTGAAAAGCGCGGGCAGGAGCTTCTGGCTAAAGTTGGATTGTCTGACAAAGCAGGCGCATATCCGCACCAGCTGTCCGGCGGACAGCAGCAGCGCGTCGCTATTGCCCGGGCAATGGCGGCCGAGCCGGAGGTGCTGCTGTTTGACGAGCCGACCTCGGCGCTGGACCCCGAGCTGGTCGGTGAGGTGCTGAAGGTTATCCGGCAGCTGGCTGCGGAAGGCAGGACAATGATCATAGTGACCCATGAGATGCGGTTTGCCGCTGATGTTGCAGATACCATTATCCTGATGGATCAAGGTGTGATTCTGGAGCAGGGGACACCGCAGCAGGTGCTGCAGCAGTCTGGGAATCATCGTGTCCGGCAGTTTTTGAACAGAATAAAAGGGGAATCGGAGTGAAGTGAAAAGGCAGACCGGAATGACCGGTCTGCCTTTTGCGCTGTTGAAGGACCCATTGATGCTATGCGGGGGAGCACAGCAGAAGCGGCTGAATGTGTTTTTATATTATTTGCTTAGCTGCCAGGGGTGTTATCAAGGGATTTGAGGTATTCGAGCGCGTTGTAGAGCATGACTGCCGCCTCAGCACGGGTAATTTCACTTTTCGGATTAAATTTGCCGTTTGCGTCCAGCGTATTAATCTTGTACTTCAAAGAACGCTGGATGCTTCCCTGATAAGAGGGGTCCATCGAAGCCTCATCTGTGATATCCGCAGGCACCAGGTTGATAAGCGGCAGGCTGCCAGCCTTCTCTATACCCTGAACCAGCAGACTGGTGAACAGCTCCTTGGTGATTGGCTTAGACGGGTCAATATCCGCAGGAATTTCCACACCGTTATAGTGGGCATTAATAAAAGCCTCCGCATACCACGCGGTATCCTTTACCTTGCTGAAAATGCTGCTCGCAACAGGCGCTTTGTTGAAGCTAATGGCTGCGAGGCTCAGCTGGAGTCCGCCCGAGATAAACTGGATGCCCTGTGCTGTAGTCACTGTGGAGCCGGGCAGGAACTGGATGTCGGAAATCCCTTTAATAAGGCCCTGCGCCTTCAGCGAGTTAATCTTGTCTTTACCGGTCACATTATCGATATCCTTGAAGGTGCCGCCGGCCGCAAACATGGGACTCCCCAGCGAAAAAGAGAGGATTGATACCGTTGTCATCACTGCGAAAGCACGTTTTTTCAGGTTCATCACCATTCCACCTCTGTACGTAAGTTGGGCCGCTTGGCCGTTATCAACTATTGTAACGCAGCAGCAGGGGGAAAGGTTGCGGCAGAGCTTGCTTGCAGATCAATAAATTTTTACATATTCTCCTGAAAGAGCAGGTTGCGGTAAGGGTATTTGCTGTATCTGGTCTTGAACCGCAGCGCTACCCCAAGGTCTTCTATAGAAACGGTCTGCAGCGCTTTAGTCTTGATCAGACCCCGGATCATCGTGTTAACGCCGGCAGTATCATTACGGTTGATCGCTGCGGCAAGAGCCGCTGCATAAGAAGAGGAAGAGGACAGCTTGCGGTAAAAGGGGATGACAGCGAGCGCAACCGTACGGTGAACCCGGGTGTTGAAGGTGAATTGCACCGTGCCCGGCGGAATTGTAGTTCCGTTAGTATAGAAGGCGAAAGGCAGCGGGTACAGAAAAGAAATAAAATAACCGATACCGTTTGTTCCGTAATTCTCCACGCCGGCAAGGGTAGGGATTCGGGATAACAGGGAGCCCATCAGACTGAGGTCTGCATTAACAACAGCGGCTGACCATTGTTCGGCAAAGGTCCGGTTTCCGGCAATTTTCCGGTAAAACGGCAGCATGGCCTTTGCAGTCTGACGCAGAATACGGGCGGTCACCCGGGGCTGGGCAAGCTGTCTCCGGTTTGGCAAGGCCATCATGACCATCCTCACTTATAGTAGATTTTCACTTCCCTACAGGATATGGCCGGCCGGCCCTTTTCGGATGGGCACCCGCTTAGCCGGCTGGAATATATATCTGATCTGCCTGTGTGGATTTTGCGGTATTAATGTTATAATAATGTCAGGTGCTTTTCATTTTTAGTACATTTTGCTATGCTTATATCGTAATGATTACTGATAAGAGACAGCGGTTTTGTTTAACGGAAAGGTGGTAGAGTATGAATCCGATTGCGAATATCAGCCAGCAGTTTGCCGCGCATAATTATAAATTAACCCCTCAGCGTGAAGCGATCGTGAAGGTGCTGCTTGATAATGAAGAGGAGCATCTGAGCGTAGAAGAAGTGTATATGAGAGTGAAGAACAGCTATCCCCATCTCGGGCTGGCTACAGTATACCGGACCCTAGAGCTGTTATGTGAGCTGCATATCGTTGAAAAAATGAATTTTGGCGACGGTGTTGCCCGTTATGATCTTAGAGATGACAGCCATGCCCACATGCACCATCATCTGATCTGCAGCGTATGCGGCAGGCTGGAGGAGATCAAGGACGACTGGCTGCTTGAGCTGGAGCAGCGGCTGGAGCGGGAATACGGCTTCAGCGTTACAGATCACCGGCTTGATTTTAAGGGAACCTACAACAACTGCAGACGGACCGGCTGTAAAGGGGACAAGGACCGGCAGGCGGTGTCCTGACGGCAGCTTAGCATCATCACCAGATTCATCAGCTTACACAAAAGGCAGGGCCGCGTTACCAGGGGCCCTGCCTTTTCGTATGGTATGCAGGAGCTTAAGACCGGGTCGGGATAAACGACTTGATCCACGTGCCGAAGCTTCCGGGATTGCGGGACTGTACAAGGATGACGCCCTCCCCGCGGAACCGGCAGACGATGGCTTCGCCGCTGGTCAGGCTGTTCAGCCAGCCGGAGGCGGCCTTTTCAATTTTATAGTCCATATAGCTTGGCCAGGCTACCAGATGCCCGTTATCAATAATCATTTCTTCACCGGGGCCGAGATTAATGGCATGAATCGCTCCGAACGACGAGAGGAAGACTGTGCCTCTGCCGCTGATCTCCACAATGAAAAAGCCCTCGCCGGAGAAAATACCGCGCGCAAGGTTCTGCATCTTCGTATTGACCTGAATGCCGCTGGTGCCGGCCAGGAAGCCGTCTTTTTGCACATACAGCTTATAGGAGCCGTCGAGCTCGATCGCCTGAATGTCACCGATTGCTCCCGGAGCGAGCAGCACCTCACATTGTCCCCGCGTTGCAGTCAGCTCCTGAAAAAAGAATTTTTCACCGCTCAGCATCCGGCCCAGGCCTCGCATCAGACCGCCGTCAACGGTGCCCCTCAGCTCGATGCCCGGTGACATAGCCACCATTGCGCCCATTTCCGCCTTCACGCTCTCACCAGGATTCAGCTCTACCTTGAGCATGGCAAACGCCCCGTCATACAGCACATCGTACTTCATCATCATAGCCTCCGCTTCAAATAGGGTGTATAAAATGTTTTCCAGTCAACTATACCGTGTAGATTTGCTGCCATTATGTTAAAATTAAAATAGTTCAAACAAAGGAGTGTTGCTCAGATGGCACGTACTAAAACGCAGAAGGCACTGCGCCAGGCAGAGCGTACAGGAACCTGGTGCGCAGAGAAGAACCGGAGAACAGGCTCGGATTACGGCGCAATTTCACAGCATGTCAGAGTTATCCCGGACAAACGGGAGAAATTAAATAAGGTCAAACACAAGGAGCGGATCTTTCAGGATGGCGCTCCTTTTGATTTGTATACAGCTATGGCCGTCTGACCAGCCCGCTACATCTGCTCCCTGCTGTAGATCCGGTACTGCTTAGGTGACATTCCGAATCTTCCGCGGAACAGCCGGTGAAAATAAGTATAGTTGGCGAAACCGCAGGTTTCTGATACATGCTCCAGCGGCATCGGGCTGAAGGTAATGCGCTCACGGGCCATTTCAAGCCGTACCTCATTCACATACTTAACTATGGTGGTGCCAAACGCTTCCTTGAACAGATGCACAGCGCGGGAGACTGAAATATCCGCATAATCTGCCACATCCTCGAGCCGGAAGGGGATCGCGGCATGCTCCTCCACATACTGCTTCATCCGGTAAGCAAGGTAGCCCTTGGGCGAGATTGCCCGCTGCTCTGTCATCAGCCTGTCAATTTCCATACATAGAATCTGCAGGTAACACGCTGTGATCTCCGGCGAATTCTCTGAGAGGCGCCGCTGCTCCAGGACAAGCTGGCGGAACAGGCCGAGGAAATGCTCGGTCAGCGGCAGGCTCAGCACGGCAGGGCGCTGTTTCCGGCTCCACCATGCCTCAATCCACGGCCCGCCGCAAAAAATATGGTAATCCCCGCTTTCCACCCGCGGTTTACCGGCTGCGTAGGTTTCCTTATCGATGCTTAGGTAGTAGGGATCGTGGGGGGCAAACAGCATTAAATCGCCTGCTTCTACAGGAGAGAGGACACCGTCAATCCGGGTCCGGCTGCGTCCTTCGGTCTGCAGGCGGAGCAGATAATTCTGCACTCCGTCCGCCCGGGACATGTGAAACGGCTTACGGTGAAAGGAAAATCCCGCTGTAAAAACGTGGCAAGGTGCGGTGTAAGTCATGGGTCCTCCTGAGTGACAGAAATGATAGCAAGATTGTTCATGTTTGAATCATATTATTCATTTTATTATATACGCTTTCATATTACCATGTAGCTATGCAAAAGCATAGACAGAAGGAAAAGGAGGCTGTGTTGCGGCTCCAGGAGCTACATAAGCAGTTAGGGACAGTGGAGAGTACTGATGCAAAGGAAACAGGGCAATATACAAGAACAGCCCTTTTGTTCAGGTGGCCGTACCGGCCTGTCTGAGCTTGTCTGATATAGGACAACATGATTGATGCACACATCAACTCTATTATGAACGGGAGCGGGAACTATGTTAAAGGTGGGTCTGCAGCTTTATACGCTTAGAGAAGAACTGGAACAGGATTTCGAAGGAACGCTGCGAAAGGTTGCAGCTCTGGGATACACAGGCGTGGAGTTTTTCCATTACTTTGGCCGGACCGCCGAGCAGGTAAAAAGCCTGCTGGATAAGACCGGACTTGCCGTGCTGGGGGCACACCGTCCGTACGATGCTATGCTGAATGATACAGAGGAAGAAATCCGCTTCAATCTGGCAATCGGCAACCGCAATCTGATAATCCCTTTTCTGACCGAAGAGCAGCGTAACTGGCCAGAGGTAGCTGCTAACCTCCGTGTAATCGGTGAGAAATGCCGGGAGCAGGGTGCAGTGCTGTCTTACCATAATCATGACTTTGAATTTACAGAATCATACGGAGAGCGGACTGCCTTTGACGGGATATTCGAAGAGGTGCCGGCGGACGTACTGCAGGTCGAAATGGATACCGCTTGGGTTCATTTCGCCGGATATGATCCAATAGCTTACATCCGGAAATATGCAGGCCGCCTGCCGATCATCCATCTGAAGGATGTAAAGAAGCTTGAAGACGGCTCGCCTGAAACGGTTGTACTGGGTGAAGGGGAAGTGAATCTTCCGGGTATTCTGGAAGCTGCTGCTGAAGCAGGCGTTGAATGGGCTGTTGTCGAGCAGGATTTCTGCAGCCGCTCACCGCTGGCAAGTGTTGAGGACAGCTTAAACTGGGTAAAAGCTTACGCTAATCAAGGGGGAAAAGTTCATGTCTAACAACAAACACAAAATCGCTATTATCGGCTGCGGAGGGATCGCAAACGGCAAGCATATGCCAAGCCTGTCCCGCCAGGCGGATGCCGAAATGGTAGCCTTCTGCGATATCGTTGAAGAACGCGCACAGGAAGCCGCTGATAAATATGGTGCTGAAGGCGCTGCAGTATATACGGATTTCCGCGAGCTGCTGGCAGCAGGCGGCTTTGACATCGTGCATGTATGTACACCAAATGACAGCCATTCCGAAATTACGGTAGCCGCGCTCGAAGCCGGAAATCATGTTATGTGTGAGAAGCCGATGGCTAAGACTACTGCCCAGGCCCGGGAAATGCTTGATGCTGCCCGCCGTACCGGCAAGAAGCTTTCGATTGCCTACCAGAACCGTTTCCGTTCAGACAGCGAATATCTGAAGGGGATGTGCGAATCCGGTGAGCTGGGCGACATCTATTACGGTAAAGCGATTGCTCTGCGCCGCCGTGCTGTTCCTACCTGGGGCGTATTCCTGGATGAAGAGAAGCAGGGCGGAGGCCCGCTGATCGATATCGGTACGCATGCCCTTGACCTGACGCTGTGGCTGATGGACAATTACAAGCCGCGCATGGTGGTAGGATCGACCTTCCACAAGCTGGGACAGCGCAAGAATGCCGCTAATGCCTTCGGTCCGTGGGACCCGGAGCAATTCAAGGTTGAGGATTCCGCTTTCGGTTTCATTACAATGGAGAATGGCGCAACGATCTCACTGGAATCCAGCTGGGCGCTAAATGTGTCCGAGTTCGGCGAAGCCAAGACACTGCTGGCCGGCACTGAGGGCGGGGCTGATATGAAGGACGGCCTGCGGATTAACGGCGAACGTGCCGGACGCCTGTTCGAAACCAAGGTTGACCTCTCCTCCGGCGGTGTTGCCTTCTATAGCGGCTCTGCAGAAACAGAAGCTGACCGTGAGGCCCGCCTGTGGCTGGAAGCGGTAAGAGAAGACAAGGATCCGGTTGTCAAGCCCGAGCAGGCGCTTGTCGTAACCCAGATTCTTGAGGCTGTATATGAGTCGGCTCGTACCGGCCGTGCCGTATATTTTGACGGCAGCTCGGATAACTGATAAATGAAGACGGACGGAACCCTGAATCTTGAGCGCAGGGTTCTGTCTGCAGTCAGGAAACATTAGACAAACAGGAGTGGAATCCATGAGCTTTAATAAACATTCTGTAGTAATCGTCGGCTATGGCGGCATGGGAAGCTATCACGGCCAATTAATCAGCAGTAATGAAAATCTTGAGGTGGCAGGGACATTTGACCTGCTGGAAACCCGTCGCCAGGCTTCTGTTGAAGCCGGCTATAAAGCTTACGGAAGCTATGAGGAAGTGCTGGGAGATCCTGCTGTAGAGGTAGTGCTGATTGCTACGCCTAACGATGTGCATAAAGATATTGCTGTGCGTGCACTGCAGGCCGGCAAGCATGTCGTCTGCGAGAAGCCTGTAGCTATGTCCTCTGCTGAGCTTACGGAAATGATTGCGGCTGCAGAAGCGGCCGGACGGGTGCTGATGGTCCACCAGAACAGACGCTGGGATGAGGATTTCCGGATTATCAAGCAGATGTATGAGACAGAGACAATCGGTACGCTGTTCCAGATCGAATCCCGCGTTCACGGGGCGAACGGCATCCCGGGCGACTGGCGGCATGTCAAGGCGCAGGGCGGCGGCATGCTGCTGGACTGGGGCGTGCATCTGCTGGATCAGCTGCTGTTCATGATTGACAGCAGGGTGGTCAGCGTCTCCAGCACCCTGAGCTATATCCTGGGCAATGATGTGGATGACGGCTTTGAGGCTGTGCTGCAGTTCGAAAACGGCATCAAGGCTATCGTTGAGGTGGGGACGACCAACTTCATTACACTGCCGAGATGGTACGTGAAGGGGCTTGAAGGATCAGCTGTCATTGAGGACTGGTCACTTACCGGTAAGATCATTACCCGCAACAATGAAGCCGAGCACCGCGAACCGACTCCGATCCGTGCGGGCGTTGGCTTAACGAAGACAATGGCCCCGCCATCAGAGGGCTCTACCATAACAGGCGTGCTGCCTCCGGCATTTGAGCTGCCGGACGGGTTCTACAGCAATTTCGTTGCTGTAATAGAGGGCACGGCTGAACCGATTGTGAAGAATGCGGAAGTGCTGCGTGTGCAGAACCTGATTGAAGCGATTTTTGCAGCAGCTGAGCAAAACGAGGTTATTAAGAATTTCGATACCTACGGGGCTTAAATATTTCACCACATATAATGATGAGAGGCGGCAGGTCAATGAAACTTGGCGTATTTATGGTGCTTTTCGGCGGTCGCAAGCTGGAGGACGCGCTGGACTATGTAGTTTCCAAAGGGCTTAAGGCAGTTGAGATCGGAACAGGAGGATATCCGGGCAACAGCCACTGCGACCCTAAGCAGCTGCTGGAGGACGAAGCGGCGCTTAACGAATTCAAGCAGCAGATCGAATCCCGCGGACTGATTATCAGTGCGCTGAGCTGCCATGGTAACCCGCTGCATCCGCAGAAGGAGCTCGCGCAGAAGGACCACGAGGATCTGGTGAATTCCATCAGGCTGGCACAGAAGCTCGGTGTACCGGTAGTTAACACGTTCTCCGGCTGTCCGGGGGACCATGAGGGTGCCAAGTATCCGAACTGGCCGGTTGCCCCGTGGCCGAATGATTATCAGGAGATTCTGACCTGGCAATGGGAGCAGAAGGTCATTCCTTATTGGAAGGAAATGGCGGACTTCGCGACTGAGCACGGAGTAAAGATCGGTCTGGAGCTGCACGGCGGCTTCTCCGTTCACACACCGGCTACCTTGCTGCGCCTGAGAGAGGCTGCAGGAGATGCCATCGGAGCTAACCTTGATCCAAGCCATATGTGGTGGCAGGGCATCGATCCTGTGCAGGCGATTCATATTCTCGGCAGAGCAGGGGCGATCCATCATTTCCACGCCAAGGATACGGTTATTGACCCGGTTAATGTTAACAAGCATGGCCTGACTGACATGCAGCCGTACACCAATATGCTGGACCGTGCCTGGCAGTTCCGCTCCGTGGGCTACGGGCATGATGTGAAAACCTGGGCTGATATGATCAGCGCACTGCGTCTTGTCGGCTACGATTATGTAGTGAGCATTGAGCATGAGGACGGCCTGATGTCGATTGAAGAGGGCTTCTCCAAAGCAGTGGATAATCTCCGCCAGGTGCTGATTGAAGAGCCGCTTGGAGAGATGTGGTGGGTGTAACGGCCGGTGGAGAGCTTTACTAAGGTTAAGCTGACCGGCAGTCAGCTGAGGGCTGCGGTGCAGTCGGCTTTTGGTGAAGATCGTGTTATTGTCTCAGCTGCAGAGCTGACCGGCGGATTTTTTAACACAGCTTATGATCTGGAGCTTGAGGACGGAAGACAGGTTATTCTGAAGGTTGCCCCCTCTGATGAAACCTTTACACTAAGCTATGAAAAGAACATCATGGCTGCTGAAGTAGAAGCACTCCGCCTTGTGGCAGCAGACGGTCGGATTCCGGTCCCCGCTGTATACAGCTATGATGACAGCCGGAGTGTTATCCCAAGCCCTTATTTTTTTATGGAAAAGGTTTACGGGCAGCCCTACAGTGAGGCGAAAGAAGGCTATTCAGCTGTCGAGCAGGCTGAGATTGAAAGAGAGCTGGGCCGGTATCAGCGCCTGATTAACGGAATTGCCGGACCAAGGTTCGGACTGTTCGCGCAGGCTGCTTATGAAGGTACGGAGAGCTGGCGGGAGGCGTTCACCGGGATGCTCCGCACCCTGCTGGAGGACGCCAGGGAGCTTAAGGTGGCTTTGCCTGCGGAGGAAGAAGAGATTTGGCAGCTGCTGGAGCATTATCTTCCCGCTCTGGATGAGGTAACAGAACCGCGGCTGATCCATTGGGATCTGTGGAACGGCAATTTGTTTGTACAAAGCGGGCAGATCGTCTCTATCATTGACTGGGAGCGGGCATTGTGGGGCGATGTGCTGATGGAATATTATTTCAGGCATTTTGAGCATTCCCGGCCCTTTTATGAAGGCTACGGGCAGAGCTTCGGCAGTCCGGGAGAGCGTCTGCGCATTAAGCTGTATGATTTTTATCTGGACCTGATTATGAGGGTTGAATGTGACTCGCGCCAGTATAAAGACGAGAATCACATACACTGGGCTTCGGAGAATCTGAAAGAGAGCTGGAAATCCTTTAGCGCTCTGGACAGCAGTCCGGAAGCATGATTGCAGAAAGGCCGGTCCGTCATCTGCGGAGCCCGGCCTTCTTGTGTGGAGATATGTGGAAGTTTATCCGCCTAATATTGGTTAGGGACAGTGACCACAGGGTCTGTGTCAGCCTCATAATCTATCCCTGCGGTCTCAAAGCCGAACAGCTGAAAGAACTCCTCACGGTAACCGCGCAGATCGGACAGCTCATTAACAGTTCCGGTATCCAGCTGCGGCCACAGCCGGTCCACTTCTGCCTGAACGGCAGCCTCCAGCTCATGGTCGTCAATCCGGATACGGCCAGTCTCATCAACCGGAGTGCCTCCGGGTGCATATAGGCGTTCGTTGAACAGACGGTAAGCCTGCTCAATGCATCCTTCATGGGTGCCCTGTTCCTTCATGATTCTGTAAAGGAGTGAGATGTAGAGCGGGACTACCGGCAAGGCGGAGCTGGACTGCGTAACCAGACCTTTGCTGACTGCCACATAGGCTCTGCCGCCGCCCGGAGCAAGCTGGCTGTCCAGCAGGCGGGCCGTCTCCTCCAGATGGTCTTTAGCACGCCCTATAGTACCCTTGCGGTAAATTTCCTGTGTCAGCTCGGGCCCGATGTAGGAGAACGCCAGTGTTGTGGCATTGTCAGCCAGAACTCCGGCTGCTTTCAGGCTGTCGATCCACAGCTGCCAGTCTTCACCGCCCATGACTTGAACGGTATCCTCAATTTCCTGGTTTGAGGCAGGTTCTACGGTAACCTGTGTGACTTCGCCGGTATGAAAATTGACGGTCTTATTGGTATAGGGCTCACCGATCGGCTTTAGTGCGGAATTGTAAACCTGCCCGGTTACAGGGTCTGTCCGGCGGCCGGTAGCTACGCTGTAAATTACCAGGTCCACCTGTCCCAGCTCACGCCGGATCAGCTCAGCTGTACGCTCCTTAGTTTCCCGGGTGAAGGCATCGCCGCATACGCTGAAGGAGCGCAAACCGGCCTTCAGAGCCGCCTGTTCAAAGGCGGCCGAATTATACCAGCCTGCAGATGCGGTGCGTGTCCCGCTAGCTGTACTTGGGCGGTAGACGCCGACAGTTGCAGCTCCGGAACCAAAGGCAGCAGCGATCCTGGACGCAAGCCCGTAGCCGGTTGAGGCTCCAATTACCAGTACACTTCGCGGACCGTTTATTGCCGGGCTTTTCCGGATATACTCAATCTGCTTCTGAACCTGCTGTGCACAGCCTACCGGATGGGCGGTTGTACATATAAAGCCCCGTGTTCTTGGTTTAATAATCATTTTGGAATCATTCCTTTCCGGGGAGCTGTGAAATAACATTCAGTATGACGTAACGGCAGTAGTATAATAGTGAGTATACGGCCTGACAGGTGAGCTTGTACAACCGGGAATACACATATTGCTTTTCCTGCATGATTTTACACGTTTGGGACAGAGTAATTTAATAACAGCGAGCATAACTGACATGCATTGTATGATTCATTTTCAGAAAAGCACTTGACTAAGAGGCATAATGATAGATAAAATATTACTTATTGCCTATTCTATTTAATGAGAATTATTTCGTACTTTTGAAAAGAGCAGAGAGGGTGACAGGATGGAGCGCCTTTTAGAGGTAAAGGACCTAGCAATTTCATTCAAAACACGCGGCGGAGAAGTACAAGCTATCCGTGGTGTTAACTTTCATGTAAATAAAGGTGAAACACTGGCGATTGTTGGCGAATCCGGTTCCGGTAAAAGTGTAACCTCCCAGGCTGTTATGAAGCTCGTACCGCAGCCGGCGGGAGAATACAAACGCGGTCAGATCTTGTTCGACGGACAAGAACTGATTACGAAGACAGAGAAGCAGATGCAGAAAATCCGCGGCAAGGAGATCGGAATGATTTTCCAGGATCCGATGACCTCGCTGAATCCGATGATGAAGGTCGGCAAGCAGATTACTGAAGTACTGTTCAAGCACGAAAAGATGAGCAAAGATGCTGCCTATAAACGGGGGGTTGAACTGCTTAGCCTCGTGGGAATTCCTTCCCCGGAACGCCGTTTCCAGCAGTATCCGCATGAATTCTCCGGCGGTATGCGTCAGCGTGTTGTAATTGCTATGGCACTTGCAGCTAACCCGAAGCTGCTGATTGCCGATGAGCCGACGACTGCCCTGGACGTAACGATTCAGGCACAGATTCTGGATCTCATGAAAGACCTGCAGAAGAAGATTAATACCGCAATTATTTTCATTACCCATGACCTCGGTGTAGTTGCGAGAATGGCTGACCGTGTGGCCGTTATGTATGCCGGACAGATTGTAGAGACGGGAACTGCGGAAGAAATTTTCTATGATCCTAGACACCCGTATACCTGGGGTCTGCTTGCATCCATGCCAAGCCTGGACAGCAAGGGCTCTATGCTGACTGCCATCCCGGGAACACCTCCCGATCTGATCAAGCCGCCTAAGGGGGATGCCTTTGCCCTGCGCAGCACCTATGCAATGGCGATTGATATGGAGAAGGAGCCTCCGACGTATAAGGTTTCCGATTCTCACCTGGTAAAATCCTGGCTGATGCACCCGATGGCTCCGGCCGTTGAGCCGCCGGCGGTTGTGAAGAAGAGACAGCGTGTATTGCCGAATGTATATCCGGAGCCTGTATTGGTTGAAGCCGGCGCAGTGCATTAATTATACGCTTTTGTAGCATAATAATAGGATTAGCGTCAGGCCGTTATGCGGCTTGGCGCTTTTTTGTTACCATGCTGCCGCTTTTATTTTAAATGAATATGAAATAATATTAATATGTCTAAATAAAACTATTGACTATTTCCTCATTCAGCAGCAAAATGTAAGGGTATACATAGGAGGGTGGATCATGAAAAAACGTGCTATAGCTACATTGTTATTGCTTACTGTATTATCAGGCTGCAGCGGAGGAGGAGACAGTGTGCCACAGTTTGAAAATGTTTCAGTGCATGACCCGTCTGTCATCAAGGCTGACGGTATGTATTATGTATTCGGCTCTCACCTTGCATCAGCCAAATCAAAGGATCTGATGGCATGGGAGCAGATTTCCTCTGTTGTGGAGGACGGCAATGTGCTTATTCCTAATGTTACAGAGGAGCTTAGTGAGACCTTCAGCTGGGCGCAGTCAGACACCTTATGGGCAGCGGATGTTATCCAGCTTGCGGACGGTAAGTTCTACATGTATTACAATGCCTGCCGAGGGGATTCGCCGTTGTCGGCGATGGGTATCGCTGTCTCAGACAAGATTGAAGGGCCATATAAGAACCAGGGGATTATTCTGAAATCCGGAATGGCCGGTGTTGGCGATGACGGAGAAATTTACGATGCGACACAGAAGCCGAATGTTGTGGATCCGGATGTGTTTTTTGATAAGGACGGCAAGCTGTGGATGGTATACGGATCATACTCCGGCGGGATTTTTATTCTGGAGCTTGATCCGGCAAGCGGCTTCCCGCTTCCGGACCAGGGCTACGGCAAGAAGCTGCTCGGGGCAAATCATGCCCGGATTGAAGGCCCGTATATGCTGTATAGTCCGGAGACTGAATACTACTATCTGTTTCTCTCATTCGGCGGCCTGGATGCGAACGGCGGATATAATATCCGGGTAGCCCGGTCCAAGAATCCGGATGGCCCGTTTGAGGATTCTTCCGGCCAGTCCATGCTTGATGCAATCGGAAATCCGGACAAGCTGTTTGACGATCCTTTCTATTCGCCTTATGGAGTAAAGCTTATGGGGAATTTTGAATTTATGAACACCGGTTCTGAGCTGCAGGCTGCCGGAGAAGGCTATGTGTCCCCAGGCCATAATTCAGCTTATTACGATGACAAAAGCGGCAAGTATTATCTGATCTTCCATACGCGGTTCCCTTACCGCGGCGAGGCGCATGAAGTGCGGGTGCACCAGATGTTCATGAATGAACAGGGCTGGCCGGTTGTCGCACCGCACCGTTACGGAGGGGAGAAGATCGGCAGCTACAGCGCAAAGGATATTGTAGGAGAGTACAAATATATTAATCACGGCCGGGATATTACTGCAGAGCTTGTCCAGTCAGAGCTGATTGAGCTGACAGCGGATGGCAGCGTAACGGGTGCAGTCTCAGGTACATGGAGACTGGACAGTGATCATACGGCTACCCTCACGGTTGATGGTGTGGAGTTCAGCGGAGTATTCCTTCAGGAATGGAATGAGGCTGTGAACGGGAATGTGATGACCTTTACCGCCTTATCCGGTGATGGAACGGCCATTTGGGGCAGTCATGTATTTGGCGGAGACAGTAAATAAAGCAGCGTAAAGCTGGATTTAACGAGAGCCGGCCGCTCACCGCAGATTAAGCGGTGAGCGGCCGGCTGTTTGAATATCACATATGCTTCCGCAGCACAATAACCGCATTGTGCCCGCCGAAGCCGAACGAGTTGGATATTCCGGTAACGAGCTCGGCTGTCCGGGCAGTATTCGGCACATAATCCAGATCACAGTCCGGGTCAGGGGTCGCCTGGTTGATCGTAGGCGGGATTAAGCCCTCCCCGATACTCTTAATCAAAGCGACAGCCTCCAGGCCCCCGGCGGCCCCGAGGGTATGGCCTGTCATCGATTTGTTGGCTGTAATGGGAATCCGGTATGCGGCCTCCCCGAACAGGCGTTTAATGGCTGCCGTCTCCGACCGGTCACCAATCAGCGTGCTGGTTGCATGTGCACTGATCAGGTCTACATCCTCAGGCCGGACTCCAGCTTCGCGTAAGGCTGACTTCATAGCCAGGTAGGCACCTGTGCCTTCTGGATGAGTCGCGACCATATGATAGGCATCCGAGCTTGCTCCGTAGCCGGTAACCTCGGCATAGATGAAGGCATTCCGGCGCAGGGCATGTGACAGCGACTCCAGAATCAGGATGGCTCCGCCTTCTCCGATGACGAAGCCGTCCCGGCTGCCGTCAAACGGCCGGCTGGCCTTGCCCGGCTCGTCATTGCGGGCTGAAAGGGAGGTGGCGTTGCCGAAGCTGGCCAGCGAGATCTCAGTAACAGCCGCTTCGGCCCCGCCGGCTATTACACAGTCTGCCCCGCCGTAACGGATCAGCCGGAAGGCTTCACCGATTGCGGTATTTCCGATGGAGCAGGCGGTAACCGGCGAAAGGGCCGGGCCCAGAGCGCCGAACCGGATGCTGATCATCGCCGCCGCCATGTTGGAGATCAGCATCGGAATAAGGGTGGGGCTGACTCTTTCCGGCCCGCGCGTTCTGAGCAGGTCAGCCTGCTCCATGAGTGTCTGAATGCCGCCGACGCCTGAGCCTACATATACTCCCAGCCTTTCCCGGTCAATGGCCTCCAGCCGCAGGCCTGAATCAGCCCAGGCATCTTCGGCAGCTGCCAGCGCAAACTGGGTGAACCGGTCCATCCGGCGGGCTTCCTTGCGGCCAAACCGGCCTTCCGGATCAAAGTCTGTGACTTGTCCGGCAATCTTGCTTTTATAACGGGCTGTATCAAATGAAGTTATCGGAGAAATGCCTGACTCCCCTGAGCTTAAACGATCCCAAAACTGCTCTACAGTGTTGCCAAGCGGTGAAATGACTCCCATTCCGGTTATAACTACACGTTCCATATGAATCCTCCCAGCAGTCCTCTGATTTCCCTAAGGGGTATAAATTGTATTTTTTCACTTTCCTTATCCTATTACAAGTTGTAGGTTATACTAGTATAAATACTACTATTATAACGCTGCGCATAGGAAGGCCGGGGATGAGAATGACCAACGAAACAAGACTGCAGGCACTGTCAGGCTTTTTGAAATCACGCCGGGCCGCCATTACCCCTGCTTCAGCCGGACTGCCGGAAGGCACCCGCAGAAGAACACCGGGGCTGAGGCGTGAAGAGGTTGCACAGCTGGCGGGCGTGAGCAGCACGTGGTACACCTGGCTTGAACAGGGAAGAGATATTAAGGTATCGCCATCCGTCCTGGATTGCATTGCTGCGGCACTTAAGCTTACCAAGGATGAGCGGAATTATCTGTTTGCTCTGGCACTCGACAACGGTCCGGGTCCGGCAGCCTATCAGCTGGAAGAGTCAACGGTAATCAGCCCCTCCCTGCACAAAATCCTGCAGGAGCTTACTACCTGCCCGACCATCATATCAGACCGTCACTGCAATATTGTCGGCTGGAATGAGGCCGCAGCCCATGTGTTTCTTGACTTCGCTGCACTACCGGCGGAAGGGCGCAACATGATTTCCCTCCTGTTCGTCCGCAAGGAATTTCAGCGGCTGGCGGTGAACTGGGAGCAGTTTGTCAGGGGGTATCTGTCTATTTTCCGGGCATATTACGGCCAGTATGTGGAGGACCGCTGGTATGATGATTTCATCGCGGACATGAAGCTGCGGCATCCCCGGTTTCAGGAGCTGTGGGAGGAGAGCAGGGTCAGCAGTGCGCCGGATGTAGTGCTTGAATTCCGCCATGCTAAAGCCGGAAAAATGCTGTTCCAGCTCACCTCTCTGCAGGTTCATGGGACTACAGACTTACGCTGCAGCATCTATACGCCGGCAGCTGATTCCAATACGGAGGCCAAGCTCCGGCAGCTGATGGGTTAATCCATTTTTCAGTGATAAAAAAAATTAATGCATTCATAAAAAACTATAAATATGCAATATCGTAAATCCGGCATATACTCCTTATATGATGTTAACTTTAGTACGACCGGAAAAGGAGTATGTAACAATGGCAAAGGTAACCGGATTAGAAGGTGTAGTAGCTGGTGAAACAGATATCGGGCTGGTGGACGGCGAGAAGGGATATCTGGTCTACCGCGGATATTGGGCGAAGGAGCTTGCTGTAAGCAAGAGCTATGAGGAGGTTGCATACCTGCTGTGGAACAGCCGTCTGCCGGATGCAGAGGAGCTGGCCCAGCTTAAGCAGGAGATGTCGGCAGCCAGAGCGATCCCGGATTATTTGAAAAAAATGATAGATTTGCTTCCGCCGTCTATTCCGATGATGCTCGTCCTGCAGAGTGCAGTGGCAGCTCTGGGGGACAAGGACAACGCAACATGGCCGCCGACACTGAAGCAGGCAATCCGCCTGACCTCGGTTCTGCCGACGATCATTGCCTACAGATACCGCAGCTTAAATAACCTGCCTGAAGTGGAACCGTCAGCAAAGCTGGGGCATGCGGCGAACTACCTGTATATGCTGAACGGAAGCATTCCTGAGCAGGCACATGTACAAGCGCTCAGCGCCTACCAGATCCTCTGCATGGAGCACGGGATGAATGCCTCAACCTTTGCCTCCAGAGTCGTCCTGTCAACAGAATCGGATATGTGCGCTGCCGTCTGCGGGGCAATCGGGGCGATGAAGGGGCCGCTGCACGGAGGCGCACCTTCAGAGGTTATCACCATGCTGGAGGAGATCGGCACGATGGACCGGGCTGAGCCTTGGATCCGCAGCGTGCTTGAGAGCCGGGGCAAAATTATGGGCTTCGGCCACCGGATCTACAAGACAAAGGACCCGCGGGCAGAAGCGCTGATGATTGCGACACAGGAGATGATCGGCAAGGACGCTTCCTTCGATCTGGCTATCCATGTGGAGCATACAGCCATCCGGCTGCTGGAGGAATACAAGCCGGGCCGCCGGCTGTACACCAATGTTGAGTTCTACGCGGCGGCCATTCTCAAGGCGCTCCAGCTGGACCCGGATATTTTTACGCCGACCTTTACGGCGGGCAGAATCGTCGGCTGGACCTCGCATATTCTGGAGCAGGCTGCAAGCAACCGGATTTTCCGCCCGCAATCCGTATACACAGGGCCTATGCCGGAGACAGAAGCCGAGGTTGTATAACGGATCAGCCTGCTATAACAACACGAAACCCCTGGCCGCTTAAGCGGACAGGGGTCTTTTTTTGAAGGAGGAGGATTATGAGCGAGTATGGCGGATACTCTGGTCATATTATTTTAAATACTGAAAGTTAGAAATCTGATGTTGCAACTTGGATAAAGCCAAAGGTTGCGCCGGCAGCAGTGCTTCGCAATGCAGCAACAAGCAGATGCGCCAGCTGGATGGTGAGACTGTCAAACGGCGGGATCGTGTAGGTTACAATAGGAGCGTTGACAGCGTACAGCACCAGATCAACCGGAAAAGCGGAGTTATTCTGGACTGTAACAGCAGCATTTGCCCCGCCGTTTAAATTTTCATAGTACGATTTGCCGACTCCCGCCGGCAGGTTGAAGAATTGTTGCGGCAATAAAATAGCCATGTTCATGACCTCCTTTTGCATTTGATAGATTATCATATTCAACGAATCTATTAAATGCTGATACGGATGTCTTAGGAGGTTCGCACATTCTTATAGTGAAGGGCAAAGCCGAAGGCTGTACCGAGAAGGGACATTGCCGCTACACTCAGGAAAAAGATTTTGCCGCCAAAAGTCCCGTAAAGCGCACCGCCGGCATAGGAGGCCAGGATGCCCGAGACACCAAAGAACAGCAGTGCGAGTACGGTCTGTCCTGTAGCCCGCCATTCCTCGGGGACGATGCTGTACAGATATTGAATGGCAGCGGAATAAAATACCGGAAAGGTCAGCACCTGCAAAATCTGCAGATAAGCCAGCACCTGTGGGTCTGATATCCAGGCTGAAAGGAAGAAGCGGACAAAGTAAAAGAATCCGGCAAATGTGATTATAATCAGCTCTTTACCCTGGCGCAGCCACCGGAAGCTGAGGGCGAATACTACAATTTCACTGATGGCCGCCAGAAAAAACGACTGGCCGACGAGCGCGGAGCCTCCGCCCAGCTCCAAAATATGTACACCCAGAAAGGTATCATTCATTCTGGCCGGTACAGAGCAGATAAAGATAAGCAGCAGAAACAGCAGGGTCTCCTTGTTTTTGAGGAACTGCTTAAGGCTGCCAAGTGTCACGGGCTTACCTGAGACAGGGGCGTCCGGTATCCTCCAGCTGATTGCAAAGCCTGCGATACAGCTGCCGGCGAACAGCAGTCCCAGGCCGTGCGCGCCAAAGGAATTTAAGACATAGCCGGTAAGAAGCGCCATGATTCCATAGCCGAGAGCACCATAGGTACGGATGGAGCCGTAGCTTATACCGTGTGCCTCAGCAATCCGGAAATTCAGGCTTTCGGTCAGCGGATCAATGGGCATCAGGAAGAAATACAGCAGCATTGCAAACAGCACCAGCAGGATGTAACTGCCGGAAGCGTATAAAAAGTAACCGGTCACCGCTGAGCACAAGAGAAGCAGCAGCAGTACCTTGCGGATTGTCCGGGTTCTGTCACTGATCATTCCCCAGAGCGGCTGGGCAATAATGGTTATGAAGCCGCCTGTGCCGATAACGAGGCCGGTCTGTCCCGGAGTCAGGCCCTGCATATCCAGAAAGACGGGCAGGAAGGGAATAAACATCGCCAGCAGGGCAAAGTACAAAAAGTTAAAGCTCCTGAGCATTCCTGGAGTATTCATAGATTAACGATCCTCACATTTCTCTGAATTGAAAAGCAATAGCCCAGTTATTGTATCATGCCTCCGTAATCTCTGACAGCCGATAATATGGTACACTGTATTAGTTCAACTATTCATAATCTATTTCTAATTCATATATTTAAATATAAGGAGAATGAGCATGATTAAGCTGGTATCCTGGAATGTAAACGGCCTGAGAGCCTGTGTCGGCAAGGGCTTTAATGAATATTTTAAGGAAAGTGCTGCAGATATTTTTTGTGTACAGGAGACGAAGCTGCAGGAAGGCCAGATTTCTCTGGATCAGGGAGAGGAATACTATCAGTTCTGGAATTATGCGCAGAAAAAGGGATACTCGGGAACAGCGGTTTTTACCAGAATCAAGCCGCTTTCGGTAAGATACGGGCTGGAGGAGGACTCAGAACCCGAAGGCCGTGTTATAACGCTGGAATTTGACGGCTTTTATCTGGTTAATGTCTATACGCCCAACGCCAAGCGTGATCTGACACGCCTCGATTACCGGATGGAATGGGAGGAACGCTTCCGCGGCTATCTTCTGGAGCTGGACAGGCTGAAGCCGGTGCTGGTCTGCGGAGACCTTAATGTTGCCCATGCTGATATTGATCTGAAAAATGCCAAAGCCAACCGCGGAAATTCAGGCTTTACCGATGAAGAACGCGCCAAAATGACCACATTGCTGGAGGCAGGCTTCATTGATACGTTCCGGTTCTTTTATCCGGAGACAGAAGGTGCGTATACATGGTGGTCCTATATGCCAAAAGTGAGGGAGCGGAATGTCGGCTGGCGGATAGATTATTTCCTGGCTTCCTCACGGCTTGCTCCGCAGCTGATCGATGCCTCTATCGATTGTAATGTGCTGGGCAGCGATCATTGTCCGGTTGTCCTTAAGATAAACGAGTTAGCCAAATAATCTATTACGTGTAAAAGCGGCCATGCCTCCCGGAAAGGGTTGTCATGGCCGCTTTTATTGTGAGCATTCAGTTCAGGGCAGGCTGCTTACGGCTGGAGCTAGCCTCTGGTCTAGAAAAGACTAGGCCCTTTTATGAAAACAGGCGGGGCGGATAACGCCGCTGTGCGGCCTGCTCGAAACCTGATGCAATCCGGATCAGGACCGGCTCACTGAAGGCGGTACCGCAGAAGGTTACTCCGTGCGGGCCTTTTGTAGTATAGCCACCGGGAGTCACACCTCCCTCTGCTGCATAACCGGCAGGGACGGTGATGAGCGGATAACCGGCCCTGGCCGCAATATCTGTCCCATGGAAGCCGGGGAACATCAAAGCGTCCAGCTGGTGCCTGGATATGGCATAATCAATTCCCTGTTCCCTTGCCAAGCCGCGGGATATCTGAAGCTCCTTCAGGTACTGCTCCTCTGTAATGCCGTCACCGGACTGTTCCAGCCATTCCAGAGTTCCCTGGCCGTATTTCAGCGCTTTGTCACTGTGCTCGAGATTATATTTAATTAGCTCACTCAAGCTATGTACGGGAACATGCCCGGCAAGTCCGGACAAATACTGGTTCAGGCCTCTTTTGAATTCATATTGCAGCATAACCGGACTCCAATCGCTGTTAAGACAAGGCAGCTCTACAGGATCAATGATTACAGCGCCGTTAGCAGCCAATGTGGCGATTGCGCCGTTCATAATCTCCAGTACATCCGGATGCAGCTCCTGATAGACGGCTCCGGGAATGCCGATGCGCATACCCTGCAGACCCTGCGGATCAAGAAAAGCTGTATAATCAGCCGGCACCGGTACTTGGCCGGTGCCCTGATCCGCTGCCGGGGAAGCGGCAGGACCGGCCATAGCTCCCAGCAGCAAGGCGGCATCAGCAACAGTTCTGGCCAGCGGACCGGCTGTATCCTGACTGCTGATGCCGGGGATGATTCCGGCCATGCTGACTAATCCGGCAGTCGGCTTGATGCCGACTACACTGTTCTGGCTGGCCGGACCGATGATGGAGCCGGAGGTCTCGGTTCCAACGGCAGCAGCAACCAGATTGGCAGCTACGGAGGCCGCACTGCCTGAGCTTGAGCCGCCGACAAACAGCTCGCCGGGGCCATAAGGATTCAGGACCAGGCCGCCGCGGGAGCTGTAGCCTGCCCACATCCCGGGAGCCATGAAATTGGCCCATTCGGTCATGTTCGCCTTGCCGAGAATAACGGCACCGGCATCCCGCAGACGGCTGATAACCGCTGCATCCGCAGAGGCAAAGGAATTTGCCAAAGCAATGGAGCCTGCACTGGTATGAAGCTGATCTGCGGTATCAATATTGTCCTTGACCAGCAATGGGATTCCATGCAGGCTGCTGCGGGGGCCTGTAACCAGCCGCTCCTGGTCCAGCTGTCCGGCGGTCTCCAGCGCATCAGGATTCAGCTCAAGCACAGCATTAATTACATTGTCGTGCCTTCCGATCCGCTCAAGGTATAGCTGAACCAGCTGTACCGAAGTCAACGGGCCGCGGGCCATCTCCGCCTGCATGGAGGCAATATCCGCTTCTATAATCCATTTGCTCCAGTCCAGGACCGGGTTATTAACAGGAGAATTCTTTTGTTCCAAAGGACATCCGCTCCTTACTATTCAATAGTCTGCGACCGGAGCTCCGGCTCCGCCTGCAGCTGTCTTTCCGGCCAGGTTATCACATTTCGTGTTCCGCTCAGACGCTCATAGAACAGCTCTTTCTTGCGGAATATGCTGATGATGATATGGACGAGAAACAGGAAATCCGCTATCAGCACCACGCCCCGGGCAGTTGCGGCCAGCTCCTGGTCCAGCGCTGCAGCCAATGCTGAATCAAACAGGATGATGTTCATACCCGGCAGCACGCCATACAGCAGTCCGTATCTTACGGTCAGCCGCCACAGCCGCGGTGTATCCGGCTTGCCCTGCACGGTAATGCGCACCACCCATTTGCCCGGAGTCCGGCCTCGGGTCAGGCAGGGAATCAGCAGAAAATAGGTGATCAGTGTAATCCAGAAGGGTGCCGGTACAGGCAGCAGGCTGAGCAGCCCGGCAGCAGGCATCCATATACAGGCATCCAGTAAAAAGGCGATACCGCGGCGGGTAAAGGTAACCCGTTTTGCACTTAAATCCTCCTTGGCATCTAGCTGTTCGATCTGCGGGAGCAGACCGGAGATCCAGAGGGCGACACGGTACCCGATGATCCCGCCAAGTGTGTTGGTAATCAGATCATCTACATCAAACACCCGGTAGGGGTGATCGAAGATGCCGTATATTCCGGTAATCTGCGTAATCTCGAACAGCAGGGACAGGCTGAAGGAGAGCAGGATGCAGACTACCCATCTCGTGCGGAAATAATAGCCGAGAAACATACCGAACGGTACAGTCAGCAGCACATTAAATACAGCCTGATAAAATGCAGGCTCGCCCAGTACATTCACATAGGTGGACGGGGCATCTGCAGTAAAGCTGCGGCTGTGCAGAATCTCCTCAATGAACTGAAGGGGAGCAAGCTGCAGGCTCCCGCCCGTTGGAGCCAGATTGTGTCTGGTAGCGGGAAATGGCAGCATAATCAGAAACAAGGCATTCAATAAATAGAGCAGCAGCAGATACAGAAGGAGTCCGCGGAGCTTATGAATATACCCGTGCCGCCGGTACTGGACAATCAGAAAGGGCAGGGTAAACAGCAAGGCTGCAGCCGGAAAGGATAAGAATGCATAGGAAATCGGAAATAGATAGGATTGAAACATAGTCCACCTGCCGTTTGAAAATTTGCTTCACGCATACCTATACTTACCAGTCTCCCGGCCGGAATAATCAGCAGGGAGCTAAAACATAGCTGGTAATAAGGATGCACAAAGCCTAAGGAGCTTCCGGACAGAAGCCCTCCCGGGAGTTAGACGCTGGAATGGTTAGGATTCACTGCAGAGAACAGTAAGCCGGCTTATCTATTATAAATTTTGCCCGTAGCGCTTTCCATGGATTTATTCATTATAGTGATTCTCTGCGGCATACATATGTTAGGAGAGGAGCGTGAGCTGAATGGAAAAGAAGGTGCAGCAATACTATAAGCTCAAAACGAAGTATAAGGAGATCGAGAAGGAGCTTACAGAGCTCAGGCAGGAGATTATCGCCCACTGTGCCGCTTTGGGGGAGACCGAGGCGCTGATCGGCAGCTACAGGGTCAAACTGGTTACACAGAACCGTAAGGAATACGATGATGAAAAGCTGTATAATACGCTGGCAGATCCCCAGGTATGGCGGCTGCTGTCCAAGGCTGATCCTGCCAAGGTGGCCAGTCTGGCGAAGCTGAAGGTGATCGCAGAGGAGAAGCTCGCAGACACCTATTCCGTAAAGGAAATTACATTGCTGCAGGTGGATAAGCAATAAGGCCTGCAGCCCAGAATTTAGCGGAAGGCGGCTCCTGACCTGGGGCCGTCTTTTATTTTACACAGCATCAAATCCGGTACCCGCAACAACAGTAATCGCCATCCTGTGCTTTTTGCGTTAAAATAACTACTGGAGCTTTTATCGAGAAATGATAACAGAACAGACAGAGATGGAGGAAAAGGGAATATGAAGGATTTTGAGATCATGCTGGAGAAATATGCCGAGCTGGTGGTTAAGGTCGGAGTTAACGTGCAGCCCGGTCAGGTACTGATGGTGCATGCACCGCTTGAAACAGCAGAGCTTACCCGTCTGATCGTAGGCAAGGCGTACGAAGCCGGCGCTAAATATGTAATGGTGGATTGGGATGACGAGGCGGTTACGCGCATCCGTTATGAGAAGGCGCCTGAGGATTCGTTCAGCTATTATCCGCAGTGGCATGCCGATATGCTGGAAGGCTTTGCTGAAGAGGGCGGAGCGATTTTACATATTAAAGTACCAGACCCTGAGCTGTTCAACGGTATTGAGTCTGCCAAGGTCTCAACGGCTGTCAAAGCAGCTGCTATTGCCCGCAGGAACTACCAGAATTACACCCGCAGCAGCAAAATCAGCTGGTCGCTGATCAAGGCGCCGACCCGTGCCTGGGCGGATAAGGTGTTCGCCGATCTGCCGCAGGAGCAGCGGATCAATGCTATGTGGGAAGCGGTATTCCAGATGAACCGTGTAGGCAGCGAGGACCCGGTAGCAGCCTGGCGCGAGCATATTGCAGAGCTGAAGCTGAGCCAGGACCGGATGAACGCTAAGCGCTACAAAAGCCTGCACTACCGCGCACCCGGCACGGATCTCCATGTAGAGCTGCCTGAAGGACATCTGTGGCGCGGCGGCGGCGGCGAGAACGGCAGCGGGGTTTATTTTGTGGCGAATATGCCGACTGAAGAGATCTATACGATGCCGCTGCGGACAGGTGTAAACGGAACGGTTGCCAGTACGCTTCCGCTGAACCTCAACGGGCGTCTGGTCGACGGCATTTCGTTCACCTTCACGGACGGAAAGGTAACGTCTTATGATGCGGCCTCCGGCCGTGAGCATCTGACCACCCTGCTGGAAACGGATGAAGGTGCCTCCTATCTGGGCGAGGTCGCCCTGGTGCAGCATGATTCGCCGATTTCCCGCCTGAACAGAGTGTTCTATAACACCGGTATTGACGAAAATGCCTCCTGCCATTTCGCGCTGGGCAGCGCGTATCCGGTAAATATCGAAGGCGGCGTGGGCCTCAGCAGCGAGGAGCTGATTAAGCGCGGTGCTAATGTCAGCCTGACCCATGTTGACTTTATGATCGGCTCGGCCGAGCTTGAGATCGACGGGGAGCTGGCTGACGGAACTGTCGAGCCGGTATTCCGCAAAGGGAACTGGGTGCTGTAACGCAGGTTTGTAATGTGTATTTATTATAATAAGAAGAGCCTCCATGTCGGAGGCTCTTTTGAATTTGTCTGCAGGGAAAACTGTTTACGGGTGCTCTCCGTCTTATATTATGTAAGGCTGGAGAGAGGAGGGGGCTGGATGACAATGTCTGGCATAGAGATGAAAAGATTAACCGGCGCTGCCACCGGCGAGGAGATGAGGTTCTATGAAGCCGTAATGGAGCACAGCGCGCAGCTGTACCAGATTGCCTACAGCTATCTGGGGAACCGCAACGATGCACTGGAAGCGGTGCAGGAAAGCACCTGCCGGGCCTGGATCAAGCGGAAGACGCTGAAGGAGCCGGGGGCTTTTAAAGCATGGATTATCCGTATTCTGATCTACGTCTGTATCGATGAGCAGCGCAGAAGGAAGCGGAGCGTGCCGACACCGGACGAGCGGATGCAGGAGCCGGTCATGGTTCAGGACAACGGGCGGCTGGAGATGCGCTGGGCGCTTGAACAGGTCAAGCCGAAGTACCGGCATGTGCTGCTCCTCAAATACTATAACGACATGACACTCGGGGAGATTGCGGTGCTGCTGGACAAGCCTGAGGGCACGGTTAAAACCTGGCAGCATAAAGGGCTGAAGCAGCTTCGGGCAATTATAAAGGATCGGGGGGAGTGGAATGATTAACAGCAGGGAAGAGCAGATTATGCTGGAGGAAGCGGGCCAGATGCGGCAACAGCTTCAGGGAGAGACGGACACCCCTTATATCAGGCTGGCGGTTCAAAAAGGCATGGAAAGCGGAAAAAGCGGCAGTAAGCGGACTTCACTGATGAAAGGGACTGTGTACGGGCTGGCTGCGGCTGCGGCGGTTGCATTCGTGCTGTACCTCATTCCAGTATGGCACGCCGGTCAGCAGACTCCTGTAAATACCGGGCCGGTGGACTGGGGAGTGCTTGAGCCGTACAGGGAATTCAACAATTATGACATCAATGCGGCCACCTTTGAATCAGCGGTACGCAATGATTATGTTCAGCTGCTGGACAACGTGGCGGAAGCGGACGGATATCAGATTACCCTGAATGCGGTAACTGCCGATGAGAACCGGATTATTCTGTTATACACGGCAGAAACCTCGAACGATCAGGAAATTTACGGCTTCAGCAGCAGCAGAATGCTGGATGTTCAGACCGGGAGCCTGCTTAACCGTACCGGAGGGATCGGGGCACACGCCAAAATAAACGGTGAGGACGATTATCACAAATATTACGGAAAAAGCGAGTTTGAGCTGGACCGCAGCAAGCCTTTTCCGGAGCAGCTGGAGGCAGACTTCCTGATTGCTTCGGTCGATCCGGGCAAAATGGATGACCCCAAGACGGGCACCATTATGGCGGATATTCACTATTCTCCAAGAATCAAGCTTGCTATTAAGCTGGATCAGAAGTTCAAGGAGACGAAGACGGAAGTTTTATATCCCGATAAGAATTTTCAGATAGAAGGACATGAGGTTGTGCTGAGCCGCGTGGAAATCTCACCCTTGCTGATTAAGGCCAGGTATGAATTGAAGAATGAAGCGGATTATGAGTGGGAGATTCGGCGGAAAGTCTTTGAATACTTCTCTGGAATGGTAACAGCCCGCTCCGGTGCCGGAACAGTGCAGCTGCCTATGAGTATTGGAGCAGGACTGGCGGACGGCTATGAGCATATATTTTCCAGTAACCTGCTTGATGATCCTGATTCCCTCGTACTGGAGCTCAAAGCAGGCCAAGGAATCGGTATGTCGGTTAACCAGTTTGAGCTGCTAGAATAGTCAAAAGCCAAGCCCCCCGCTTGTAAGCGGGGGGCTTATGCTTGGAGCAGTATAGTGTGTTTAGCCCAAGGAAAGCTACGGTACCTAATTTCAACGGTAAATATTCGAGGGGCGGGTGGATGAGTGGAAATAACGGTAAAAGTCCCGTTGTTTTGCTGGAAAGTGGAGCGTATGGTGGAAATAAAGGTAAAAGTCCCGTTGTTTTACTGGAAAGTGGAGCGAATGGTGGAAATAACGGTAAAAGTCCCGTTGTTTTACTGGAAAGTAGACCGCGCAGGGTAATCAACGGAATTAATCCCTTTGACTAGCCACCTCCTTCGGCCACTCCTTCTCGAGAATAGAGTAGATCAGCTCATCGCACCATTCCTGGTTGCAGTATCTGGTTTCACGCAGGACTCCGTCCCTGGTCATGCCGGCCCGCTGCATTAGTCGCTCAGAGCGCTGGTTAGCGGCATTGGCATAGGCGACGATCCGGTGCGCGTTCAGCTGTGCAAAGGCATAGCCGATCAGCAGCCTGACCGCTTCTGTTGCATATCCCTCTCCCCAATACCGGGGAAGAAGCGCCCAGCCGATTTCCCATTCCCGGATGTCCTCCCAATTAAGCTTGATGCTGATCACTCCAAGCGGAGTCTCATCCGCAGCAAGGCAAACAGCCAGCTTGAAGGATTCACGGGGAACAGAGGCGGCATAAGCTAATGCCTTACCGAAATCCTCCGCAATCTGCGCAGCATCCGGGCGGCTGTTTTCGTATTTGGATGTCAGCTCATGGCCCTCCAGCTCAGCCCAAAATTCCCGGTCAGCCTCAGATAAATCTCTTAATAAGATTCGTTCACCGGTAATCTCCATTGCACTGCCCCCTTACCTAAATGTTGTTGTTAAACCGGAAGACCAGCTTGCTCCCGTTAAACGTATCTTCAAGCGCTTCGTGGTAATTTTGGCCCGTATAGCCTGCTACTGTCTTGCGCCAGAATTTCTGCCCGGTAATATTTTTGGCGGCCCGGTTCGTATGCAGCTCCCATACTCCTTTAAATTGTTCGAACACCTGGACAGCAGCCTGTCCGGCAAGGCCGGTTCCGCGGAACGGCTGAAGCACAAAAAACTCATTTACAAAATAATCAACCCCCGGTGCACAATGCGGCGGCGTTGCAATCAAGGCAAAGCCGGCAGGCACCAAATCTGCTCTAAACAGAAAAGGATACAGGCAGCCCGGCTTCTCCCACCAGATATTCTGGACATCATATTGCTGCGCCAGAGTCTGAATGTCGTGATCGTCCTCATAAATGCCATGCTCATTAAGGACCAGGCCGTCGTTCAGCCCGTAATGTCCGGATAGATCATGCAGGTAAAGCGGATATAGGTTTTTGATAATATGCGCTTCATGGGGTTCAGCGAGCTTCACTGTCAGATTCATATTAAGCCTGCTTTCATAAAAGTATAGGGTTTCGTTAATTTGTTCCAGAATAATCATCTATTCAATCCCCGCGCAAGGTAAAGTTTGTTTTAGAATAAACGCTACAGGATAAAGGCGGACTGGAAATGATAACGATTATCAATTAGAATATAAGATAGCTGCATATTCAACTAAAATAGCAGGGATAAACGGTGCAGAGCCTGCCAGCACACCCTATACACAGGAGGAATCATTGATGCTTATTCAGACAAGATCCATCGTAGTGGAAAAAGGACACAGCGCCCAAATCATAGAAAGATTCAGCGCACCGGGTCCGCTTGAGGAAATGCCGGGGCTGATTGATATCAGCGTTGCACTTAACAAAAAAGGCAAGGATAATGAAGAGGTTCTGATCGTGATCCGCTGGGAGTCCGAAGATGCCTGGAAAAACTGGGAGAAGAGTGATGCCCACCTCCAGGGCCACCGCAACAGCAGAGGACAGGAGAAGCCGGCATACATCCTGAGTACGGCTGTCAATATGTATGAGGTACAAAAGGTTAAAGAGGGCAAGGTTTACGAAAAGTAGAGTTACAGTGTTCAAATGGAACTGCCTGCAATCTTAGCGGATTGCAGGCAGTTTTTTGCTGCTTGGACGTATCAAAATTCCTCTGGAATATCTTTGAATTTGTGATACATTAATGAGTGCGTCAAACACAAAGGGGGATTTTGGAAGATGAAAGGTTTAAAATGGGTGCTTGCAGCGGTAGTCTCAGCAGGCATGTTTGGTCAAACCGGCGGTGTGCTGCATGCGGCTGGACCGGCGATCATTGATTTTGACAGGGGGAGTTACCTGCTTAGTGACGGTACAGTATGGAAGCAGGATGTTGACAACGGAGGATATAAACAGCTTGATTTCAATCTGACCGAGATTGAGGAAGGCTATGGGATTACCACGTCAGGAACTCTGGTTCAATTGCAGGGGAAGGGAGCTCCCCAAATACTGAAGAACATGACCGGGGTGGTGCACATTTCCGGGAACTATTATCTGGATAATACAGGAACCATTCGTTACCTCGGCTACGGCGATACTACGAGTTATACAGATATTGTGAAATTTGATGATTCCGAAAAAGGTTTGGCATTGCTTACCCGGTCCGGAGTCTTGAAGGCAGAGGGGTTCAGCGACAAAATTGATCAATTCGGCAGCAGTGCAGAGGTTACGGCAATAGATAGTTATTCTGATTCCTACAGTTCTGTCGACGATGTGGCAGTGGTCCTACAATCCGGAAAAGTGCTGCTGTACAACCGGTTTAATTTTGACAGGAATGATCTCTCAAAATATATTCCCGTAACTATCACCGAAAATGCAGCAGAAGCCAGATTCGATGACGAGGGTAATCTGGTTGTACGAATGAAGGACGGTACCGTCTGGAGAACGGGATCTTCTGAAGCTGACCGTTATAAGCTCACGCAATCATTCCCGGGTCTTAAAGGTGTAACTGGACTAATCTCTGTCTATAGTCAAGGCATGTATGTAAAAACGCAGGATGGCAGCGTAGCGAGTTATGACGTACAGGCGGACCGTCTGGAGATGCTGACCCTTCCAGTTGTCACCGGTGTATCCTTCACGATGGAGAAGACCAGCCTTACGGTCGGGGACAAGGTCCCCGTGCAGATTTCGGAGACCTGGACAGGCGAATCTACACGAAAAGTACCACTGAAGGATGCTGATTTGACGGTTGAAAAACCGGCCCTTTTGCAGAAGCTGAACGATGGAACCTTAAAGGCACTGGCGGTCGGAGTTACCAAAGTTACTGTGAAATCAGGATCAGTCTCGAAAACGCTGGAGGTATCCATTAGTTCAGACGATATCATTACAACCGGAGCACTGATCAGCGGCTCAATGTATCTGCCGGTTCAGGAGGTGTTCCAGCAGCTTGGTGCTTCGGTTCAATACAATGCCGGTACCAAAAGCTTCAGCATTAAATTGAATTCCACGCCAGTTCAGCTCCAGCTCGGCAGTGATACGGCAATGGTGAACGGCGAGAAGGTTAAAATGAGCGGTAAAGTACAGACTGTTGATGGCGTAACGGTGTTTCCGGCAGCGCTGCTAAAGTCGGCGTTCGGAGCCGGCCTTGATTGGAATTCTTCTATTCAAAGCATGAGGGTAACCTTCGGCAAGGCTGAAATGCAGGTACAGACAAAGCAAACCGCCCTTATCTATAAGAAAAAAGCCCAGGGAAACCTGGCGAAGCTGATAGGCAAAAGCTATTGGGTCAACTTTTTTGATGTCAATTATAGGTTTCAAAAAGTAACCATCGTTGATGTACTTCCTGATTATAACGGGAACTTCGCTCTTGCCATGAAGCTTGCTTCAGGAAAAGCACTGAAAACGTATGAGATGACCGGGGCGGAAATTATAAGTACGCTGGCTGATAAAGAGGAGTTTCTGACAGCTGATCCTTACAAAACCTACAAGTGGTCAAGTAAAGTGTGGGAAGATATTAAGGCAGGATACGTAAGGACTGGTATGACAAAGCAGCAGGTCGAGTTAAGCTGGGGGACACCGGAGAGCAAGTCTGCTGCCGTAGGAGGCGGCATCCGCGTAGAGACCTGGCAGTACGTCGGCTATGATTATGTGACCTTCACCAACGGGGTAGTTTCGTTTATTTACACCAGCTGATTTATATAGACTAAGGCCGGAGGCTGTTTCAAATGCGTAAACCGCAAATGAAGCAGCTTCCGGCTTTTTTTGTGTAAGGCACTTGAAATCGCTAACACATAGTTTTATAATATGGTTATCGAAACGATTCGAGTAAAAGATGAAAGAACAAACACTGTCTCGAAGCCTGATAGGGGCGGATTGGAGTGAAAGCGTTATTAATCTCGTTTCAATGACTGAAAAACGGGTTAATAATATCCTGAATGCGTTGTTTAGGCGAGAAATGATGTGTGGTAACTCGAATTTTTTTTCGATATTAATCGAAACGTTTCGATGAAAGGGCTTTATTTCATAGTAATTCCAAGCTTGGCACACACTACTACAGGGGTGAAAGAACAATGACAAAGAATAAAGGGTTAACAACAGCAGCACTTTTACTGAGCTTCTCCATGGTTGCGGCGGGCTGCGGCAATTCAAACAATGCAGCTTCCGGAGATAACAAGACGCTGAAGGTCTGGTTCATGGGAACAGCGGATACGGTAGAGCCGATCGCAGATATGTATGAAGCTGCCAATCCCGGCATTACAGTAGATGTCCAAGCCATTCCCTGGGATACTGCACATGATAAGCTGCTGACTGCCGTAGCCTCCAAGAGCGGCCCGGACGTTGTACAGATGGGGACAACCTGGATTCCTGAATTTGCCGCTGCCGGAGCGCTAAAGGACTTGTCCCCGTATATTGAGCAGTATCCGAGCATGGCGCCGGAGAACTTCTTCGACGGTGCTGTTGAAACCACTAAATATGAAGATACAACAGTAGGAATTCCATTCTATGTTGAGACCCGCGCGATGTTCTACCGGACGGATCTGCTAGGCGAGGTAGGCTACCCTGAAGGTCCGAAGACATGGGATGAGCTGAAGGATGCCAGCCGCAAGCTGGTTGAAAAAGGCGGCACCGGCCATTACGCCCTGCCGATTGAAGGTAAAGACTCGATCTATCCTGTTATCTTTGCCTGGCAGAACGGCAGTGACATCATTGACGCAGACCGTCAGCCGCAGTTCAATCAGCCGGCTTATGTCGAAACGGTTGACTTCCTGAAAAGCTTCTACGATGAAGGGCTGTCCCCTAAAGGCACCGATCTCGACACTGTAGCCGCATTTAAAGACGGCACAATGGCTATGTTCATCAGCGGACCTTGGATGATCCAGACCGTAAAGGATAAAGCGCCGGAAATCGACGGTAAGTGGGCGGTAACTACCCTGCCGGCCAAAGTAAGCAACACCTCTTCCATCGGCGGTGCGGACCTGTCCATTTTCAATTACAGCAAAAACCCTGACGAAGCGGCCAAGTTTATTGCTTTTATGGCAGAGCAGGAAGCACAGCTGAAGTACTATGAAACTTCAAATTCCATGCCTGCGCTGAAGGCAGCCTGGTCTAATGAGGCACTGAGCGATCCGATGATTGCCGCTTTCGGTAAGCAGCTGGAGAATTCCCGTCCTGCGCCGACTGTCAGAGAATATGAAGAAATTGCCCAGGCCGCTATGGCAGCCTTCGAACAGATCACGATCGGCGGTGCTGATACGCAGACCGAGCTGGACAAGCTGAACGATAAGGCGAATGAGCTGCTTGGCAATAAATAAGTAAAGACTTCACCTTCAGGCGGACTGCCGGGATCTCTCTTGAGGCTGAGGTTCCGGCTGTCCGCCTGTTACTCTTCGGGATGAAGGGGATGTGAATGAAAGGGAAAGGATGTGTGGCAAGTGAGCTCATTGGTAAAGCAAATCAACAAGCATAAGGTTCCATATTTATTTATCGCTCCGGCAGTCATCCTGCTGACGCTGTTTTCGATCATTCCGATCATCATTGCACTGGTAATCAGCTTTACGGATATGGACCTGGTCGGTCTTGCGGATTATTCGAACATCAGCGGGGTCGGCATCAGTAACTATATTGATATATTTAAGGATCCTATTTTCCTGAAAGCAATGTACAATACCCTCATTTATGTAGTGGTCGGTGTTCCGATGGTTGTACTTGCCTCCATGGGAGTAGCGCTTCTGCTAAACTACGGTACAGGCTGGCTGTTCAAAAGCTTCCGGGTCATCTACTATATGCCTTCCATTACCAACATTGTGGCGGTAGCGGTTGTATGGGGCTATTTGTATAACGGGTCTTACGGGTTATTCAACTATGTCCTTTCCTGGTTCGGTTTACCGGCGCAGCAGTGGCTTCAGGACCCTGTCCTGGCGAAGTTCTCTCTGATTCTGCTGGCCTTCTGGAAATCGCTCGGTTTGAATATGATTATTTTCCTGGCGGCATTGCAGGGTATTCCCCGTTCTTATTATGAAGCTGCTGAAATAGACGGGGCAACAGGCTGGAAAAAGCTGCGCTATATCACAGTGCCTCTGCTTGGATTCGCTACTTTCTTTGTGACCATTACGACCTTGATCGGCTGGATTCAATTCTTCGAGGAGCCGCTGGTAATGACCAAGGGCGGACCGCTGAATGCGACGATGTCGATGGCGCTCTTTATATACAATAACGGGTTCCAGCTCAGCAAATTCGGTTATGCGGCCTCCGGCTCATTCGTGCTGTTCATCATCATTATCATTGCGACACTGATTCAATTCGCGGTCAAAAAGAAAGAAGTGGAATATTAAGCACCGGCTGACACCGCAGGCTTAAGAAGGAGGAAACGGGCATGGCTCTCAGAATGAAGAGACTGGAAAAAACAATTATGATTACGCTGCTCGTCGTCGGGGGGCTTCTGATGATGGTGCCGTTCATCTGGATGATCGGTTCATCCTTTAAACCGGAGAATGAGTTCACGATGATCCCGCCGTCGCTGTTTCCGAGTAACCCTACATTTAATAACTACCGGGATCTGTTTGTAAAAATGGACTTTCTCGTCTATTTAAAAAATACGCTGATTATCGTTTTATGCTCCTTTGCCGGGCTGTTCCTTAATGCGATGGCCGGGTATGCCTTTGCCAAATTTGATTTTCCGGGCAGAAACAAATTTTTCTATATTATACTGGCAACGATGATGATTCCGGGACAGGTTACCATGATTCCGACCTATCTGATCATCAATCAGATGGGGCTGGTCAACACAATGGCAGGGATTGTCCTGCCGGGTCTGGTCGGAGCATTCGCGATCTTCCTGTTCCGCCAGTTCATGACGACCATTCCGATGGATCTGCTGGAAGCGGCAAGACTGGACGGTGCGGGTGAGCTGAGAATCTTTTTCCAGCTGATTGTGCCGATTGTTAAGCCTGTATTTGCCGTTCAGGGTATTCTGACCTTTATCGGGGCGTGGAACAGCTTCCTCTGGCCGCTGATTATTGCCAATGACGAACGCCTCTATACGCTTTCTGTGGGACTGTCGCTGCTCAAGGGGCAGTATGGAACAGAGTTCGGGCTGCAGATGGCAGGCGCTGCCTTCATGGTCATTCCGATTATTATCATATTTGTCTTCTTCCAGAAACATATCATAGAAGGATATACGATATCCGGTATGAAATAGTATAATTAACCAATTGCAGTGCTCAGGAAGGATTGAACAAAGATGGCAACAATCAAGGACGTGGCTAAGCTGGCAGGGGTTGCGCTTTCTACAGCCTCCTATGCCATGAGCGGTGACAGCAGGGTCAGCGCCAAAACTAGAGAAAAGGTGCTGGAAGCGGCACGGCAGCTCAATTATCAGAAAAACGGCTTTGCCATGGATTTGAAGCGGAGCCGGACCAATACGATTGCCCTTATTTTACGGGACTTGTCCGGACCCTATTATTCGGAATTAATCCGCAGTATTCAGGACGTGGCCTTATCGAATTCCTATGATCTGATTGCCTGCAGCTCGATGGGCGGGAAAGGCTCGACAGCTGTACGTTATATGATGGAAAAGCGGGTAGACGGCGCCATTGTGCTGGCCCATAACATTTCAGATGAGATCCTGCATGCTGCTGCCGGACCGCGGTTTCCGATCATCGTCATGGACCGGCTGATTGCCGGCGAAGGTCTGATCAATGTGGTTGTTGACGGGGAGCAGGGAGGCTACAGTGCCACCCGGCACCTGATTGAGAACGGCCATAGCTCGATTGCTTATATCAGCGGGCCGGCGGATTCCTATGATAATGCGCTGCGTTACCAGGGGTATCTGCGGGCAATGAATGAAGCCGGATTGACGGAAAAAGCCAAATGGAAGCTCAGCGGCAATTTTATCCGTGAGGGCGGCTATAAAGCGACTAAAATGATGCTGATGCAGGGGGAGCTGCCGACGGCAGTCTTTTATGCAAATGATGAGATGGCTGTCGGGGGAATGAAGGCCTTTGAAGAAGCGAAGGTAACGGTGCCGGGGGATATTTCAGTCATTGGATTCGACGATATCCAGCTGGCTGAATACATTCAGCCTGCGCTGACGACGATCCGCCAGCCGATGTATGAATCCGGCTCTCTGGCAGGCCATTTACTGTTCCAGATGCTGAACGGGGATGCGGTGAATGATTTCTATAAGCTTAAGATCGAGCTGATGGAGCGGAAATCGGTTAAAATACAGGGTTGATCGGAGTGTGAGACCTTGGTGTACATGCAGATGTCTTTCTATTCCGAAACTCTCGGAATGTCTACAGAAGCCGGAGTCATGCTTCCGCTTAGCACTCCGCCTTCTGCCATGCGGGACGGGAAATACCCGGTACTGTATCTCCTGCACGGGCTTGGCGGCGACCATTCAGAGTGGACACGGAATTCGGCGGTCGAGCGTTATGCAGAGAGCAGAGGCCTGGCGCTTGTATTGCCCCGGGCTGACCGCAGCTATTATACGGATATGAAGCAGGGCGGTGCTTACTTCACTTATCTGAGCGAGGAGCTGCCCCGGCTAATCCAGCGGGGATTTGCTGTCTCAGGGCGCCGTGAGGATACGTTCGCGGCCGGCATCTCGATGGGCGGGTACGGGGCCTTTAAGCTGGCCCTGCGCTGTCCGGAGCATTATGCGGCAGCAGCTAGCCTGTCCGGCGGCCTGGATATTGTCCGCCGTGTAACCGGCCCGAACGGCTTCCGGCCGGGTGAGGCTGAGCGGATCTTCGGCTCACCGGAAGAGCTGAGCGGCAGCGGGAATGATCTGCTCGCGCTTGCCGGCAAGGCGGCTTCAGGTGAATTCCGGCCGAGGCTGTACCAGTGCTGCGGAACAGAGGATTTCCTGTATGGCGGAAACCGCGCCTTTCTCGACCAGGCCGTGACAGCGGGGCTGGATATTGCCTATGAAGAGGGTCCGGGCGGACATGAATGGGAGTATTGGGAGCGGCAGTTAACAAGAATGCTGGACTGGCTTCCTCTATAATTTTCATTGTGCAGCTCCTGTGCATCACAGCGGGAGGCGCAGTCTCATCGAAATAAATAGAAACGTTTATGAAAAGTGTTAATAAATAATTATAATAAACCTATAAATAAAAGGATTTATTGGATAGAAACGATTCGATTATTAATCGTTTTGATGGAGGGATTCAGCAATGTCAGAGCATTTATACAACAAATATGTGAAGCAAATGACCCTTGACGAAAAAATAGCCCAGCTGCTGCAGCTGGCCGCCCCGTTCTATGATGAGCCGGGTGACGAATCAGAGATTACCGGTCCGATGGAGGAGCTCGGCATCAGCAGTGAGGCTGTCCGTAATGCCGGTTCTGTGCTGGGCATAGCGGGTGCCGATAAAATGATGGCCGTGCAAAAGGCACATCTGGAGAATAACAGGCTGGGCATTCCGCTGCTGTTCATGGCCGATATCGTTCACGGCTTTAAGACTATTTTTCCGATACCGCTTGCGATCGGCAGCTCCTGGAATCCGGAGCTGGCTGAGAAGAGCGCGGAGATTGCAGCAAGGGAAGCCGCAGTCTCCGGCCTGCACGTAACCTTTGCGCCGATGGTCGATCTGACCCGTGATCCGCGCTGGGGCCGGGTAATGGAATCGACCGGCGAAGATCCGTACCTGAATGGTGTGTTCGCGGAAGCCTTCGTTAAGGGCTTTCAGGGAGAAGACCTTGCAAGTGATGACTCCCGTGTAGCTGCATGCGTTAAGCACTTTGCCGCTTACGGCGCTGCTGAAGGCGGAAGGGACTATAACACGGTAGACCTGTCCGAACGGCAGCTGCGTGAATATTATCTCCCTGCGTATAAAGCGGCCATTGATGCCGGAGCACAGATGGTCATGACCTCGTTCAACATTGTGGACGGCATTCCGGCAACCGGTAACCGTAAGCTGCTGCGTGACCTGCTGCGTACAGAATGGGGCTTTGACGGGGTCATCATCTCCGACTGGGCATCCATCAAGGAGATGGTTGCACACGGCGCTGCAGAGGATGATAAGGAAGCGGCATACAAGGCGCTCCGGGCCGGGGTGGACATTGATATGATGACAACCAGCTATCTGCATCAGCTGCCTCAGCTGGTGGAGGAAGGACTGGTCGGGGAAGCCCTGATAGATGAAGCAGTGCTGCGCATCCTGCAGCTCAAAGAGAAGCTCGGCTTGTTCGAGAACCCGATGCGCGGGGCTGATCCTGTGCTGGAGAAGGAAATCGTATTCTCCGCCGGGCACCGTCAGGCGGCACGGCAGCTGGCTGAGAAATCAAGCGTACTGCTGAAGAATGAGGGCGTCCTGCCGCTCCGGCCGGAGCAGCGGATAGCCTTAATCGGACCTTTTGCGGACAGCGGCGATATTCTGGGCTGGTGGTCGTGGACCGGCTCCAAGGAACATGCGGTGAAGCTCAGTGATGCCATGCGCTCAGTAGTTGGCAATCCTGATCTTGTAACAGTAGCTGAAGGCTCAGGCATTGAGACCATTACCGCAGAGCAGAGGGCAGCGGCAAGGAGTGCAGCCGAGGCAGCCGATGTAATTGTGCTGGCCGTCGGCGAAGCGTCAGGCATGAGCGGCGAGGGCGGAAGCCGCACCAATATCAGGCTGCCTGAGGCGCAGCTGGAATTGCTCACGCTGCTGAAGGAGCTCGGGAAGCCGGTGGTCGCCGTCCTGTTCAACGGCCGTCCGCTTGATCTGCACGGTGTATACGACCAGGCGGACGCTGTGCTGGAGGCCTGGTTCCCGGGTAGTGAAGGCGGAGCCGCCCTGGCAGATCTGCTGTACGGCAGGGTGAATCCCTCCGGCCGGCTGACGATGTCGTTCCCTGCATCAGCAGGCCAGATTCCGGTCTATTATAACCATTTCAATACCGGCCGGCCTAAGCCGGAGGTAGAAGACGGCAACCGTTATATCTCCAAATATATCGATGCCCCTAATGAACCGCTGCTGCCGTTCGGATATGGACTTAGCTATACCACCTTTAGTTATGAAGGGCTGACACTCTCCACTGATACGCTGGCAGCGGATCAGCCGCTTGAGGTGAAGGTGACACTTACCAATACCGGCAGTGTAACAGGAACCGAAACAGTCCAGCTGTATGTACGCGATATCTCCGGTGAGGTTGTCCGTCCTGTCAAGGAGCTGAAGGCATTCCGGCAGATCGGGCTGGCCCCCGGCGAAAGTGCGGAAGTAGCCTTCCGTATCGGGGAGGAACAGTTGCGTTATCATCACAGTGATCTCAGCGTCGTCAGCGACAGCGGCAGGTTTAATGTATATGTAGGCCCTAACAGCCGTGATGTGCTGTCTGCCGGATTTACTCTGCTCAAATAACCTAACAGACATAATAACGGTATAAAGCCGTATCAGATAAGGAAGTGAAGAGAAATGACAACTGCAACCGGTACTAAGCTGAATCTGCAAAAAGGCGGTCTTACATTTACTTTTCTGGAGAGCGGGGACCTGTACCAGGCATCAGGCGGCCAGATGATGATTAACCAGCTGCTGGCCAACAGTGTGGACGGGGCTGCAGGCAATCTGTATATCCGCCTGCATCAGCCTGACGGCATCCGGGCCTATCCGCTGCTTGGCGTGAAGTCAGGCAGCACGTTCCACCGGGACGGGGAGCGGCTGCTATGGCAGGGAGAGCTTCCTGCGGGTACCGGAGCCGCTGGCAGCGCAGAGAAGCTTGCCTATCAGGTGACCTTTACTCTGGCAGAGGCGGATACATGGTTCTGGAATGTCCGGGTTGAAGGCAGGGCGGCCATGCTGGACGTTATCTATACCCAGGACGTCGGTATTGCTGCGGCGGGTGCCGTCACCAGTAATGAAGCCTATTTGTCCCAATATATCGATCATTCCGTTTTTACAGATCAGACGGGCGGATATGTCGTCTGCTCGAGACAGAACCAGCCGCAGGGCGGGAAGTTCCCGTATCTGCAGCAGGGGCTGATCGGCGGAGCCGCCGGTTACTCCACTGACGGCTTCCAGTTCTTCGGCTTGTCCTATAAGGAAACCGACAGACCGGAAGCACTGTATCAGGAAAGTCTCGCAAATAAGGTGTATCAGTATGAATTCGCCTATACAGCACTGCAGTCGCCAAAGACTGAGCTGAACGGCGAAGCTGTATTTACGTTCTACGGCTTGTTCCGCGAGGATCATCCTGCGGCAGTAAGCGGGCTGGAATATGCCCGTGAGCTGCAGACGGCCTGGAGCAGCGTGCAAAAGCTCCCGACCATGAAGCCGGAAGGCAGCAGACAGCATGCACAGGAGCCGGCAGCTGCCAGAATAGGAACTCCACTACAGACTGTGGCGTTGTCCGAAGCCGAGCTGGATACCCTATTCCCGCAGCGGTTCCAGGAGGAACGGGAGAATGGTGAGCTGCTAGCCTTCTTTACCGGCACCTATGAGCATGTTGTCCTGAAAAGCAAGGAGCTGCTTGTAGAACGGCCGCACGGGCATATTCTGATGAGCGGAGATAATGCCCGGCTGGACGCAGAGGTGATGACTACTACTTCGTATATGTACGGAATCTTTAATTCCCAAGTGGTTGTGGGCAATACCAATTTCAATAAAATGCTGTCCAATGCCCGCAATGCGCTGAACGTCAATAAAATCTCAGGCCAGCGGATCTATGTAGAGCTGGAAGGGCAGTTCCGTCTTCTGACAATGCCGTCAATGTTCGAAATCGGCTTCAACTATGTCCGTTGGCATTATAAAACGGCTGAGGACACCCTCATTATTACGAACTACACAGCGGTAAAGGCTCCGGAAATCCGACTGCATGTCGCATCGGCAAGCGGAAAAGCGTACCGCTACCTCGTCAGCAGCCAGATCACCATGAATGTGGCTGAATATGAGCTTCCTTATCAGATGGAGCAGGCTGCTGACGGCGGACTGGTCTTCCGGGCCAGTGACAAGGGATTAAGTGCAGCTGTATACCCTGAGCTGGCCTACAAAATCACTGTGGAAGGTGCGGCCTTCAGAACCGGAGATGAAGCGCTGCTGGCGGCAGGAGCAGCACCCAGCAGCGCTTCCCTGACCGTGCTTGAGCTGGATTCAAGCAGCGAATGGACGCTTACCTTCCAAGGGATGCTGGACGGAGAATTCCGTCCGGCCGCGGGAGCCGGATTTGAGGAGGAAGCAAAGAATTACCGTGAATTCCTGGCCGGAGTCATGAACGGCTTCCAGCTGAAGAAGGAGAGCGGGGAGCAGGCGGAGCTGTTCAAGGTAAATGCCCTGGCCTGGTGGTACACCCATAATATGCTGGTCCACTATTCTGTTCCTCATGGACTGGAGCAGTACGGCGGCGCAGCCTGGGGAACGCGGGATGTGTGCCAGGGACCGGTGGAATATTTCCTGGCTACCCACAAATACGAACAGGTAAGGGAGATTCTGCTGACCGTCTTTGCCCATCAGTATGAGGATGACGGCAACTGGCCGCAGTGGTTTATGTTCGACAGGTACACCTCAATCCAGCAGGAAGAGAGCCATGGCGATATTATCGTCTGGCCGCTTAAGATACTGGGCGATTATCTGCGGGCAACCCGTGATTTTGCGGTGCTGGACGAGCAGATTCCATACACGCGCAAGCACAGCTTCGACTTCACAGAGACTGTCTGCACCTTGAGGGAGCATGCACTTAAGGAGCTGGAATATATCAAAGCCCACTTCCTGCATGACACCTTCCTGTCCTCTTATGGAGACGGGGACTGGGATGATACGCTGCAGCCGGCGAATGCCCAGCTCAAGCAGTACATGGTCAGCAGCTGGACTGTGGCCCTGACGTATCAGACGGTTCTGGGTCTGTCTGCTGTACTGAAGGATGCAGATGCTTCCTGGTCCGGAGAGCTGAAGCAGATGGCTGAAGGCATCAAAGCCGACTTTAACCGTTATATGCTGGGCACTGAGGTAATACCGGGCTTCCTGTACTTCGAGGATCCTGAGCAGGCCAAGCTGATGCTGCATCCGGAGGACAAGGAGACCGGCATTCAGTACCGCCTGCTGCCGATGACCCGCAGCATGATCGGCGAGCTGCTTACCCCTGAGCAGATGGAGGCGCACTACACGCTGATTCAGGAGCAGTTCCTGTGCCCGGACGGCGTGCGGCTGATGAACCACCCGGCACAGTATGCCGGCGGTGTCAGCACCCATTTCAAACGTGCCGAGCAGGCGGCTAATTTCGGACGGGAAATCGGGCTGCAGTATGTGCATGCCCACATCCGCTTCGTCGAGGCGATGGCCAAAACCGGCAAGACTGAGCAGGTCTGGAAGGGGCTTGCGACCATTAATCCGGTCGGCATCCGCGAGGCCGTACCGAATGCCGAGCTGCGCCAGAGCAATGCCTACTTCAGCAGCTCGGACGGTAAATTTGACAACCGCTATGAAGCACAGGAGCGTTTCCATGAGCTGCGTGACGGCTCTGTTCCGGTCAAAGGCGGCTGGAAAATCTATTCCAGCGGCCCGGGAATCTACATGAACCAGCTGATCTCGAATGTACTGGGCATCCGCGAAGAGGGCGGAGACCTGATTCTGGACCCTGTACTGCCTGCTGAGCTGGACGGCACGCGTTTTGAGTTCGAGTACGGAGGCTCCCCGGTGACCTTTGTGTATCACTGCAAAGAGGGCCGGCTGCAGTCTGCTGCCGTGAACGGCCGGGAGGTACAGGCTGTCCGGCTTAATAATCCTTACCGGCTTGGCGGTCTGCGGATCGCGCGTGAAGAGCTTCAGCGCCACGCAGGTACAGAGAGAACAATCATAGATATTTATATGTAACAATAGAATAAGCGGCGCAGGTCAGCATGTACTTCCTAATCGGAGTACAGGCGGGCCTGCGCCGCTTTTTAGCGGTAAGCTCAGTTTCTTGTGAACACAATATGATCCATTCTGCTGTTAACAAGCGCTATTAATTGCCCGGCCATATATTCCGCAGAGTATTTAAAGTGGGTTTCCGCCCAGTAATCAATGACCCCGACAGTGGCAGACAGCTGATAGCTCAGCAGAATTTCGTAATCGAGCGGGGGGCTGCCCCCCTCCATCTCGATATGCATATCCTCACGCATGGACCTCCGCAGTGTATCGTAAAGCTCGACAGAGGTTTTTCCGCGCTGTGCGGAGCTTAAGGCAAGGTAGTCCCTTTTGTGCTGCTCAATGTGCTGGAAAAGCTGCAGCAGGGAGGGATAACCCCCCGCAGCGTCAATCTTCTCCATACCCTCATAAGGCTGCAGCAGCAGCTCCGAAATATTCCGCAGAAAATCGTCGTGGATATCCCGCAGCAAATCCTCCTTACTTACAAAATGCTTGTAAAAGGTTCCGCGGTTATAGTCCGCACGGATGGCAATATCCATAATGGTCACAGCCTCATAGCCCTTTTCCAGAATCAGATCGACAAACGCTGTCTTCAGTGCCTGCCGGGTACGTCTGACCCCTCTGCTCAAATCCTCTTCATGCTCCAAAGCTATCTTCCTCCATAATGTCTGTATCGTTTTAGTATTACCACAAGCTACAAATTCGCCCGAAATGTTCAAAATGCTGACCAGGGAGCAACAATCGAGTTTAAACTGTTGCCTAGTCAACATTATCTTATATTTTGATTATTGTCACAACAACTAAATGCGGTGTAAGCTTGTTTCAAGAGATAAGGCGATTTTGTTACAAAATCCTCTTACTCACCCACTACAAAACAAAGGAAGCGAATGTATAATGAGCCAATCACAAGTCAAAACAGCCGTCATCACTGGTGCCGCAGGGGGTATCGGAAAAGAGCTTGCCCGCCGTCTGGCCGAACGTAAGCTGAATCTGGTTCTGGTCGATTTGAATGAGGAAGCGATTCATGCAGTTATTCAGGAGCTTGGCTTAAACGATTCTAATTCACTGGCTGTTACAGCCGATGTTTCCAAAGAGGAAGATGTGCAGAATTATGTGAATCAGGCGGTAGCAAAATTCGGAACGATTGATTATTTTGCCAATAATGCCGGGATTGAAGGTCCTACCGGGCTTGTGGAAGAGCTGAATGTGAAGTCGCTTGACCTGGTCTATAACGTCAATGTCCGCGGGGTATTTCTCGGGCTGCAATATGTCATTCCTGTAATGAAAAAGCAAAAATCCGGCGCGATCCTCAACACCTCCTCGCTGGCAGGCCTTATGGGTGCTCCGGGAATGTCTCCATATATTATGTCCAAGCATGCGGTGATCGGCCTGACCCGTGTAACCGCCAATGAGCTGGCACCGTTCGGTATCCGCGTCAATGCTGTACTGCCCGGAACTATTAATACGCAAATGATGCGCAAGATCGAGAACAATTCCGGCAGTGCCGACGGCTTCAAAGCAGCCAACGAGGCGGCAACACCAATGGGACGCTACGGGGAACCGGAGGAGGTTGCAGCCGTAATGAACTTCCTGCTCTCCGAAGAGGCTTCCTTCGTAACGGCTTCACTCTACACTGTTGACGGCGGAATGATTGCGCAATAAACAGCCGGACTGATGGAATAAGCTGTTCATAATATAAGAGCTGCTCTCAAAAAAGTGTCCTCCAGGGGGCACTTTTTTATATTTGGGTTTATACGGGAACGCCGCTTTTGGATAGTTATTCCTTAAAAAAGAAGGGGATTGCGGTTTCATGTCGAATTATAAATAAAAGCTAGACACTAAATACCAAATATGTTTGTAATTCTGAGGCGCCAGCTGATGAACAAAGGCAACTCCGCCGAAAGGCGGAAGACGCAAAGCCACCGGTCTAAACCGCTGTTACAGCGGCATGATAGCGGGGACGCTCATATAGTTTGGTTTTTTTGCTGTCTAAATAGGCCAAGGGAGAGTTGCGGACATGTAATACATAAAACGGACTGCTCAAAAAAATCAAACCAACAGAATTGGAGTTGTACTTATATGATCGCAGAAACTACGATGCACCCGGAATTCAACACTATTTTTATCAGCCTGCACGGCTTTGCCGAAGTAACGGAGACCATTAAAGAGGTGGATATTTTTGAAGCCCAAATGCCCCATCTGCCGCTTAAAGAGATGTCGCTGATTATTGACTGCTCGGATATGGCGCCTTTCAAGCCGGAAATCCTGCCGGTGCTGGAACGCTGCTACGTGTTGTATAACAGCTTTAAGCATGCCGTACTGGTTAACCCGGTCAAGGTGGTGGCGAAATCACAATTACAGCGTGTGGCGCCGAAAGCCGGATTTGAAGGGAAGTTTGTTGATACAGTAGATGAAGCATGGGCTATTGTAAAAGTTTAGCCAAAAGCACAAATACACTAACAAAGGTGGGCCGTTATGGTTAACGTAAGGATTGCAGGGACTGAAGTGTACCATCCGCCATTTAAAGTTAGCAATGAACAATTGGCTGAACAGGCTGGCGAGGCTGCGGATAAGCTTATTGGTATTTGGGAGTATTTTGGCCGCAAGGATCGTTATTATGCAGCTACGAATGAAGAAAACACGCTGTACATGGCAATAGAAGCCTCTAAGGCACTGCTGCGGAGCAGCGGGCTAAGACCCGAAGACCTCGACATGATCGTCGTCTCCTCGGGCACGCATGAGTACAGTGCTCCGACTGACGCAGCGCTCCTGCACCAGGCAATCGGCGGTAAGCATTCCTGCATCGTCTATGACAGCAATGCGAATTGTGTGGGGATGGTGGTTGCTGCCGATCAGGCGGCTCGTGCAATGATGACGAATCCGCGGGTGAGGTATGCGCTGGTTGTCGGCTCGGAGCAGATCGCCCGCTTTTATAAAGAAGGGGATTTGGCTTCAAAAGGGCTTTGCGGGGATGCGGCCTGCGCCGTTCTGCTGGAACGGGTGGAGGACGGCGAGTCCGGCCTGATTGATTCAGTGTATTATACCAATACACATAAGGCGGAAGATATGCTGTTCCCGTCCGGCGGGTTAGCCCGGATGTTCGATGACAGCCTGTCGCTGGAGGAGAAGAAGATTTATCTGCATCCGGAATATAACGTCAATGTGGCATTTCCGACTGCGGTTACCGGAATGGAGAAGCTGCTGGAAGAGCAGGGGTATGCCAAAAGCGAGGTTAAGCATTATATTCTGAGCCAGCTGAATCTGACCGTCATTAGGGAGATTGCCGGAATCCTCGGAGAGGATACCGCCAAATTCCCATACATCGGGGATATTTACGGCTATACCGGCACCAGCAGCCCGTTCATCGCCCTGCATCATGCCAGGAAGAACGGCACCATTGTACCTGGCGACTTATTCTTCTTATGGTCGGTAGGTGCGGGAATTACCAGCTGTGCTACACTATGGAGGCTATAACTGTACTATAATTAGTAAAGCTAAATGTGAATAGAAAGGGGCTGACTCAAAAGCGGTGCAAGCTGCCCGGGGTCAGCTCCTTTTTTGCGTTAAAAGCTTAGGTTACAGTACATTCATGCTGAGTCCGCGGTTCCGATCGCAATAGCGGGTGACAACGAAGCATCAAGCTGCTTCATCAGCTTCAGCAGATTGCCCTCTGACATGGCGATACAGCCTGCAGTCGGCTGGTCTGCACCCTTCCACACATGCAGAAAGATAGCACTGCCTTTGCCGGGAACGACCGGGTCTTCGTTATACTTGAGGACAATTGCATATTTGTACAGCGGATGAAGGAGGCGTTCATAAGAGCTCCAGCGCCTGTTCGGGTCACCTGTATAGGTTACCTGCTGGTTATACTCTGCGGATGAAGGATCATCTATCCAATAGTCATAGCTGCCTGTCCGGGTGTATGGGATGCTAAGCCCGTCGGGTCCGGCTGCAGAGCCGAAAGCCCCGCCAAGCGGATAGACCCCGGAGGGGGTGCGCTTATCGCCTTCCTTGGTTTTACCTATGCCGCCTGAGCCGAGGGTTACCGGTATGCCGGAGAGAACCGTGACCCACTTGCCCTCACGCTTTTCCCTCAGGGATAAGACACCTTTCTGGGAGCGGGCGGAGGCAGCCGTTACCACAACCATCTGTTTGGATTCCAGGCGGTCAGCTTTGTAAGGCCATGAAGCCATAAATCCGGCCGCTGAAGCCGGCTGCGGATTACGAAATAATAAGGCAACCGGCAGCAGCATCAGCAGCAGAAACAGGAAAGCATGAAGATTGCGTCTGTGTGTATACAAAGTATTGTGCATATGTATAACCTCCCTTAGAGCTTATTACCTCAGGGAGGACGGAGGGAATCTGCATAGGCTGCACTGAAGGCGCAAAAAAAAGTCCGTGCGTCTAGGGCGCAGGACTCTTCAAATAAGGTTACAGGCCGAGAGAGGAGCCTTTTTCCAGCCGCTTGATCTGCTGCTCGCCCTGGTCGGCAAGCTCACGGAACTGGCTGATGGTATCCCGCATTTTGGGGAGGGCTTCCTGCTTGTAGCTGCTGATGGAATCTAGCGCCGATAGCACATCAGAGAAAGCCTGCTTCAGCGTGTCAGCGGAGATGCTTGTTTCCAGAGACTGCTTATGAATGGCAGCGCCCTGCTCCTTCAGCATTCTTGAAGTGCCGCTGATCAGGTTATCGGTCGTCTGGTTTAGCAGCTCGATTTTTTTCAGGACGATTTTTTGGTTATAGAGGGCGCTTGCGACCGTAACCGAGATTTTTAGCGCGGAGACCGTCACGTTTCTGGCTCTGTCCACACCGCGGATCAGCTCCTTGTTGTTGCGGATGACCACCTCAATCGCCATAATGCCCTGCTGGTTCACCACCAGCATCTGCTGCAGATCCATTACCCGCTGGCGGAGCGGGAAGAGTACCTCCTCGGTAATAAACCGGACCTTATCTTCATCTTCCCCGCGTACCTTCGCTGCTTCAATCTGTGTCTCGATCTCCTGGTCCATGAGCAGGCCGAGCTGAATTTCCTTTTGCAGCCGTTTGGTCAGCTCACGCAGGGTCTGCTGTTCAATTTCAAGTGTTGTATTATCGTTTCTGAGAACCGTCTTCCCTTTATCCAGTGACACAATAATATCGGAGATGACTGCGTCAGCCTTCTGGTATTTGGCAAAATAATGGCGCAGCGGATTAAAAAATTTGCCTAACAGCCCGCTTTTGGCAAAATCAACGGCACTCGGATCGAGGTCCTTCAGCTGCATATGCAGCTCCGTCAGGCCTTTGGCGACCTGGCCGCCTTCATCACCGGTTTTGGAGAGATTGCCTACAGATACCTGGAGGAGGGCATTCTTGTCAGAGGATGAACGCATGGTGCCCATTCCGAAGCTGTCAATGGATTGGAGAACCGCCTTGCGCTTCTCAAGAGATTCCAGATCAAGCTCCAGAATGCTGGAGACATTGCTCCTGGCCAGCTCCTTTAATTGGGTAACCTCTTCAGGCTCAGGCTTTACCTCCTCGGCAATGACAGACCTCAGCTTCTCAGTACTCGGAATTTCCATGGTAAAAGACATAACAGACCTCCTTTTGATGTTATCATCCTTACATTTGAACGTTCAGCAGATTGCTGATTTTGTAGACCACATCGTCCGTATCCGCATTGATGCTCGCTGCCTCGTTGATGCCGGAAATGCTCTCCAGCGCTTTGATATTGGCGTTATAGCCGATCGTGTAGACGGGGATTTTGTAGGTTTCGATAAGACTTCTGATATCATCAAGGGAATGGCCCTCATTGGTCTCCCCGTCGCTGAGCAGGAAGATCACAGGCTTCACTCCGGGATTGGCAGCCAGCTCATCCTGCAGCATTTTCATCGCGACCACCATTCCGTCAAACGTAGCCGTACCCCCGGCAGCCTGCAGGCTGTTGACCGCCCCGACGAACATAGACTGCTGATTCGTATCGTATTTACCGACCGGCAGGTTGATCGTAACGTCACTGGAGTAGGAGACAAAGCCGATGCTGTTGTCCTTTCCGAGATTCTTTTGGCCCTTCAAAAGCGACTCCTTGAGCCGGTTCAGCGGCTCGCCGGCCATGCTGCCCGAGACGTCGGCCACAAACACCGCTGCGAGCGGAGTGCTGCCGTTCTTCTTTTCCTTCCACAGCTTCTGGGCGGAGGTGAGCAGGGAGCCGTCAACCGGTGCCAGCTCGGAAGTATAATCATCCAGGCCGTTGAAGCCTTTCTCAGACGCCAGCTGCTGATATTTATCCTGACCGGCAAAATCAGCAAATTTCCGGAGAATCTCACGCTTCTGCTCCGGCAGATCCCCGAGTGCATAAAGCGGACTGTCATGCCTTACGCCGAACGGAGTGAAGACGTAGCCGCTTTTGAGATCGGCAGCATTAACAAAGGTCTGATATTCCAGTACAAAGGCATCAAGCATACCGGTCTTGGCCGCATCCCGCATTTGCAGGGTGGTTGACGCGGTAAAAGGTACGTTAGCCTGGAATTTCTCAAAGCCCTGTACCGCCTTATCACCCAGCAGATCCGAGCTGTCGAACGTTCCAAGCGCAGTAACCAGGAAGTTAAGGCCGGTCGAGCTGGCAAAAGGGTCCGTGTAGCCCATCGCCAGTTCGTTTGCGGAGATAGCGTCGGTAATGGTTTTGAGGTTGATAGCGCCGTACTTTTCGATCAGCTCATCGTATTTCTTCCGGGCGGTCACCACACCTGCAACATTTCCGGTAATCCGGTCGGATATAAGCTCAGCCTGGATTCCGCCTGCTTTTACCATTTCGCCCCACAGCTCATTGGACGGGGTATAGGCATCCGGGACATACTTGCCGGATCTTATGTAATCGGCAGCAGTACCGGAGGCGATATTACGGATTTTAACCGATGATGGTGTGCCTTCCACCATAATATTAGCTTCATTAAAAGCGGATGCCACTTCATTAAGCCAGCCGTCATTCCCTGTGCCGGATTTCTCGGTGGAGGAGAAGATTTCAACATAATTACCGGTTGTGTTCTCCACAGAAACCGCGAATTTGGAGATGTCAGGCAGTGCTTCCCCGACGTCCGCAGGGTCCAGATCGATTTGCCCCTTTAAAGGCTCAGCCTGGTTGACCCTAATCTCCTTGTAGAGCTTGCCCAGCTTCTTATCTGCATCCTCCGCCGTAATTTCTCCGGTGGACTTGCCCAAATTAGCAGTCAGGGTAATGCCGAAATAGACTAATGCAAACACAGCAGCGGTAATGACCGCCAGTATCATAAACGTTTTACCTTTCCTGGCCATAGGCAGCTTCCTCCTTTATTGATAGAGTTTGGTCTGGGCGATCAGAGCATTCAGCTCCTGCATGCAGGGGATATCCTCAATGCTCCGGACGTTCGTGCTGTCCAGCTCAGAGATTTCGAGCAGCAGCTGGTCAAGCTTCAGCAGAATCTCTTCATTAGCGCCCAGGTAGCCTTTTACTGAAGCGAAAAATTCGTTATAATGCGCGGTTTTCTTTTGAATAAGCTTTTCGGAGAACTGGGACGGCTTGCGGGAGCCGGTAAAAAGGGAGAATTCATCAGAATCGAATAAACTCAGCTTATTAAGAAGTCCCCTGATATTGAGGAACAAAAGCTTTTCAACCTCGGTGATGACATTGCTGAATTTCCGGTAGCTTAGCTCTTCAGGATCAAATCTTTGGCCAAGCACACGGGACAGGACAGCTTTCTTCTTCTCCATCCGCTCCAGCTGGTCAAGGGCGAGGGCTGAGTCGCTTTTTAGCAGCTTCACCTTTTGGTATTGCTCCAGCCGGGTTACATAATCTTCAGGAGAAGCTATGGGACGGATGGTCCGGGCCGAAGGAGGCGTAAGCAGTAAAGTATAAGTGGCATAAAGGACAACGAGCAGACTGATGAACAGCAGGGTGATGCCTGCAGCTGTTTCCAAAGCGCTATCCCCGCCGATCTGGACAGCGAGCAGTCCCGGTGACAGCACAGCAATATTAAGCATGACAACGCCGGCTATAATGCCAAGGAGCTTAAAGGGGTTTGATTTCAGCATTTACACCTCCCTCATTTGAGTATATTTGGCTATTGCGCCATTTGATTCATTTTATCAGAGAACATTCCGGAAGGCTCCATAATATTACCAAAACCGCCAAAAAACTACGGTGAATAAAGATAGCTTAATTTTCATTACGTTGGCAGAAGTGGAGATGTTTCGTAATATTTGGCTGTAATGCGGTAATCCTATAAAAAAAGGAGCATGGTTAGCCCCGTTGCCTGCGGACAGAATCACATCGGGTTACCGGATTTCGCGATTATATCGGCTTGTTTTTATTAAAAAATGTTTACATTTCATGTGATGTATATATACTTATAATTTAAGACACTACAATTAACCGGAAGCTTCCGGCCAGGGAGGAACAACATGAACAGTCGTATTAGAGTAGGGATTGCAGGTTACGGAAACTTGGGTAAGGGAGTACAGCAGGCGGTGAAGCAGAATCCGGATATGGAGCTGGTTGCTGTATTTACACGCAGAGATCCGGAAGAGCTTGCCAGGGAGACAGGCCTTAAGGTGGAGCGTCTGGCTGATGCCAAGGAATACATAGATAAGATTGATGTAATGATTCTGTGCGGCGGTTCGGCTACTGATCTGCCTGAGCAGACTCCGCAGCTGGCCAAGCTGTTTAATACCGTAGACAGCTTTGATACCCATGCCAAGATTCCGGAGTTCTATGAAAAGGTGAATGCAGCTGCGCTGGAAGGCGGCAAGGTCAGCGTTATTTCAACCGGCTGGGACCCGGGCCTGTTCTCCATGAACCGCCTGCTGATGCAGTCTGTACTGGCTGAAGGACATGATTACACCTTCTGGGGCAAGGGAGTCAGCCAAGGCCACTCCGATGCGATCCGCCGGGTGCCTGGAGTCAAAGCAGGAGTACAGTACACCGTTCCGGTTGAGGAAGTTATTGAGCGTATCCGTTCGGGTGAAACCCCTGAGCTGGCAACCCGGGAAAAGCACAACCGTAATTGCTTTGTTGTAGCAGAAGCCGGAGCTGATCAGGCTGCCATCCGCGAGACCATTGTTAATATGCCGGATTATTTTGCCGACTACAATACTACAGTGACCTTTATTTCGGAAGAGGAGCTTGCCAGCGAGCATTCCGGAATGCCGCATGGCGGATTCGTCATCCGCAGCGGAGTAACCGGCAACGGGAACAGACAGATCGCCGAGTTCGGACTGAAGCTGGACAGCAACCCTGAATTTACCGCCAGCGTGCTGATTGCCTATACAAGAGCAGCTGCCCGTCTCAGTGCAGAGGGCGTTGCCGGAGCCAAGACAGTATTTGATATTCCGCTCGGGCATCTGTCTCCGAAATCGCCGGAAGAGCTGCGCCGTGACCTGCTGTAGGAGCTAAATACTGCAGGGGATGTATAGAATGAATAGCTGCACAAAAAAACGCGCCGTCAGTAACTCTGCGGCGCGTTTTTTATATTAAGGCCGGGACGATGGGGTCCCGGGCAATTAGTTTGATTTTGGACAGCTAAATCGCTGAAATTCCGGTATTTCTGTCATTTAGCTGGAAAAGTGACACCTAATTTAGAGTGTTAAGCCCTCATAGGCTCAAATCGCTGGAATTAAGATACCTTTTTCCAACTAACAGCCTCAACCGGGCAGCAGCACTTAAAATTAGCTGTCTAATTTCCAACTAAATGGATCGGTAGTGATGCACCGGCACATGGGGTGACCGGTACTACGCTCAATAAAGGGCTTTAAACAACACCCTGAGCCAGCATGGCATCGGCAACCTTCAGGAACCCGGCGATGTTCGAGCCTGCAACCAGGTTGCCCGGCAGATCATACTCCTCGGCAGCCTGAACGCTGCTGCGGTAGATGTTCTTCATGATCATACGCAGCCGCTCATCCACCTCTTCAAACGACCAGGAAAGCCGCATGCCGTTCTGGCTCATCTCAAGTCCAGACACTGCAACACCGCCGGCATTGGCAGCCTTGGCCGGAGCAAACAGAACTCCCTGCTGCAGGAAGTAGTTGATCGCCGGCAGGGTGGATGGCATATTGGCGCCTTCGCCGACTGCGATTACACCGGCTGAAACCAGCATCCGGGCTGCTTCCTCGTCAAGCTCGTTCTGTGTGGCGCACGGCAGGGCGATCTGGCAAGGGACCGTCCAAATACCGGTGCTGCCCTCGGTGTATTCCGCATGCGGATGCACATTTACATATTCACTGATCCGGGCGCGCTCCTGCTCTTTAAGGCGCTTCACCGTTTCCAGATTGATGCCCTGCGGATCATAGATATAACCGCCGGAATCACTGCAGGCTACGACCAGTGCACCAAGCTGCTGCAGCTTTTCAATGGCATAGATGGATACATTGCCTGAGCCGGAAACGACGACCGTCTGGCCCTGGAAATCAAGTCCCCGGGAGGCCAGCATCTCCTGCACGAAGTAGACAAGACCATAGCCTGTTGCTTCCTTGCGTGCAAGGCTTCCGCCGTAGAGCAGGCCTTTACCTGTAAGGACTCCGCCTTCATGGCCGCCGCGGATCCGCTTGTATTGCCCGAACATAAAGCCGATCTCCCGGGCGCCGACTCCGATATCCCCTGCCGGGATGTCCGTGTCCTGGCCGATGTGCCGGTACAGCTCAGTCATAAAGCTTTGGGTAAACGCCATAACCTCACGGTCAGTCTTGCCCTTTGGATCAAAGTCAGAGCCGCCTTTGCCGCCGCCGATCGGCAGGCCGGTCAGGGAGTTTTTAAAGATCTGCTCGAAGCCGAGGAACTTAATAATTCCCGAGTACACAGAAGGGTGGAAGCGGAGGCCGCCTTTGTATGGGCCGATTGCGCTGTTGAATTGTACACGATATCCGCGGTTAACACGGACCTGACCGGCATCATCAACCCAAGGGACGCGGAAGGATACGGTACGTTCCGGTTCAACAAGGCGCTCCAGAATGGCATTGGCCTCATATTGCGGGTGGCGTGCCAGCACAGGCACCAGACATTCCAGAATCTCCTTCACGGCCTGATGGAATTCCTTCTCCAGCGGATCACGGCGGACAACCTCACTATATACTCTTTGTACATATTCCTCGGCGGAAGCCGATACTGATGATGAAATGGTTGACACTCTAAAACACTCCCTGTCTATGTATTTGTAAGAATAGGTTGCTGCAGATGCAACGATATTATTAAGAATTTAAAAGAATTTTACTAAAACCTGACATGAAAATGCCAATCAATTCTTTTTTGATAGCCAATCAATAAATTCTATAAAACTAACAAATGGTGTTATATTTATGCATGGATTTAAGCCGGAATCACAATGAATATGCGTATTTACAAGCAAAAATTCGCTTGTTAGGTGAAGTTTAGTCTAAGAATGTAGAGCCGGGGTCTTTAATGGATGGAGGAGGCGGAGGCCGGCATAATTTACCGGTTTTTTATGCAGCTGCTTGGCTGTATGCACAGCATTTGCCGCTGCCTGAAACACAAAAACACCCCGCTCTGCCCGTTAGGGCATGCGGGATATCCTATTGAATTCATGATCCTGGCTTCGCTTAATCCGTACTGATAACCGTGCCGCCGGCTGCCTTGCGGAGCCGGTTCATGATCGCTGAGCCCAGTCCGGCTTCTGGACAAGCCTCGGTGATAATATAGTCTGCCTTGACCTCGTCAAAGTAGCGCAGCGCACCATAAAGCGTCCGGGCAGCCTCTTCGAGGGCTTCTAAGGAGCCCAGTGAAACAATATAGTCGGCCGCACCGTCCGGATAGAAGCTGCGGTGCTCCTCGAACAGCAGCAGGCCGGTCTGTTCGCCGCGCCCGCGCGCTTCCTGCAGCAGCGCGGCTGCTGTGTCCGCCACGCGCTGCGGCGGTGTGCCGCTCACGATCGCGAGCGAGCCCTGCGGCGCATAGTGCGTGTACTTCATGCCCGGCGAGCGCGGCGCCGGGCTCCTGCCGCCGGCGTCCGTTCCGCCGCCGGCAGGGCCTGCTCCGCCAGCCTCCGGCGGCGGCGGAGCCACGGCTGTGCCGGTTACTGCCGACAGCTGCTCGGCAGTAATCCCGCCCGGACGGAGCACGGCGACCGTCCCGTCCGGCTGGACCTGGACAACCGTCGACTCTACGCCGACTCCGGTTGGCCCGTTATCGAGGACCCCGCCGATGTATCCGGCGAGGTCCTCCAGGACATGGGCGGCCGTCGTCGGACTCGGCCGCCCGGAGCGGTTCGCGCTCGGTGCTGCCACCGGGCAGCCGGCGCGCTCCAGCAGGGCCAGCGCTGCCGGGTGATCCGGCATGCGCACGGCAACGGTGTCCAGTCCCGCGGTTACACGCGGAGACAGGACACCGGGGCGCACCGGCAGCACGATGGACAGCGGGCCGGGCCAGAAGGCCTTCATCAGGCGTCCGGCGGTTTCGCTTACGCCGGCGGTAAATTCCTCAAGCTGTTCCAGCGCGGCAATATGCACGATCAGCGGATTGTCGGAGGGCCGTCCCTTAGCGGCGAATACCGCTTCTACAGCGGCGGTGTTCCTGGCATCCGCTCCGAGGCCGTAGACCGTCTCGGTCGGAAAGGCAACCGTGCCGCCGCCGGCCAGGATCGCTGCGGCTTCGTCAAGGGACCGCTGATCTGCCGGGGAGTAACGCTGCCCTGAAGGGCCTGCGGCGGCTGAATCCAGCTGCCAGCAGGCGGTCTCGCTGTATGATTGTGTCCTTTTCTGGACAGCAAAAGAGTGGTGGTCAGGCTTCATTGGTGACATCACGAACTTTCTGTTGGGTTTTATCCTGTAAATAGTAACATATCTGATTTTGATATTACAGGGATATTCGGATCCGGGACAGCAGGGTACATTACTTAGGATGGAATATTTATGAAATTCGTAAGTTGAATCGGGAGGGGATACAATGGTTTTGCGCACAATACCAGTAAGGCTTATGGCAATTCTTATGGCAGTCATACTCATGGTACCGGCAGCAGGCGGAGAGGCTGGTGCCGAAGCTGCAGTGCGTCCGGTCAGTGTGTCCGGCGGCAATGCCCACGGGCTTGCGGTCTGGAGTGACGGAACGGTGACCGGCTGGGGTTACAATAAATCCGGCCAGGTGGGGGATGGGACAACGATTGATCAATATGTCCCCAGACAAATCAGCGGGCTGAGCGGAATTGTTCAAGTGGCAGCCGGCTCTAACGCTTCCTTTGCCTTAGATGCAGCAGGGGAAGTATGGGGCTGGGGACAAACCTATGGCTCCTATATAAGCTATGATCCGTCAGCACCTGTTCAAAAAAGCGGACCGCGTAAGCTGGAAGGGCTGCAGAATGTTGGTTCAATTGTTACTAACGGCTATACCGGACTGGCCGTCAAAAAAGACGGTACAGCAACGCTGTGGTATCCTTCCTTTGATCAGCCGTCGGAGATGAGCGTGCGTTATCTGCCGCTTCCGGGAGTAACGGGCATCAAATCCGCCGTTATTGCCGGTAATGATGCCCTATTCCTTACAGAAGCCGGTGCGGTAAAGCAGCTCAGCATCTACAACACGGTATACGGCAGAGTCCGCTGGGCGAGTGATCCGGTTACCGTTCATACACTTACCGGTTCTGGGATTAAGCAAATAGCTGCTTCGGGTGATAATGCCTTTCTGCTGGATACGTCCGGCCGTGTTTTACGCTGGAACCGTTCACTGTAGGCACCCTTAGCAGTCTCAGGGCTGGCAAATGTCTATAAAATTCAGACAGGCTACAACAAATTGTTTGCGGTGAGAAGCAACGGGACACTTTGGCAGTGGAATTACAATGCTGAAGCGGCGGCTAAGCCGTTTCAAATCAGCAATGCGCAGAGTATCACCGAGGTGTGGGGCACAACGGGGACCTTTGGCTTGGCCCAGCGTAAGGACGGTGCTTTGTTAGGCTGGGGTGAGGGCTTCTATGGAGGCCTTGCCGCAGGCAGCGGCACGGTAACCAATGATGAATCCCTGGCGGCCCTTCCGGTACAGGCACCGCTCAAGTTTACGGTGAACGGACAGCCGGTTACCTTTTATGGAACTTCAGGTGTGATCGGAGGGAAGCTATATGTCCCTTACACCAGTGTGTTCAAGGCTCTCGGTGTGAAAGCGGTGATGAGCCAGTCCAATCCTGATCCAAAATATAATAATTACCGCTTCACGGTCTGGTCCTTCGTGTACGGTAATACCACGGTCCAGATCAAAGCGGCAGACCCGGAACAGCTGTTCATAAACGGCAAAAAGTCGGAACAGGCGGTCACCTTGTACAGGCTATCCGACACAACGCTATTCCCTCTGGAGGACCTCACCAGGCTGCTCGGAATCAGCCTGGACTGGAATAAGGCCACCGGTGAAGCACGGCTGAACAATTAAAAATTTGAACGAAAAAGGTTGACACCATCTGACTTGCCGTGTAACATATGAAAAGTCGTCATGCTAATAACACTTATATATTCTCGTATAACCCCGCAGCCGTTAAGGCATGGATAGGGCGGGGGTTTCTACAGGAAGCCTATTCTTCCTAACTACGATGATAAAGACCCGCCTAAGCGGTCCTTATCCCGGAGTTAGGATTTTTTGCGTGTTCCGGCAGTTGTCAGATTTAAAAGATTCAGGAGGCATATTCAACATGAAAGACATGAAATACTTATTATCTGTTCTTATCGGAGCCATGAGCTACGGGATTTTATCAACCATAGTGGTGCTGGCTTACGGCCAGGGCTACAAGCTTGGGGAGGTTGTGGGCACACAGCTGCTGACCGGCTGTATTCTCGCCTGGCTGCTGGCCGGCTTCACGAAGGTCAGAGCGGGCCGCAGGCTGCGAAGCAGCAGTAACACACCGGCTGCAGGCAAGCCTGCGTTTCAGGCCTTAACCTGGAAGCACCGCGGCCTGCTGATGCTGGCCGGAGCTCCGACTGTCGTTACAGGGCTGCTGTATTATCAGTCACTGCGCTATATTCCGGCATCGCTGGCCATCATTCTGCTGTTCCAGTTTACCTGGATCAGCGTGCTGATTCAGTCTGTGAGCAAGCGGCAGCGTCCGGATAAAATTACAATGCTGACCCTGCTGCTGCTGTTCGGCGGCACTCTGCTGGCTGCAGGTGTCCTGGGCCAGGGAGCCTCGGAATTTAACCTGCTAGGGATTGCACTTGGTCTGCTGTCAGCTGTCAGCTACTCCATGTTCATTATTTTCAGCGGAAAAGCCGTTCCGGCAGCACATCCGGCCTACCGCAGCGCATGGATGGTTACCGGCGGCATGGTCCTGCTGTTCATCATGTTCCCGCCGCACTTCCTCTTTAACGGTCTGCTGTGGGGGCCGCTGCTGCTGTTCGGATTTCTGCTTGGCCTGTTTGGCGCCTTCATTCCGCCGCTTCTGTTCGCAATCGGTGTTCCGCATATCGGCGGCGGCATGGCCGGTATTCTCGGCGCTGTTGAGCTTCCGGTAGCTGTGCTGATGTCCTCCTTCGTGCTGAATGAGCATGTGAGCGGCCTGCAGTGGATCGGAGTTGTGCTCGTCCTGCTCGGTGTCGTGCTGCCTGAGCTGTATAAGCTGCGCTGGAGAAGCACAGAGGCTGTAGCTTAAACCAGCCCGCTCAAAAAGGGTGTCCCGGAAGCCGTGAAAACGGCGGCTGGAGACACCCTTTTTTTGTATCCGGACCATCCCGGAAACAGGAATTACTGCTTGCTGCTGCACACGGCGATATAGTTCAGGTCCTTGCCTGTAGTATTAAAGAAGCTGTACATTTTTTTGAACTGTTCGCGGTTTTCCTTTTTCATCGCATTTCTGAAGATACGCACCGTACCCGCCAGGCCTTCATCCCGCAGCATGCCTTTAATGCTCATCAGGGACATCCGGCCGCTTGCATGATCCACCCTTTTGAAGCCGGCTCCATTAAACAGGCCTTCCCAATTGGAGACAGGCAGCGGCTCCACATTGACATTAATCGTTCTGCGCAGCTCAGCCAGCTCATCAGCCATATTGTCCTTGGCAAAGGTAATATCATGCGTCAGCAGCACGCCTCCGGGCTTAAGCACCCGGAAGTACTCGGCAACAGCCTTTTCCTTCGCGCTCTGGTTCAGCATGGTCAGCATCGCTTCATTAATTACAACGTCAAAGCTGTTATCCTCAAAAGGCAGCTTCATCGCGTTTCCCTGCTTCACCTGAATATAACCCTCAAGCCCGGCAGCCTTGATATTGCCTCTGGCTTTATCCAGTGCCCGGTTATCCATATCGATCCCGGTGATCTGGCATTGATACTGCTTCGCCAGCTGAATGGAGGTTGTGCACATATTGCAGGCTACCTCCAGCACTTTGCTGCTGCTGCTCAGCCCGGCATGTCCGATCAGCCAGTTGGTTGCAGCCACGCCGCCGGGACGCAGCCTTTTTTTGCCCAGCTTGGCCAGGAAATTATGCCCTACTTCCTTTTTCACCGAGACGCACCTCCTTTTTCTCTGGCTTTACCACCGTCAGCAGCATCTGGAACGCTTCCTCCGCATACAGGGCGTGGGGAATATTGGCCGGAAGAATAATGGTCTCGCCGGCTTTTACGTCATACTCCTTGTCGGCAATGGTGATGCGGGCCAGTCCTGATAAAATATTGACCATGGCGTCGCCCGGAGAGGAATGCCCCCCGATCGACGAGCCTTTGTCCAGTGACAGGAGAGTCATGGCAAGGCTTGGGCGCTGCACCAGCGTCAGGCTGGACACCTGCTGCTCTTCAATAGTAATAATGCTGCGAAGATCAATAACCTCTGCATGAGGCAGCTTTTTGATATACATTTCTTGTTCCATGCTGTTTAAGCCTCCTGATTAAAGTCTGATTTGCAGAAATTTGGCGCCTGCCGGAGCAGCGAATTCATGCCAGGTGTCTGCCTGCACCCATAATGAGGTTCCTTCTGTCAGGCAGCTTAAGCTGCCGTCCACCAGCATATGGAGCTCACCTTCAAGCACATGTATGAGCTTAGCGAAGGGAGAGGTCTCGGAGCTGATCGTTTCATCCTGAGCCATGGCATAAAGAACCCACTCAGGTGCTGCTGAATCCCGGCCGGGCAGACCCTCAAAGCTGAGCGGCCTGCTGGCAATCCGGTGAGGTTTGATGTCAATCATATTTTTTAGCGAGAAAGGGGTTCCCGCGCTGATTCCGCTCATGTCGGCCTCCTGTATCAGTTGATAGTTTTTTTGCATTTGATATAATGAAGCTAAATATGAGAATCGTTCTCATTTATTGAATTGTAGCAGAGTTTTCACTTTAACTCTGTTGCCATGGCAACAGGAGGAAGATAAATATGCAGGAATATATGGATAAAATCCGCAGCACCGTGTTATTCAAAGGCTTCCTGGAGCATGAAGTGCTGGCTGCGCTGCATTGTCTGCAGGGAACGGTCAGGGATTATGCCAGAAAGGAAGTTGTTTTTGAGCAGGAGGCGCTCCTGGATTCAGCAGGAATTATCCTTTACGGCAATGTACTGCTGTGTAAGGAAAATATTACGGGAGCGCGGCTGATTTTCTCAGAGCTGGAGAGCGGCGATATTCTGGGAGAGACAGCGCTGCGCCTTGCGCAGGAGCCCAGCGGCTATGAAGCCGTAGCAGGCTCTGACTGCAGGATTCTGTTCATCCAGATCAGCAAAATCATCCGGCCGGGCCATCAGACCTGCCAGCTACGGGCGCGGATTATTGAGAATATGATGGCGCTGCTGCTTGAGAATAACCGGGCAGTCTACCAGAAGCTTGATCTGGTCTCGCATAAGTCCCTCCGGGAAAGGGTGCTGCATTATTTGAGCCTGCAGGCACAGAAGAACAATTCCGCAAGCTTCGAAATCCCCTTCAGCCGCAGCGACCTTGCTGATTATCTGACAGTTGACCGCAGCGCCTTGTCCAGAGAGCTGCAGCGGATGGCCCAGGACGGGCTGATCACGATTTCACGCAACCGCTTCGAGCTGCTGGGTGAGCATGTGCCCGCAAGTGAGCAGGGAAGCCGCTGATTCATGAATCCCATATATGTCCAATAGTCACAATAGGCCAACAACACATATCAGGAGGCTGTGACATGACACAATTACAGAAGTCTTTGGCGAAAACAGGCAGAGCCGTACTGCTGGGTGCAGCTCTGGCAATTGCGGGCGGTACCGCAGCTGTTGGTGCACAGCCGGCCTCTGCGGCTTCAGCAACAGAAGCCCAGGCCGTCTATAACCAGTTCAGTAAATATGTAAGCAATCCGTCAAGCCTTGCCCAGGCCCGAAAATATCTGATCAATCATATTGGCAAAGCCGGCTCCTGGTACGCAACCGTGATGACGCTGCAGCTGGAGAATGCCCAGAGGGCGGAGCTGGACCGCTTCTCGGAGAAAATCTACCCGGAGCATGTGCAGAAGGTGCTGATGGATGCTAAGGTTACCAATGATCTCACCTATACAGAGCTGCTGAAGCGGGTTAAGGACTCAGGTGTACGCAAGCTTATTGAAGAGACCTGGGATAAGGGCTACAAGCTGGAAACGAGCGAGGGAATGTATTATCCGGTAATGCATTATGAGGGCTACAAGGTATTTAAGCCCCATATCGGCAAGGATATTGCCGCCTATTTTGATATCATGGCTACCGAGACCAACAGACCGTCAGCTTTCGACGCCGCGATTGTAATTACCTGGGATGAGCTAATCGGCAGAGCAGCAATTATGAGTGATTATGTTGACGATTATCCGAATTCGAACCGGGCAGCTGCAGTGCGTGAGCAGCTTTCCTATACTGTCCCGAGCGTACTGATCGGGGCGAACAATACACCTGCTTACGATTATGATACCAACGAACTCGACCCTGAGCTCCGCAGAGCCTATGATGATGTTCTGCTGGAGGGGCCGGGAGACAATACAGTGCTGAATATTATTGCCAGGCTGATCCCGCTGCTGGACGCTTCCGGAAATAAGCATACAGAAGAGGTTTCAGCTTATCTGGACCAAGTGATAGACAGCTACACTGAACGCTGATGCTTTAAAAAGGCCAAAAAGGGCAGCCCCATTAACGGGCTGCCCTTTTGGATGGAGCATGAGGGAGCAGGTTCCGCTTTTTTATTGTTTAGGAAATTAAACAATCCCCAAAATGTGGATAACTTCGATGAAAAATAGAGGAGGGATGAACGTGAAGAAACGTTGTTCTTTTCCATAGAGCTGGAGTGAATAGCTGTAGTTTGTACACTTATTATGCTCATTTCGGCTCTAAAGAGTATAATGGGGATTTTTAATTGTACAGACTGCAGTTAAAATGAAAAATCAGCTCTTTTCGAGCCGTATAGTTGTAGAAAGTGCAGTTATAATCAAGAAGCAGCCCCGCATTACGGCCCAATAGGCGGGATACGGGCTGTGGGGCTGTTTCGAATGGGGACATTATTGTTTGTTGCCCCTAGCTGCAACAGAGCAAGGCTGCATTCCTTCATATTAATCGCAATCTCCTCTTGCTGCGACAGCCAGCTGACGGTGGCGCCAAGCTGCCGGCTGATAACGCGCAGCGGCAGAGAAATTGAGCCGTTCACAATGAACAGCGGTGTGGCCAGCAGGGCTATGTTTTACCGCTTATCTTTGTCTCTCCGCTCACGGTATGAATGAAGGCGGAGAGCTGGCGGTGGTGCAGGTAGTTACTATTTTGTCCTGCATAATTTGTTTCAGCCAGCCGTGACGAGGGTATAAGATTACTTATTATTTCAGAAGATTTAGAATAACAGCAACAGGAGGTATCGGTCTGTGTCAGTACATACTTATTTACGGAAAGCAGGACAACCGCTTCTCGCGGGAGTTCTGATTTTAGCACTTACTGCCTGCGGTTCCGCCGCTAACGAACCGGAGCAGTCCGGTTTAGACAGCCTGCAGAAACGCACGTCTGTCCTGGAACAGGAGCTTGCCATGCAAAAGCAGCAGATTGCGGAATTGGAGCAGCGGATTGCTGTGCTCCAGGCAGAGGGTAGCGCAGCCCCGCAGCCTTCTCCTGCAAACAGTCCATCCGCCGAAACTTCCGGAAATGGGCCGGCAGGTCAAGGTGATGGCGTAATTATAACTTTTGCGCAATATCAGCAGCTCAACATAGGCATGACCTATGATGAGGTGCGAGCGATAATCGGCGGAGACGGCCAGGCACTGAGTGAATCTGCAGGGATGATCGTGTACTCCTATTTGGGGTCCTCCTATAGTGGAGGCAATGCCGTGCTCACCTTTTCTGACGGCAAGCTGCTGAATAAAGCGCAGAGCGGCCTGAAATAGACAGATTTGTATCATCCAAAAGGACGTAATCATAAGAAAAAGGACTGAACAGTATCCCGGAAAGGGAAGTGCTCAGTCCTTTTTTACATAAAAAAAACGCCTTATTTATGGCGAAAATGTGAAACTTATAAAATTTATACCTCTATTATATCATAAAATAACAAAAAAATCAAGTGTTGTTTGCCCGGGCTGCCGGATGATACAACTGGAGTGAGGTGATAAAAGATGAAAAATAGAAGCTTAACTGCTCTGGTCAGCGCGTTTGCCAGAGCCTATCATGCAGAGCATAACCAGCATCCCGTATTTAATGATAGTCTTGCAAGAGCTATGCTGACAGATGAGGAGTACCATAACATTGGAGTTCAAATGTCCCAAGGAATCGGGTTCTTTTTGCCGGAATTCAAAGGTTCACAGGAGGAAGCGCTGCGGGCAGTTGTTGACCTTCAGCTGTCTCCGACTCCGCTTGGCCGGGCAGCCTTTGCCGAGCAGTCACTGCATAATGCGGTAATGCTGGGAGCAGGCCAGTATCTGATCCTTGGGGCCGGCTATGACACGTTTGCTTACCGCCAGCCGGAGTGGGCAAGTCAACTGCAGATCTTCGAGATTGATCATCCTGCAACTGCTGAAGACAAGCGGCGTAGAACAGCCGAGCTTCTTCCCCCGAAGCCTGCCAATGTACATGAGGTGCCTGCTGATTTGGCAGAAGCACGGTGGGAGAAGCTCCTCCTGGCGGCTCCGGAATTTGATCCGTCCCGCATCAGCTTCAGCAGCCTGCTGGGCATCAGCTATTATTTGCCTAAGCCAGCCTTCAGGCAGCTGCTGTCCGGCCTGTCAGATATGCTTCCGGCGGGAAGCAGCTTCGTGTTTGATTATCCCGACGGACTTACATTTACTCCGGAAGCCGGAGAACGGACTCAGAAGCAGGTTGTGATGGCCGCACAGGCAGGCGAGCCGATGCAGGCAAGCTATACTTATCCGGAGCTGGAGCAGCTGCTGGAAGATTGCGGGCTCCTTATCTACAGGCATCTGACACCGCCGGAAATAACCAAAGAGCTGTTTCAGGCTTACAATGACAGCCAGCCGGAGCATCCCCTTAGTGCATTTGATAATGTGAACTATTGTCTGGCGGTAAAAAGCTGATCGTCCAGCAGCTGTTAAGCAGTTCGTCCATGCTATTGGCCCAAAAAATCCATGTTCAAAGCCGGCAGATTTCTCTATCATAACTACTATGATAATGATTCTCATTATTAACAAAATACATTTTGGAGAGTGGTAGTAGGCTATGAAAAAGAGAATGATGGGTTTGGTGCTTGCCGGCGTTTTGGCACTGAGTATCGGTTCGGCAGCAAGTGTGAATGCGGCTCCAGTCAACGTTGCAAAAGCCACAGCGGCCACGCAAAAGATTACTTATAAAGGTAAGGTCTATACGGTTCCGGCCAAGACTGACAATATTGTTATCGCCGGTGCACTGGAAGCGATGGAAGATGCGCTGGTGCTGAACTTTAAGCCAAAGGGCATGATTACAGTCGGGGGTAAATTCCCTGCCTTATTCTCTAAAATTTCAACCGGAGTAAAGGGGATCGGCGAAAAAACAGAGCCTGACTTTGAAGCCATTCTAAAGCTCAAGCCTGATGTTATTCTGGGCACCACCAAGTTCCCGGCTGAAACGACCGAGAAGCTGTCGAAGATTGCAACTACTATTCCTGTATCCCATATCGCCACAGACTGGATGGACAACCTGAAGCTGCTTGCCAAGCTGACCGGTAAAGAAAAGGAATCAACAGCAGCGATCGTGAAATACCAGAATGAATTGAAGGTAGCCAAGGCTAAGCTTGCCCCTAAATTCAAGGACAAGTCAGTAGTCGCAGTGCGTATCCGCAGCGGCAGCCTGTTCCTGTATCCGAAGGATGTCTTCTTCAACCGTTCCATCTATGCTGATCTTGGTGCAGCCGTGCCAAAAGAAATCCAGACCGTGAAAGCCCAGCAGAACATTTCGCTGGAAGCCTTCGCCGCAATCAATCCGGATTACCTGTTTGTTCAATTCTCCGCAGATGAAAACAAGGACAACCCGAAAGCGCTGGAGGATCTGCAGAAGAATGCCATCTGGAAGAGCCTGAAGGCTGTAAAGAGCGGCAACGTGTATGTTAACCTGGTAGATCCGCTGGCTCAGGGCGGAACAGCGTTCAGCAAATTCTCATTCCTTGAAGCACTAATGAAGACCAAGCTGTACACAGCCAAATAAAGAGAATTCACATATAATTTTCATGAAAATGCAGGGAGCCGCTAACCGGCTCTCTTTTTTTACGCTTTTTAATAAAAAAATCAGATAACAGTGCATTATTTTATAAAAAACAGTATTCGATAAGCAGAATCTATGGTACAATTTAACTAATTTGTCGAAAAAGCTCGCATGAGGGCGAATTGTAAGAGAGCGGGGATGCTGCCGCTTCATTACCGAAGTATCCGGGATTGCCCGGCAAGCCCTTTTTATGCTTGTCATTCCGGGGATTCAAACGGCAAAGCCAGCAAATTACATCCAGAAAGCGGTGTTTAGATGAGTAGCAGATTTAATGGGAAAGTAGCAGTCGTAACCGGAGCAGGAAGCGGTATAGGACGGGCTACAGCTCTCAAGCTTGCCAGTGAAGGTGCATCAGTAGTCTGTGTGACCATTTCCGAATCGGGAAAAGCTACTGTCCGTGAAATCACTGAACAGGGTGGAGAAGCGCTCTTTATCCAGGGCGACGTTTCTAAGGAGCCTGTTGTACAGGGCATTATCAAGGAAACCATCGAACGCTACGGTAAAATTGACTGCCTGTACAATAACGCAGCCATCACCGGTGACAACACGCTGGTAGTTGACTACCCTGTCGAAACGTTTGAACGGGTTATCGCTACAAATCTCAACAGCCAGTTCATGATGATGAAATATGCACTCCCGCATATGACTTCAGGTTCATCCATTCTTAACTGCGCTTCCCTTCACGGTACGATCGGTATGGCCGGCGATGCCGCCTATTCCGCAAGCAAGCACGCTATCATCGGATTGACCAAATCCGTTGCAGCAGAGGTAGGCCCGCTGAATATCCGTGCAAATGTACTTGCACCGGGACCAGTGCCTACGGTGATGATGGGCCGCTATGAGCGCCTGCTGTCGGATGATGTAGAAGGTCTGCAGTCGGCTATCGCCTCCGGCACAGCACTTAAGCGCTACGGGACTCCTGAAGAGGTGGCGAATTTCGTCTGCTTCCTGCTGAGTGACGAGGCTGCTTTCATTACAGGTACAGTTCATCTTATTGACGGTGGCTATTCAGCTACCAAATAATAGCTCTTCCTGACAGGGAACTGTATATTATTAAATACATTAATTATATTCCTTTTTCTCTCAACAAACCGTAAGTAAAAACCGATATAAATCATATGTACATATGATTTAATATTATACTTGGAGGAATCAGCATGCCTTACACAATGGAAGTTAACTCAGTAAAAAATCAAGTGGTTGTAAAAGCAATGGGTCTTACTGAAGCAGACGTGCCATCTTACATCTCCGATTTCGAAAAAGCAATGAAACAGCTGAAGCCGGGCTTCACCGGGATTACGGATGTAACAGGCTCCCCGACGATCCTTTCGCCTGAAGTTGCTGCAATGCTTGCTCCTACAGGCGAAATGGCTGTAGCCAACGGCCTTGGCGGCTGGGTATATGTAGCTAATTCCCCAATCTGGAAAATGCAGATGAAGAGACTGTTCGGAAGCTTTGCGGTACACTTTCCGACCTACGAGGAAGCAGATGCTTACCTGCTGAGCTTGAAGAAATAAATAAAGCACACAAAAAAGAAGATCCTCCGGGATCTTCTTTTTTGTGTGACTAATATTAATCATTTACTAGCCTATGTAACTAATAGATTGCTATCGGCCCGTAGGGACCGGCGATGATTTCGATTTTGGTTTCGAAAATATCTGTTAAAATATCCGGCTGCATAACCTCATCCACCGGCCCGAATGCGGCAATCTGCCCGTTCTTCATAGCACATATCCGGTCCGAATATTTGGCTGCGAAATTAATGTCATGCATAACGGTCAGAATGGTTCTTCCGAATTCATGGGCGGCGTACTTTAGATGCTCCATCATCTGCACAGAGCGGGCAACATCAAGATTGTTCAGGGGCTCGTCCAACAGCACGTATTCGGTCTCCTGGCACAGAACCATCGCTACATAGGCTCTCTGTCTTTGACCGCCGGAAAGCTCATCCAGGTATCTGTTCTCAAGATCAGTCAGGTTCAGAAAATCAATATATTTAGTAATGATTGCTTCATCCTCCTGAGTTAATCTCCCCTTGGAATGAGGAAAACGTCCAAATCCTGCAAGCTGTCTGACTGTAAGCCTTGTTACAAAATGATTTTCCTGCCGGAGAACAGTTACGATTTTGGCAAGGTCGCTTGATTTGGATTTCGTAACATCCAGATTGGCAACCTTAATAAGCCCTTCGTCCATATCCAGCAGTCTTCCGATCATCAGCAGTGTCGTAGACTTACCGGCACCGTTGGGGCCAATTAAGGAAGTAAGGCCGGCTTTTGGAATGGTAATATTCAAAGGGCCTATTTCAACCTCATCCCCGTAGGACTTTTTGACTTTGTCTATCTGTATCATAAAGAACCCTTTCTTAAAATCAGAATTAAAAAGGTCAGTCCGCCAACCATTTCTATAATAATTGAGACAACCCCTTGGGCATTGAAAATATGGTTCATGACAAAGTATGCGCTCGTCAGGATCGCAAAGCCGATGGCAAGGGCCATGGGGAATACATATCTGTGATCATAGGTTTGTGCGGCCTGATAGGTCAAAGTGGCAACCAGAAAGCCATAGAAGGTCAGTGGTCCGACCAAAGCCGTTGATATGGCCATCAGAATGGAGATCAGGACGAGTGTATAAATCACACTGCTCTGATGTCTCGTGCCCAGGGAGGTAGAGACATCCTTGCCCAGCGCCAGCACATTCAGCCTCTTGGCATTAGCAAGCAGGAGGGCGGCAGCAATGATAACAATCGGGATGGCAACCGGGAAATAGGCGGAATCCGCATTATTGACTGACGCAAACAATTTCGCCTGCAAAATATCAAACTCAGACGGGGCAAGCAGTCTTCTCATAAAGGAGGATACACTTCTCAGTCCGGTCCCGATAATAATTCCGACTAGCAGAAGGAGCTGTAAATTGCCGTATTTTCCGGATAGTAGCCACCCATAGAGAATCAGACACATCACAACCATAGCGGCAACCTGATATAAAAAGGAATCAACCCCGCTGAAATTAACAAATATCGTCGCACCAAGGAAAAAGATGGTACTTGTATGAATGGTTGAATAAATAGCTTCAAAGCCTAAAAGGGACGGTGTGATAATCCTGTTATTCGTAATCGACTGAAAAGCAACCGTGGATAAGCTTTGGCAAACGGCAGCGATCAGCATGGAGACGAGGGCAACAACTCTTCTTGTAACAACCGGGACAAAGGAAGGAGAGCTTACCGGGACCGGATTGTTATATAGGAGCAGCCCGCACGAAGAAATAACGCCAAAAACAATTAAGGCGGTGAGCAAAATCCAGTATTGCTTTTCTTCTTTTCTGGTGCGGAAGGCTCTGGCAGATCTTAATTTGGTGGGCCGGCTGGCATCAAGTTTAACATTGAGGGGATTTCTGCTGGCTAATTCGCTCATCTTATTCTCCTTTTTGACCTCCTTTGTCTTAGCAATATGACGATAAATACGATTGCCCCCACTGTACCCAGTATCATCGAGACAGGTATTTCAAAAGGCATAATCAGGACCCGGGACAGAATGTCACACACGGTAATGGTAGCCATCCCTAACACGCACACCCAGGGCAGATTGCTCCGCAGATCGTCACCTCGGAACATGGACACGATGTTGGGTACGATTAATCCCAAAAACGGCAGGCCGCCGATTACAGCAGCAACAATACCAACGGCTAAAGATATGAGACCAGTGCCCAAGAGCACAATCCGGTTATAGTTTGCACCGAGAGTAGTAGCTACATCTTCCCCCAGCCCTGCCAGCGTCAGCCGGTCAGCAAAAATAAAAATCAGCGCAGTAATCAATACAATAATCCATAGGTACTCATACCTGCCGATTTGAACCGGCGAGAAGGAGCCTACAAACCAGCTTTCAATATTTTGCGTCATTTGGAATACCAGGCCGACGAAGGTTGAAAATGCCGAAATAACTGCTCCAAGCATCATGCCGATGATAGGAACAACCAGAGATGAACGGAGCTTAACTTTTCTGAGAAACATAAAGAAGATCATCGTCCCCAGAAAAGAAAAAATAATCGCACCAGTCATTCTCAGCACCAGTGTCGGGGCGGGGAAAAGCAGATAAACTAACATTAGCCCTAAGCCTGACCATTCCATAGTACCTGTTGTGGTAGGTTCGACTAAACGATTCTGTGTAATAAGCTGCATGACCAGTCCTGACAAAGCCATTGCTGCGCCGGTAAGCATTAATGCAAGGGTTCTCGGGACACGGGTGATGAAGAACATCTCCATTCCGTCCGCTTGTCCCTTTATGTCATATACTCCGGTAAACAGTGAGATGATACTTAGTACGAGGGTTGCTGTAATCGCAAGGATAAAAGGCAGGGTCCATAGCTTTTTGTAATGATGACGCCGGGGCTGAGCATGCTCAACCCCGGACACATTAGGTATTAAATTATTTTGCACTGCGGTTTACTCCTTTTTACTGCTTAGCTAGAGCAGCCGCAAGGTCGTCAAACAGCTCCATAAACGTCTCGATGGATTCATTAGTATAGGTGTCGTTCGGAGCGTAAACAATCTGTCCTTTAGTGATAGCCGTTGTGTTTTTAAGAGCGGGTGCATTATCAATTACGTCCTGTGCAGGCACAGAATCCGATTCAGCGGATACGGCCGCATCACGATCCAGTACAAAGATCCAGTCAGGATTGCTTTGGGCAATAGCTTCAACGGAGATATCATCACCCTGATGATCAGAAGAGGCATTGTTAACCTCTAAAGCGGATGTCCAGCCGAATACTTCATACAGAGGGCCCCAGACACGTCCGGAATGAGGAGCCGAGAAGCCGATTTCACCTGCAGATACGACAACGCTCATAATTTTATCAGTTCCGTTATAGGCGGATTTAGCCGCTTCAATCGCTTTATCAAAATCAGCAGTCAGCTTGACAGCTTCCTCTTCTTTGTCAAAAATTTTACCCAGATTGGTTGTAGCATCCTTAAGACCGTTTACCAGATTTGCTCCGGGTGTTCCTGCTTCTGCGGAAACATCAAAATTGAGGTCAATGATGGCTGCGTTGGGAACCAGCTTTTTGATATCCTCATAGAAGCCGGCGAACCGTTGGCCGACAATGACGAGGTCAGGCTCGATAGAGGCCAGCAGCTCCAGATTGGGCTCACGGTGATTTCCGATATTTTGTACAGCCTCATCCGCTACATATGGTGAATCCGCTGGCATTACATCCTTTGGTACAGCCGCTAATTCAATGTCCCAGGAGCTCAGTGTCTCAAAGGTTCTGTTATCAAGCGCAACGACCTTCTTCGGATTTACAGGAACTGTAACCGTTCCGTGGGCATCCGTAATTTCCACCGTCGCAGGAGCGCTGGTATTAGCAGTATTTGAATTTGCTGCTCCGGCATTGGCTGGCTCATTGCTTGTATTGGAGCATGCTGTTAATGCCAGACTTCCTGCCAGAATAGCCGTTAATGCTGTGAATTTGAATGTTTTCATATTTATCCCCCTAGTCAGATATGCTTGAGTCACAAGCAGAATATTGTATTGAGGAGATCATTATCTTGATATTTCCTCAAGCGCAATATGTAGATTAATCATCAGCTCCTTTTTGGTTAATAGCGCTGCGGAAATATCGTCAAGTGATAGTGATTCTCAATCTCATTAGTTTGTATTATATCAAATGATTTAAAAAGTTCAAACTCTCACATACTTGAGCTGCTAGTGTAACCGGATTCATAGATATGGAATATTGAAGCTTCACCGTGATTGCGTAACCATCCTGCGCATTGCCCGTATAAGGATAAAAGCCGGAGCTGAATCCGTTCTGCAGCAAAAAATACAGCTGAGTATTAACAAATAAGATCCAGGGGTTGTGCATCGTATGAAAGAAAACTTTGAGAATACAGCTGCAAGGGAGTACCGGAAAGCGGAGCTGAAGGCAGTGAGCTACTATACTGCACTCCATAGCCGGGTAACAGACAAAACGTATCTGGCAGATTTGACCGGAGACATTCATTTGTGGAAAAAAAATCATATACGCCGGTTTACCGGATTATCCCTGTTCTCACGGGCCGGGAGCAAGCCTGACACCCGTGACTTTTACCGGTATATCCAATGGCTTAAGGTCACGGGCAAGCTGAATGATTATCTGGACCGCAGTGTTTCCTACATTTATATGAGGGATTTGGGCAAGGATCTGAATAGTCCGCAGACCAAGCGGCGGATTGCAAGAACGGTATCGGATGTGACAGGGTATCTGCTTAAGCCCTTGGGTAAAAATGCTGAAGGCCGGCCTGAGTTCATGAATCCGGCAGAGGTATACCGCTGGGCACAGAAGGAAGGCATTGAATCTGCGGTAATCTGGGTGTTCAAGAAATTAAGGGCCGTTGCGGCGAATATTCCGGAAGGCTTGAATGCTGAGCATGCCCAGCGCAAGCTGATCAAAATTATCATTGGGGTTGTATTGCATGTAATGGAGGAAATAGGGGAAGACGCAGCACCGGAGGAGCGCTCCAGGCGGCTGGATGAAGCGGTAAGGCTCGGTTATTCCTATGGCCTCACTTACCCGTTTGTGGATGATCTGCTGGACTCCGGCATTCTGACAGGCGCTGAAAAGGAGCAGTATTCCGCATTGATCCGTACCGCGCTGCTAACCGGGGAAGTACCCGGGTTAGGTGTCTGGGAGGGGGATAATAAGGCGCTGATCCGGTATATCCATGCAGAGCTTACAGAAGCTTTTATCTATATCAGCGAGCATCAGGAGGAAGGGAGCCGGCAGAGCTTTTTTGCACAGTCGTATGTATTCTTCGAAGCCCAGGATATTGACCGGATCAAGTCACTGGAGCATGCAGAATATACGAATGAGGAGCTGTACGTTCCCGTTATCCTGAAGTCCTCTTCGTCCCGTCTGGTTGCCCGCTCTGTGCTCAGCGCTGCGCAGGATGAAGGCTTTGAAGAGCGGACCTTTTATTTCGGGATTTATAACCAGCTGGCCGATGATTTCGCTGATATGGAGCAGGATTTGAAGGACGGTGCAGTTACTCCTTACACCTATTATCTGCAGCATCATCAGCAGCGGCCGGATCTGATCAATCCGTTTGAGGTCTACTGGGCGGTGGTATCCAATCTGATTCATACCGTCTATCATTCGGATGCCAAAGCGCGCGAGGTCATTCTCGACCGTGCAATCAACGGGCTTAAGCGGTATAAGGAACGGGCGGGAGCGGAGAAGTATAAGGAGACAATGCGGATTTTTGCAGGCGGGATCAGGGAATTCGACCGGTTGCTGCAGAGAATGGTAAGCAAGGCGGATGACGTAGACTTTTTCGATAAGCTGCTGCGGGACGGAGTGGTTGAGCAGCTGAAGGAGGATGCAAGAGAGCAGGAGGCATTCACACACACTCTTCATGAGGTCAGAGCCCTGATTAATGATGAGCTGCCGTTTGCGAAGCCCGATCATATTCCGGCCATGCAGGAACGGCTGATCCATGCAGCCAACTACAGCCTGGAGGGGGACGGGAAGCGGGTGCGCCCGATCCTGACCTGGGTAATGGGGGTGAACGAATACGGACTGGAGTCATCGGCCATCACCCCGCTTCTGCGGTCACTGGAGTACATGCATACGGCATCCCTGATCTTCGATGATCTGCCCTCGCAGGATAATGCGGCTACCCGCAGAGGACGGGAAACACTGCATGAGGTGCACGGCAGCGCGGTTGCTGAATTAGCCGGACTGTATCTTATCCAGCGGGCAATCGGACAGCAGGCCTCACTGAACCGGTTCAAGCCGGAGACGGTGCTCGCCCTGATCCGCTATTCAGCGCAAAAGGCTGAAGATATGTGCATGGGGCAGATGATGGATCTGGATTCAAAAGGCAGAGTCCTTACACTGGAGGAGCTGAACAGGGTATGCTTTTATAAGACGGGGGTTGCCTTTGAGGCCTGTCTGGTTATGCCGGCGATGCTGGCTGAGGTTAAGGAGGATGAGCTTGCTGCGCTCAAAAGGTTTGCCTACCATATGGGCATTGCCTTTCAGATCAGGGATGATCTGCTGGATGTGGAAGGTGAAGCGCAGGTGCTGGGTAAGCCGGCCGGCAATGATGCTGTTAACAATCAGTCCAATTTTGTCTCGGTGCTCGGTATTGACGGTGCCGGCAGGGAGATGTGGCAGCATTACTGCCATGCAAGCGACGCGTTAAAAGAAATTCCCCGTAAGACCTCCTTCTTAAAGCATTTGCTTCAATATGTGGTTAACCGGGAGCGTTAAATGAATAGCAATGAGCCCGCACAGGATGCGGGCTTTTTGTATGTAAATGTGCAAGCTGATTAGCCGTTTAGCCGTTCGTCCGGGAAGCCATTCTTTGGATCTCCTCTACAATCAGCTGCGGCTCGGTATACATAATCATATGACCGGATTTCGGGGCTTCTACGAGACGTCCATCCGGGTGACCGGCAGCTGATTTACGATGGGCAGCATGCAGCAGCGGTCTCATTTTGCGTTCCATACGGGATATGTAGGTGCCCGAGAGAATAGTCAGCGGGATCGAGCCGGGCTGAACCTGCTTGCCGCGAAGCGCCTTCAGGTCCTTGATGAAATCCTTGCCCTCGGCAAGCATGGTTGTACCCGCCTGCCTGCTGAAGTCCTCCCGCTTGTGATCGGCATAGACATCCGCAGGCAGGACCTTGCCTTGTCTGCTGCCGAGCAGCTTATACAGGCCGGTCTTCATAATGAGCGGAACCAGAAAGTCCATTCTTCCGTAATGCCGCTCTGTTTTTTCTTCGAAATACAGGCCGCAGTTCTCGTCGGTAGGATCGACCAGCAGTATTCCAATGATCTTTGCAGGGCCCAGCTTAGCTGCAGCATTGCGTACAATAGGACCGCCCCAGCTGTGGCCGACCAGAAGGAAGGGGCCGCTGCCAAGCTCTCCGAGCAGGAAGAGCAGGTCCCCGGTTATTCTCGCAAGCGTCCGGGGAGCAGGGTCCGGCTCGCTCCGGCCGCTGCCAGCCCGGTCGTAGACAACAGCACGGGCATGTCCTGCGGCCGGGGGCTGTACCAGTCCCCAGCATGAGCGGGACATGCCCATGCCTGATTCGAAGACGACGGTCACCGGACCGGTTCCTTGTTCCATGTAATGAAGCTTGCGGCCGTCTGGGGTCTCTATGTAATGGCTGCTGCCGAATGTATGCGCCTTGGTACCGGACATGTTCATCTCTCCAGTCAATTAAGAATCATTATCAATTGATTTCATTGTAAACGACCAGAACTGAACGGACAAGGAATTAAAAAATAGAAATAAGCTCCTTTGTGTAAGGATGCCTGTCCTCCGCAAACATCTCCTGCCTGGTAAAGCTGTCGACAAACTCTCCCTCACGCATAACGAGCAGCCTGCTGCACATCCGGCTGACCGCAGCCAGATCATGGGAAATGAACAGATAAGCCAGCTTCAGATCACGCTGCAGCTGCTCCAGCAGAGTAAGGATGGCGCCCTGGGATAAGACGTCCAGGCTGGCCGTAGGCTCATCGAGTACAATCAGGGCGGGTTCAATGCTTATAGCCCTTGCTATCGTTACCCGCTGCTTCTGCCCGCCGCTCAGCTCATGAGGATAGCAGTCCGCCAGCGAAGGAGAGAGCTCTACCGCCTCCAGCAGCTCAGCGACAAAAGCGGAGCGGGAGGTGCAGCTGAAATAGGAGTGCTGCAACTGGCGGCTGTATTGGTTATAAGGGTCCAGGAGGGAATCCCTGATGCGCAGCCGCGGATTCAGCGCCGCTGCGGGATTCTGGAAGACCATCTGCATATCGCGGCGGTATGGATTCAGCTGCTTCTCGTTAAGCTGCTGAATGGGCTGTCCTTTAAAGACAATGGCACCGCCGCTTATGGGCTCAAGCTGCAGCAGGCAGCGGGCCAGCGTGCTTTTTCCGCAGCCGCTCTCCCCGACCAGGCCCAGGCTCTCCCCGCGGTCTAACCGGAAGCTTGCAGCCTTGATGGCTTGTTTACCGTTACTGTAATGCTTGGACAGCTGTTCTACGGACAGCAGTGGAGTATTCATGATTGTGCCTCCTGTAAGCCAGACGGAAGACGCGAGAGCACCGGTGCGGCAGCAATTAGCTGGCGGGTGTATTCATGCCGGGGATGGTCCAGGATCCGGTGTGTCCCCCCTGATTCGACAATTTTGCCTTCTTTCATAACGGCGATCCGGTCAGTATAGCGTCTGACATGCCGCCAGTCATGCGTGATGAAGAGGATGGAGCAGCCGGTTTCCAGCCTCAGCCGGTTCAGCAGGCCCATTACCTGATGACCGCTGACACTGTCCAGGGCTGTAGTTACTTCATCTGCGACCAGTACATCAGGCGAGAACAGCAGGGCCAGAGCAATGGAGGCACGCTGCAGCTGGCCGCCGCTCAGCTGAAACGGATAGCGCGCTGCCAGACTGCCGTCCAGACCGACCGATTCGAGAGCGGCTGAAGTGCGGATTGCGGCTTCCTTAAGATGCTCCTTGTCGTGCGTGGCGACGGCTTCCCTGAAATGCTGTCCAATGGTACGGAATGGGGCGAAGGCAGCCTGATAGTCCTGGAAAATGTAGGACATCCGGCGGCCTAACAGCTTACGGAGAGCACTGCGCTTCAGCCCGAGCAGCTCTGTGCCCCCAAGTGTGATGCTGCCTTCCGCAGACAGTCCGGGCGGGAGCAGCTGGCCGGCGCTGCGGGAGAGCAGGCTTTTACCGCTACCGCTTTGGCCGACCAGTGCATGCCATTCACCAGGCTGGACGTTCAGGGATACACTGTCGACCAGTGTGCGGGAAGAGGTGCGTATAGTAATCTGATCAAATTGCAGCATTAAGCCCGAACCTCCTTTTTGACATCAAAATGGTCTCTCAGATAATCGCCCAGCATATTTACGGACAGCACCAGCAGCACAATGGCGAGGCCTGGATAGAGCATCAGCTGCGGTGCAAGCTGAAAGTAGGGGCGCGAATCATTAAGCATCGAGCCCCATTCCGGAGTCGGCGGCTGTACGCCAAGCCCGATATAGGATAGGGAGGAGATCAGGAGAATCACCTTGCCGAGGTCAAGGCTGGCCAGGACAAGCACCTGGCCGGCAACATGCGGCAGCAGATGACGGCCCAGCATTTTTGCCGGAGACAATCCGTTAATCTGCGCAGCCAGCATATAATCCTGCCGGGATTCGGTCATGACGGTAGTGCGCACTACCCGGGCATAGCTGACCCATTTTACCATGACAATAGCAATAATCATGCTGTGCAGACCGGGACCAAGCAGGCCGCTGAGCACAATAACGACGATCATATCGGGAAAAGCCAGGAAGCCGTCGGCAATGCGCATGAATACACGGTCCAGCCAGCCGCCCTTAAAGCCGGCAAGCATGCCAGCCGCCGTACCGATGAACAGTGCGGCTGCCAGGGCAAGCAGGCTATAGCCGACGGTCTGCTGTCCGCCGAGCACAAGCCTGGTCAGCACATCGCGGCCCAGATGATCTGTGCCCAGCGGATGAGTCAGGCTTGATCCCTGCAGGCGGATACTCAGGTCAGTCAGGGTGGAGTCATGGCGGAGAACAAAGGCGGTATAGATGTAAATAAACAGAAGGAGAATGGCGGTTAGGGACGCTGTGCCAAGCTGGACTTTTTTTCTCAGGCCGTTCCCGGACTGCCTAAACAAGCGGATCATGCTACATTCTCCTTCCCTTTAATCTGACTTCAGGCTTCAAATAACGGTTAAGCAAATCTACTCCAGTATTGACCGCAAATACAGTAACGGCCATTACCAGAATGTAGCCCTGGATAACCGGATAATCACGCTGGCGGATAGAATCCACTACTAATTTGCCGATACCCGGATAAGCGAACAGCACCTCGATGACGACAACGCCGCCGATCAGGCTTCCGATGCTTACTCCAAATACCGTAACAACCGGCGGCAGGCTGTGGCGGAAGGCATAGGCCCAGAAGATCCGCCACTCCGGAATGCCGCGCGCTCTCCCGGAAATTATAAATTCCTCACTAAGCGAGTCCAAGAGACTTGAGCGGAGCAGCCGGAGATAGACACTTGATATAGCCAGGCCGAGGGTCAGCGAAGGCAGAACCATGGACGGGAGGCCGCCCCGTCCCATCGTTGGAAGCCAGCCCAGCTGGACGGCGAACAGGTCAATCAGGATCAGCCCCAGCCAGAAGCTGGGCACAGCGGCTCCGATCACCGACAGGGTGCGGCTGAGCTTATCCAGCCAGCTGTCCCGGTAAAGTGCAGACAGGGAGGCCAGCGGTAATGCTACGGCCAGCATGACGGCGAGTGAGCCCAGCGTCAGCTCGAGAGTCGTCGGCAGGCTTGAAGCAATCAGCCTTACGGCAGGCTCGCCGGTAGCATAGGAATTGCCGAAATCCAGCTTCAGAAACTTGGCCAGCCATTGTCCATACTGGACGATAAGCGGATCATTAAAGCCCATTTCCTCACGCAGCGCCTCAATCTGCTCCTGGCTGACCGACAGCTCATCCACGTTCAATATGGTCAGTGCGGGATCTCCGGGAGCAAGCCGGATGAACAGAAAGCTGATAAAGGTTATGAACAACAGAAACAGGACGACTTCAAGAAACTTGCGGGTGATAAGCCGCAGCATTATTTCGTGACATCCAGTTTATTTGTAATCATGTAGTACTCGCTCCGGGTAGTCACCCAGTTCGTAACCTTATCCTTGTTGTAAGCGACAATGGTTGACGGATGCAGGATAAAGGAATTGATCATCTGCTCATGCACATAAGCCGCCGCCTGTTCTGCGAGTGCAGCACGCTCATCAGCGCCTACTGTCTGGTTAAGCTTATCAATAATGGCAGTCAGCTCCGGCTGTTCGGCACCGCTGAAGTTCAGTGCTCCATCCGGGTGATAGGTGGCATTCAGATAATAGCCGGCATCTCCGCGGGGTGCGGTCAGATTGCTGTAGGTAGCCAGATCCCAATCCCGGTTCGAGGCCATATAATCCTCGGGCGTATCAATCTGGCGGATTTCAACCTGTATTCCGATCCGCTTGGCGTCAGACTGGAACACCTGGGCGATCAACGGCAGGTCAGCGCGGGCGCTGTATGTAAGCAATACAAGCTGAAGCGGCTCACCGTTCTTTTGCATGATTCCGTCCTGCTGCGTATAGCCAGCTTCATTCAGATATTGGACCGCTGCAGCTTCACCGCTTGGACCCGGCTCAAAGGAAGGGGCGAACGGCAGGGAAGGCAGGAAAGGACCTTTGGCCGCTTCTCCGTAGCCCAGCAGGATGGTGTCTACAATTTGCTGACGGTTAATCAGTGCGTCTACCGCCCGGCGGATCCGGACATCCTGCATGCTGGTACGTTCCATGTTCATCGTCATCTGATGTACGCGGAAGGTTGAGGTAGCCTCCACTTCAATGCCCTCTTGGGCGCGCAGCACTTCCAGGCTTTCTACTTCAGGGCGGTAGACGATATCCACCTGGCCCGACTGCAGGGCAAGCGTACGGGCATTGGCATCCTCATTGAACGAGAAGGTGACGAAATCTAGCTTGGAAGCTCCGTCCCAGTAGGCATCATAGCGCTCCAGCTCCAGCTTGCTGCCAGGGGCGAAGGAGGTGAGCCTGAACGGGCCGGTTCCGGTAAGCTTTGTGTTAAAATCGCCTTCTGTTACATCAATGACGGACACGTTAGGGTTAACCAGCTCGCTGATGAACTCCGGAAAGGGCCGGGTTGTAGTGATCTGCAGCTGATTGCCTTCTACCTCAATCTGTCCGATATTTAGCGCATTACGGATGGCTACGTTCTCGTTCATAGCCCGCTCCAGGGAAGCTTTTACAGCAGGACCGTCCATTGCCTTGCCGTTGTGGAAGGTGATCCCTTCACGCAGGTTAATGACCCAGTTCACACCGTCGTCACCCTCCCACGATTCAGCCAGCCAAGGAACTACCTTCAGCTGCTCTTCATCCAGCTTCACCAGCGTTTCGGTAATGCCGGCGCGCAGCGGGACATAGCTGGAATCAATATGCGGATCTAGTGAGCGGGTGGAGAAGTTGTAAAGGAAATGAATATGCTTTTTATCCGCGTCCTGGTTCGCTGTATTCTGTGAAGCCTCTGAACAGGCGCTTAAAAGAGTTAATATAATGAGCATTGGCAGGCTTAGGCAGAGCCGGAAGGCTTTAGGTGAGGAGAAAAAACGGAGTGAAGACAGCTGTGTATTCTTTTTCATGATGCACCCTCTTAATTAGTAATAGTTACGAATAAATATGTTATCGTAAAAATTACGATTAATCAAGGCTTAATTTAAAATTGAAACTATTTACAATTTCCGATGAATAAGCTATATTGTACTGGTACAATAAGTACACTTGGCGGCAGGAGAGTGAGCTGTTTGGAAATTATCATCAGTAATAACCGCAACAAGCCGATCTATGAACAGATTACAGCCCAGATTAAAGCCATGATTATGAGCGGTGAGCTGAAGGCGGGAGACAGCATTCCCTCCATGCGGGCATTGGCCAAGTCCATTCAGGTTAGTGTCATTACGGTTCAGAAGGCATATGAGGATTTGCAGCGCGAGGGGTTTATTGAGACGACTGTCGGGCGCGGGAGCTTCGTGTCTGCGCTGAATAAGGAGCTTGTTCAGGAGGAGCAGCAAAAAAGAATCGAAGAGCATCTGATCACAGCCGTAGAAATTGCCCGAAGCAGCGGGATCAGGCGGGAGAAGCTGATGGAATTACTTAATCTTTTTTACGGGGAGGATACCAGATGATATATAACCTGGAAGTAGACGGTCTGACCAAAACGTATAACGGCTCTGATTTCAGCCTGGACAATGTTTCGTTCTCGATTCCCAGCGGGATGATTATGGGCTTTGTCGGTGAGAACGGAGCGGGTAAGACCACCACCATCAAATCCATTTTGAACACGGTTAAAATTGACGGCGGCACTATAAAGCTGCTGGGGAGAACGATGACAGACAAGGACACCGGAATCCGAGAAGATATTGGAGTCGTGCTGGATGCGGCCAATTTCTCGGGCATCCTCACCCCGGCTAGACTGGCAAAGGTAATGAGCGGTATTTACAGGCAATGGGATCAGGACGAGTACATAAGGCTTACAGGAAAGTTCGGCCTGCCAATGAACCGGAGACTCAAGGATTTCTCACGCGGGATGTCGATGAAGCTGGCGATCGCCGCAGCGCTGTCCCACCGTCCCAAGCTGCTGATTCTGGATGAAGCCACTTCGGGGCTTGATCCGGTTACCCGGGAGGAGATACTGGAGGTGTTTCAGGAGTTTGTGGAGGATGAGAGCCGCTCTATTCTGATGTCCTCCCACATTACAAGTGATCTGGAGAAAATCGCCGATTTCATTACCATCATCCATCAGGGGAAAATCATATTGACGGCCCCCAAGGACGAGCTGATCTACAACTATGGTATTGCCCGCTGCCGCCAGGAGCAGTTCATACGCATTGAGACGGCGGACCGGCTGTGCTACAGGAAAAGGGATTTTCAGACCGATGTGCTGGTGGGGGACCGCCAGGCTTTTGCGCAAAAATATGACGGGATCGTTGTTGATAACGTTTCGATTGATGAGATTCTGCTGTTTCTGGTAAAGGGGGAGAGGTAAATGAGAGGCTTGCTCTTAAACAATTACTATTCCATGCAAAGCAACTTAAAGGTGTCTCTGGGCATATCGTTATGTCTGCTGCTTGTATCTCTGTTTGCCAGTGATATTACAGCTCTTAATGCAGTGATAGCCGGGCAGATTATGGTGTTTTCGGTGAGCATTGGCGCTTCGCAGCAGGTGGATGAGGCGGCTAACTGGAACAGAATGGAGATTACCCTTCCGGTCAGACGCAGTACGGTTATCCATGCCAAATATCTTTCTTTTATCATGCTGATCGTTATGGGAATTGGAGTCAGCCTCTGTACTCCGGTACTTAACATGTTAAAAGCGGCTGACCCTGCCGGATTTGCCCAGCTGTGGAACGGTTATACCTTTGGCTTGTCTCTTTCGATCTCTACTATTTCGCTCTGCTTTCCGGCTATCCTGAAATTTGGTGTGGAAAAAAATGAAATGATGCTGTTTCTGTCAGCAGGGATATCAGTAGGCTTGCGGATCGGTGTATGGGCACTAATGAATTTTACCGGGAAAAGCGTTAACTTTAACGGCAGTGAGGTTGGCACAGGCTTCCTGATGCTGTCATTAGTAATGTTTGCGGTATCTTATCTGGTGTCTGTGCGGATTCAGCAGAGTAAGGAGTTCTAGCCTGCCGTGGTGACAAAACATGTGGAACTATGACGATATGCTGACTAGCGGCATGCTGCTGGACGAATTCCCGGGTATGCTTGAGAAATAACAGGTGGAAAAGGTGTGACAGCGGGTAATCCCGCTGTTTTTTTGTGTGCTGATGTATCGACAAATCGGTCTACAGGTTGTAAACTGGTAAAAACAGGAGGTCTACGGATTGTAAACCATGAGGAGCTGAATATATTGAAAGCAGTAAAGCTGACGGAAACAGAGGCCAGATTGGCAGAGCTGATCTGGAAGGGGGAGCCGCTGCCCTCCGGGGAGCTGGTGAAGCTGTGCGAAGCAGAGCTGGGCTGGAAGAAGTCCACTACCTATACCATGCTGAAGCGGCTGGAGGGTAAGGGGATGTTCCATAACGGAGAGGGCACGGTGGTATCCCTGATCAGCAAGGAGGAATTTCATGCCGAGCAGAGCAAGCGGTTCGTGGAAGAGACGTTCGGGGGCTCACTGCCCCGTTTTCTTGCGGCCTTTACCCGCAGCCGCAAGCTGGAGGACAAGGAGATTGACGAGCTGCTGAAGCTGATTAATGAGAAAGAGGAGGAATAGGCATGCCGGCCTTTTTTCAAACCGTTCTGCAGATGAGTATAACTGCCAGCTATGTCATCCTGCTTGTGCTGGTTGCCAGGCTGCTGCTTCGCAAGGCTCCGAAAGTGCTCTCGTATGTTCTTTGGTTCGCGGTGTTGTTCCGTCTGCTCTGTCCGCTGACCTTTGAAACTCCATATAGTCTGATTCCGGCACTGCTGCCTGAGTCAGGGACGGGCACTCTGCAGACAGCCTCCGGCTTGCAGACCGAAGTACAGCCCCTTACAGATACGGGGCAGGAAACTGCCGGAGCTGCAGCCCATACAGGAAACAATGATACCGGAGGTATCACAGCAGGGGCAGACGGCCAGGATATGCTGAATACTTCTGCAGTCACCGGAACAGCTGGTTCAACGCCTGATACAGCAGTACAACCTTCAGCGGCAGATCGCTGGAAGACAGCAGCAGTATACATCTGGCTCGGCGGGGCAGCGGTTATGCTGTCCGCGGGACTATTCTCCGCCATCCGGCTTAACAGACAATTAAAAGGGGCGCGGCATGAGGGCGGCCGCATCTATGAGTGGAGCAGAGCCCAAACGCCGTTTGTATTCGGAGTTATAAGACCCCGGATCATATTGCCATCCGGGCTTGGAGGGCATGAGCGGGGATATATCCTCCGGCATGAGCAGGTCCATATCAGGAGACTTGACCATTTGGCGAAGCTGGCTGCTTTTGCCGCACTCTGCCTGCACTGGTTCAATCCGCTGGTCTGGCTGGCTGTCCGCCTCATGGATGAGGATATGGAGAAATCCTGTGATGAGGCGGTGATCCGGGAGCTGGGCAGCAGCATTAAGAAGGAATATTCCACCTCGCTGCTTGCACTGTCCACCGGCCGGGCATTTCCCGGACGGACTCCGCTTGCTTTTGGGGAGAACAGCACAAAAGGGCGGATCAGGAATGTCCTGAATTACCGGAAGCCATCCTTCCTGGTGGTTATCTCCGCCGTTGCGTTAGTCATTATAACTGTTGCTATTGCCGGATTAACGGGAAATCTGCGGTCACACAGGATGACCGAAGCAGATTATGCCAAGCAATATATTACCGAGCAGATAGCCGGGATAGAGAACCGGATAAGCGGGGCTGTCATTGTTGACAGCGAGATGACTGTGTTCGAGCAGGCGGGCCGGGTAGAGGGGCTGCTGCCTGAGCCGCTTGAGCTGTGGCGGCTGGAATACCGGCTGGAGCCGGAGGATATCAGCAGGCTGCCTCTGGCCGGCGGAATGAACGAGATTGACGGCAAAATTACCGAGGATAGCTCAATGGGCAAGCCGGTGCTTGTGTTCGCCTATGAAGGAAATACACCGCGTTACGAGGGGGTAATCTGGACCGGAGCGTATGATCTGGGCATTCCGGCCGGACGGGAAACGGGCCTGCAGGCTTATTTCGAGGGTAAAGGGGTGCTGGACCATGAAACGTACAGCGGTAATCATGCAATTGCAAAGTTTGTGATGTCGGACGGAACAACAGCCCACCTGCTGCTGTCCCAGCCGGCTGTCCAGGGCAATTCCGGCATCTGGGTTGTTGAGCGCTGGAAAGACGGCAACGGCTATGAGTATTACGAGACTCCGGATACAGCCCTCCCTTCAGCGGAGTATTTTGCCGGGCTGCAGGCAGAGGCAGACCAAGGGCAAAAGGCGGCTGACCTGCTGGACCCTCAGACGGTCGCAGCCAGCTTCGTGCAGGAGGAGCTTGGCTGGAATCTTGCCAAGGAGAAGATTGGCCTGCAGATTCCCGCAACAGCAGCCGATTTCACTATATCACCCGTAAGTGAGCTGCTTGGCTATGTCAGCGGCATGACGCTCACGGAGCCCGGATTTAAATTTGATAATGCCGAATGGCTTACAGATAATGATGATCCTGCCCGGCTGCGGAGGCTGGGTATTGATCCGGAGCAAGATATGCCGGGAGGCTTCTATGTCCTTAATAAGCTTGCTATCAAGGACCCCCTGGAGCTGTCTGAACAGGCGGAGTTTGCTGTAATGGATGGCGCAACGCCAAAGACAGTCAGCAAGACGGAATTTGTAGAGCGGCTGGACTTAATGGCCGACTTCGGAATGCTGTGCACCGTTACAACACAGGACGGCAAGGTGATCCGGATAGCGGAGCGCTATCTGCCATAAAAAAAGAAGGCCGCACCTTTATTATAAGGTGCGGCCTTTATGCTCATAGCAGCCTGTAGCCTGCCGGCAGGGTTCCTTTACGCTGGATGGCACGGACCTGCGCCGCTGTCAGCCTCTGATTGGTTGAGATCAGCGATTCAACATCCCCGCGGCGCAGAATATCGTCAAGCTCACGGATGCTGCGGTTTCCGCGCAGAATGACGAAATTGTCCCGGAATGAGGAGCGGTCAAACAGCACAAGCGTTGCACCCGGATTCAGCGAGAAGAAGCGCAGGCTTTCAATCCCCGTGAGGACTGTGTCCACATCAGCAAAGCCGAGATTTCCCCGGTAAATACGGCGGCGTCCGCGGAAATTCTCTTGACTGTATACCGTTAATCTGGGATAAACGGCAGAACGTTTGATAGCTGGCATGATGCATTCCTCCTTGTTAGACTGATGCCTGATCCTTCCGGCATGTCATCATCCAGCATATGCAGCAGCCGGCGGTTCTGCAGTGCACACACGTCCATTCAGCAGGAATTCCGGTAATCGCGGGGGGCAGCCCCCATTACTTTTTTGAACATGCGGGAGAACTGGAACTGGTCTTTATAGCCGACGCTGCAGGCAATTTCACTGATGGAAAGGGCAGACTTGCGGATAAGCTCGCCGGCCCGGTTCATCCTGTACAGAATAACGTACTGCTGCGGCGTTACACCTGTAGCATCCTTGAAGACTTTAGACAGATATTTGCGGTTAATTCTAAGCCGTTCAGCCAGCTGGCCGACTGTCAGATCCGTTGCGTATTCCTGCTCAATGAAGGCAATCGTCTGCTCCACATAGTGGCCTTTGGCTCCGGTAGAGCCGGCCGGCACAGACGCCGGGTCCAGTATGACAGACAGGAAAGAATAGAGCGCACCCAGCAGCCGGAGCTCATCGGTCAGCGTATGCTCTGTCGCCTTGAACATTTCCAGAAAGCAGGCTTGAATATATTCGTCACGGCCAGAGCTGAATACAGGCTGTTCATCCGATAATTGCGACCGTTTGAGATAGTATTCCACCTGCATGCCATTGAAGGCAACCCAGGAATAGGTCCAGGGGTCTTCAGGGTCAGCACAGTAATAGGACAGATTCTCCGGACTGATCAGAAACCCCTGTCCTTTCTCCAGGCTGTATGACTTACCGCCGGTCCGGAACTCTCCTTTTCCGCTGTGGATGTAATGAATTTTGTAATAATCACGGACCATCGGGCCCACCTCATGACCTGACAGGCATTTCTCCGTTCCGCAATAGTATAATTTCAGATCGACGTTATGAATGTTGGAAAAATTAGAAAACTGGTATTGCACAATATCCATTTCAGCAGCACCTTCACTCTCTCCGCACGATATGCATGATGACATGATGCCATGAATCGGCGTTATTATGACATTCAGATGTAACGCTTACAAGCCTATACTAGAAGTAGACTTCTAGCTATTATACCAGGAGGCTGCCATCCCTGAGAAAGGGAATTGCCAGCTGTGAGGAGGCACTTGTATTGGATAATCATTTACTGCCGGACGGTGTATGGCCGGTTATGCTTACTCCGTTTACGGAGGAGAATGAGATAGACTATGCAGCATTGGAGGAGCTGATTGAATGGTATCTGGACAAGGGAGTCCACGGTTTATTCGCAGTATGCCTGTCCAGTGAAATGCTCTTTCTGTCGCTCGAAGAGAGAATAGCACTGGCCCGCTTTGTAGTTGAAAAGACAGCCGGGAGAGTTCCGGTAGTGGCTTCCGGACACAATTCAGATGATCTGGAGGAGCAGCTCACTGAGCTGTCGGCAATGGCCAAGACCGGAGTCGACGCAGTTGTTCTTGTAACCAGCCGGATTGCCGGACCTGAGGACGATGTTGAGGTATGGAAAAGCAACCTTCTGGCCATTATGGAAAGGCTGCCGGATGTAAAGCTGGGCCTGTACGAATGTCCGGTTCCTTACCACCGGCTGCTGACTCCGGAGCTGCTGCAATGGTGCGCACAAACCGGGCGTTTCTTCTTCCTTAAGGAGACAAGCTGTGATCTGGAGCAGATCAGACAGAAGGTTGACGCTGTTCAGGGGACGCCGCTCAAGATCTATAATGCTAACGGCACCTCCTACCTGGGATCATTACAGGCAGGGGCACACGGCTACAGCGGAATATTAACCAACTTCCATCTTGATTTATATGTATGGATTGCCCGCAGGTGGCAGCAGGAGGAGGAGCGTGCGGAGCAGCTGCAGACCCTTCTCGGGCCGCTCCATTTATTTGAGGGGCGCCACTATCCGGTCAATGCCAAATATCTGCTGCAGCAGGAGGGCCTTAAGCTGACTCTTCATTCAAGGGCGAGAAGCAGTGATGAGCTCAAACCGGTTCACCGGCTGGAGGTTGATCAGTTCCTGAAGCTTAGCCGCCTGTTCCGGCAAACCTTCCTTGCAGACAGGTAGCGTGCTGAGGCAGACAGCCTGAGCTGTACCCCGATCGGCCAGAGCCGGCAGCTGCCGCCAGGCTCTGGCTTATTTATGCCAGCTGCGCTTCCGCCGCCAGCATAAGCTGGTAAATCTTACGGGTAGTATTCACATTGCGGACGGTCATGAGCTTGTATACCCTGGTGCCGATCAGCTTGGCCATTCCGCTTTTGGTGACATTTCCGCGTTCTACGGAGTACAATACTGCGCCTGGAACGTACAGGAGTGTGCCGATCCCCGGCTTCAGCGGCAGCTCCTCCAGGACGGCTTCTGCATCCGCCTCCTCCCACAGAAACATAACATCACTTTTCAGCGTGTCATCGTTGCTCCAGGCATCCGGCAGCGCAGCAATAACGGTGCGCATCTGCTCCAAGCTCCGGAGTAAAACTTTAATGTCCAGGCTGAAATCTTTCAGAATGGCTTGTTCAAGCAGCTCCGGCAGAGCCTCCTGGGGATGATCACCGGCAGCAAAAATAATGTTTCCCGAATTAATATAGGTGGTTACCGAGGTCATCCCGGCCTGCTCAAACGTCTGCTTAAGCAGCTTCATGCTGATAATATTATTCCCGCCTACATTAATTCCGCGCAGTAAGGCAACATAGATCATAGGGTTTCCCGCCTTCGTTGTTCGTCTTTTTCATGTCCGTAAACTTTACAAACAGTATCTTAATCGATATACTTTAAATATAACATTTAAGGGTTAAGAACAACAGAAAGGGGCCTTACGCCAGTAGGCTCCTTTTGTATTTCTAACCCATTTCAAACAGGAGGGCGAAGGTCATTCACAAGGAAAAGATTATGGTATGTGTTCATTACGGTCCGCACGGAGAGCGTTTAATCCGGCGTGGTGTCCACCTGTCTGAGCTAATCGGGGCACCGCTTTACGTGCTCAACGTCGATAGTTCCGACACTGATGAATACAATCAGAGCAAGGAAATGTTTATGGCTGTCTGGAAACGTCTGGCTGAGGAAGCCGGAGCTGAATTCATGATCCGTAAACGGAGAGGCCGCAAGACAACTGATGTTATTGTCGAAGCAGCTGAAGAAAAGGAAGTAACCCAGATAATTATCGGACAGTCCGCGCAGACGCTGTGGCAGGAGCTGACCAAGCGCAACTTTGTCAATGAGCTGATCAGCAAGATGAAGATGATGGATCTGCATGTCGTAGCTGTACAGCGGATGCGTGCAGGCCTTGAGGAAACCCATGAGGAGGGTGTTATCTCCTACCTGGTGCAGAATGGCGGCGTATACCAGCTTAGTGATGAGCCGGAAGGGACCGATTACATCAAGGGTAAATTTTTCCACGAGCTGCACACCGAATTCGAGAATGGCTTGTTCAAAATTGAGCAAGATGGTAAAGCGAGATACTTGCATATCTGCGAGGGGATTTTGACAGACCCGCTGTAGCCGGTCTTGTCCTCTGGGAGTAAGTTCCAATGTTCACAACTTAACAAATACTGGGTGGAAAAGGAGGCTTGCCTTTGCTTCATATAACCGTTCTTGTTCCGTTTCTGCTGGCCCTAATGATAGCGCTTCTACGCGGGAAGCTGCCCCGGCTCCACAGAGGGTGGCTGGTGCTTGCAGGCCCGCTGGCGTTATTCGTTTATTTCTTGACCCGCATACCGGTCATCAAGGGAGGAGATTCCGGGTACGAGACTGTATCATGGATTCCGTCCCTTGGCATTGATCTGGTGTTCCACCTGGATGGTTTAAGCTTACTGTTCACATTGTTAATTACAGGAATGGGTGCGCTGGTTATTATCTATTCGATCTATTATCTGGACAAACGCAAAGAAGAGCTGACCCCGTTCTATGTCTATCTGATGTTATTTATGGGAGCTATGCTGGGCGTTGTATTGTCCGATAATCTGATGGTGCTGTACGGCTTCTGGGAGCTGACCAGCGTATCCTCCTTCCTGCTGATTGCTTTTTGGCACCGCAGACAGAAGTCACGTTACGGCGCACTGAAGTCCATGCTGATTACGGTCTTTGGCGGTCTGGCGATGTTCGCCGGCTTCCTGATGCTGTACGTCATGACCGGCACCTTCAGTATCCGTGAGATCTGGAGCCAGGCTGGTGACATCAGCGGGCAGGCACTGTTTATTCCTGCGATGCTTCTGATTCTGCTGGGCGCCTTCACCAAATCAGCCCAGTTTCCGTTTCACATCTGGCTGCCGGATGCAATGGAAGCACCGACTCCGGTCAGTGCCTATCTGCACTCGGCAACCATGGTCAAAGCCGGCCTTTATCTGGTCGCACGTTTCAGTCCGGTGTTTGCGGGGCAATATGAGTGGTTTTGGATTGTGTCGGGTGTCGGCCTGATCACCTTGATCTATGGATCGATCCAGGCGATGAAGCAGACGGACCTGAAGGCTCTATTAGCCTATTCTACAATCAGTCAGCTTGGACTGATTATGGGACTACTGGGAATGGGATCAGCAGCTTCATTCTATACGGGTGAAGAGGCTGTATACTTTACCGCCGCAACAACGGCAGCATTATTTCATTTATTTAATCATGCCATTTTCAAAGGCTCACTGTTCATGGTTGTCGGAATTGTCGACCATGAGACGAATACACGTGACCTGCGCAAGCTGGGCGGGCTGGTCTCACTGATGCCTGTAACCTTTACCGTTGCGCTGATCGGCAGCTTCTCGATGGCTGGCCTTCCGCCGTTCGCCGGCTTCCTAAGCAAGGAGATGTTCTTTACTGCCGTTCTGAATATCAGGGAGCTTGATATTCTGAGTGCGCAATCGCTGTTTACCATTGTTCCGGTGGTAGCCTGGATTGCGAGCATATTTACCTTTGCTTATAGCATGATTATGGTCTTCCATACCTTCTTTGGCAAATTTCAGCCGGAGAAGCTGGATAAAAAACCGCATGAGGCGCCATTCGGCCTGCTGCTGTCACCAATCCTGCTGGCACTGCTGGCGGTTGTGACCGGATTATTCCCCAACATGCTGTCTAAGACGCTCATTGTACCGGGAATGAACGCAATTCATCCGCAGATCGCAGCAAGCTCGCCTTTTTACGTAAATATCTATTTCTGGCATGGGTTTAACACTGAAGTATGGATGACGCTCGGCGTTATTGTTCTCGGTATTGTTGTGTACCGGGTTTACGGCCGTCTCAGTCTTGTTGACAGAGAGTGGGGCAGGGGCAGAGGCGTTACGCTGAACCAGGTCTATGACGGCAGCATCCGGCTGGTTGAACGGTCTTCACGTTCCATTACCAGTCTCTATATGACAGGCTCCATGCGCCACTATCTGATGTATATTTTCACATTGATCATTGTAATTGTAGGCGGCGCTTTGCTGTATACAGACGGTATCACGCTAGGGCAAGGCCAATATGCGCCGATTTCCTTCTTTGAGGTTGTTGCGGTGCTCGTTATGCTGACAGGTGCAGTAGCTATACCTTTTGCCAAATCGAGAGTGTCGGCGATTCTGCTCACGGGTATGGTAGGCTACATGGTAACTTTACTCTTTGTCCTGTTCCGGGCCCCTGATCTGGCGCTGACCCAGATGATTGTTGAAGTAGTATCGGTAACCCTGTTCCTGCTGTGCTTCCGCCATCTGCCTAGACTGGGCCGTGAGAAGGTCAAATTCCGGCTGAAGCTTCCTAAGCTGATCATTTCCATCGGCTTCGGGGCGACCATGACCATGGTGGCACTGGCGGCTCTTGACAGCAGCCCGTTCGAATCGATCTCAAGCTTTTATACCGAGAACAGCTATAAGCTGGGCGGCGGTAAAAATATCGTCAACGTGCTGCTTGTAGATTTCCGCGGATTCGATACCATGTTTGAAATCACGGTGCTGGGTCTGGCCTCACTGGCGATCTATTCCATGATCAAGCTGAAGGTTGAGCCGGACAATAAGCCTGCTGCCATAAAAAGCATGTTCGACGATGAGAAGCCGCGTTACTCCCGCAGTAACGATGTGCTGCTCCAGTCGGTAGCCAAGGTGGCTTTTGTAATCATCATAACCTTCTCGCTGTATCTGTTCTTTGCCGGGCATAACAATCCGGGCGGAGGCTTTATCGGAGCCCTGATGGCCGCAGCGGCGCTTGTGCTGCTGGCTATTGCATTCGGTATGGATTTCGTGGAAAAGGTGCTGCCTGTCAATTACCGTATTTTAATCGGGGTAGGCATTCTGATGGCATTCCTTACCGGGATAGGCTCCTTTTTCTTTGATGTGCCTTTCCTCAGCCAGGCCTTTGCTTATTTCGAGCTGCCGGTGATGGGCAAGACGGAGCTGACTACGGCGATGCTGTTCGATTTGGGTGTATACCTGTCTGTCATCGGTGTCACCATGAATATTATCTTTACGATCGGGAGGGATAACTGATGGAACTCCTTATTGCCCTGGCGATCGGTGTCCTGTTTACAGTAGGTGTGTATCTTGTCCTCTCCAAAAGCCTGCTCCGCATCCTGCTTGGCACTACGCTGATTACTCACGGTGTCCATCTGCTGCTGCTGACCATGGCCGGCCTGAAGACAGGCGCTTCTCCGCTGCTTGGCGAGAATGCCGATGCCTATGTCGATCCTTTGCCTCAGGCGCTTATCCTTACTTCGATTGTTATCAGCTTCGGGGTATCCGCATTCTTCATCGTTCTGGCTTACCGGGCTTACCGCTCGGCGGGCATGGATGATGTGGAAGGAAGCAGGGGGGAGAGAGAATGAACAATCTGCTTGTAATGCCTCTGCTGATTCCGGCCTTGACGGCGGTTATCCTTATTTTTCTGAAGGATAGAATCGGCCTGCAGCGCATAATCAGTGCTGTCAGCGGATTTATCAATATTGCTGTTGCTGCCTTAATTGTCTACCAGGTTCATACGGAAGGCATTCAGACGCTGTACATGGGGGGCTGGATGCCGCCTTACGGGATCGTCTTTGTAGCTGACATGTTTGCAGCACTGCTTGTCCTGACGACTTCCATAGTCGGGGCGGCCTGCCTGTTCTTTTCCTTTGCCAGCATCGGGGAAGAGCGGGAGCGCTTTTACTATTATGTATTCTTCCATTTCCTGCTAACCGGCGTTTCCGGATCTTTTCTTACGGGTGACCTGTTTAACCTGTTCGTATGCTTCGAGGTGCTGTTGGTCGCTTCATACTCCATGATTGTGCTGGGAGGCACGAGAGTCCAGCTGCGTGAAACGTTAAAATACATTCTGGTCAATGTGCTCTCGTCCAGCTTGTTTGTAGCTGCGATTGCTTATCTTTATGCAGCAACAGGCACGCTGAATATGGCTCATCTGGCCATGCGGGTAGCTGAAGCGGGGCAGGGCGGTGTGATGAATGTTATTGCCGTGCTGCTGCTCCTGGTGTTCTCGCTCAAAGCAGGACTGCTGCTGTTCTTCTGGCTTCCTGATTCCTACAGTGCGCCTCCGCTCGCGGTGAGGGCCTTGTTCGGAGCTTTGCTGACCAAAGTTGGGCTCTACGCCATCACACGCACCTTCACACTGATCTTTATTCATGATACGGGTCTGACGCATTCCCTGATGGGCTGGATGGCCGGGGCAACGATGATTCTCGGAGCGGTTGGAGCGCTGGCCTACAGCGATCTAAGCCGGATATTCAACTATAATATTATTATCAGCGTAGGCTTCCTTGCTTTTGGTATATCTGTCCTGACCCAGGATTCTCTAAACGGGGTTGTGTTCTATCTGATGCATGACATGATTGCCAAGGCATTGCTGTTCTTCCTGGGCGGCATGATTCTTGCAGCCTCGGGAACAGAACAGCTGAAGCAGATGGGCGGATTGATCCGCAGATACCCGTGGACCGGATGGATGTTCTTTATCCTGACGCTGGCTCTGGTAGGCGTGCCGCCGCTTAGCGGCTTTGCAGGAAAGGTTATGATGGTGCGCAGCGGCTTCGGCGAAGCGCATGTAGCCCTGGCCCTGATCGCGCTTGCGTCCAGCTTTGTTGTCCTGTACTCGCTGATTAAGGTGTTCCAGGAAGTGTTCTGGGGCGGTGAGCGGAGCGAAGACGAGATTCATCCCCTGCGCTATAAGGCGATGATGGCACCGGCTGCCGTGCTGTTTATACTCGTAATTCTGATGGGTGTCGGTGCCGAGACGGTGAACGGATTTGTAATGCAGGCTGGTGCCGTGCTGGCTGATCCGGCACAATACATTAACGCTGTCATGAGCATGAAGGAGTAGATGCAGATGGCTTTTCAAATATTATTGAATTTCATGATAGCGTTTCTGTGGATGTTCCTGAATAATGACTGGACAGCTTCCGGCTTCATCATCGGCTATGTACTCGGCATTCTCGTTCTGTTCGGGCTGCGGCGGTTCTTCGACGGACGGCTGTATCTCGGCAAAGGCTGGGCCATTATTAAGCTGGCAGTCCTGCTCTTGCGGGAGCTGGTCGTATCCAGTTATATCGTGGTAAAAGCGGTGCTGAGGCCGAATCTTGATATCCGTCCGGCCATCCTGATGTACACTACAGAGCTGAAGTCGGACTGGGAGGTTGCCGTACTCATTACACTCCTCTGCCTGACGCCGGGCTCGGTAGTGCTGGAGGTGTCCAAGGATAACCGGACCCTGTATATTCATGCAATGGATATTAAGGATGCCGAGCAGTTTAGAGACAACATCCGCAACACGTTCGAACGTGCCATACTGGAGGTGTCCCGCTCATGATTCACACTATACTCATGCTGTCGGTTTCGATTATGGTTATCTCAATCGGCATCTGTGCCTGGAGGCTGGTTAAAGGGCCGTCACTGCCGGACCGGGTTGCCGCACTGGATACCATAGGTATTAATCTGCTGGCGATGGTTGCGGTGCTGTCGGTGCTCTTTAAGACTCAATCCTTTATCGAATATATTCTGCTGATCGGCATTCTTTCTTTTATCGGGACGATGGCCTTTGCCAGATATATTGAAAGGAGAGTGGTGTTTGAGCATGGAGATGATCAAGACCGCGGTTGAACTGATATTTGCACTGCTAATTCTGACAGGGGCGCTGCTTAGTGCGGTGAGCTCGTTTGGGCTGATCCGGCTGCCTGATGTCTATCTGAGATCACATGCCGCTGCCAAAAGTGCTACGCTCGGAGTCTTGTGTGTGCTTAGCGGCGCATTTCTCTACTTTGCTGTTTTTCTCGATTTTATCAGCGCGAAGCTGCTGCTGGGAATTGTGTTCGTATTCATGACTTCTCCGTTGTCGGCCCATCTGACAGGGCGGGCCGCTTACCGGACTGGGGTGCCGCTCTGGAACAAGCGTATCCAGGATGATCTGAAAGATGTGCTGGAGAAGGAAAGAGTCAAATCCGATCCCACTGCTTAGCTAACGGATAGAAACAGGGATGTCTTCAGGCCATGAATGGCTGAGAAGCATCCCTGTTTTTTTGTGAATATGTTCCGGAGTTTCTTGTAAAACACTGAACCAGCTTCATGCTGCTTGCCGGGAGATCGCTATACAGACTGCGGCGTATTGTCTCTGCGGCTGGTGCGTTTCAGATATAGGTGCAGCATCATGTAGGAAACGATAAACGCTGCTGTGACGAGCCACAGGGGAATCCGCGGGTCGAGCTTGTAAGCCCAGCCGCCAATGATGCCTGCAGGTGCGGTGAATAACAGGATCAGCACAGACAGCATGGAGAATACCTTGGCCCGCTTGTCATCGTCAATGGCGTTTTGAACAGCAGCCTCCAGATAAGGCGAACTGATCATCAGGCCTACAGCCGCCAGAATGGTGCTGAGCCCGATCCACAGCAGGCTGGAGGAAGGATAGAGCACCAGCATGACATTCGATACTGCAGAAAGTCCGAAGCCGGCCATCATCGCACGGTGGGCAGCCTGATCCGGGATTTTGGGCATAAGCAGCCAGAGCGTCACCAGCATAATGATTGAGGATACAGCCGGGAACAGCGAGATGATGCCGCTGTCAAGCCGTAAATAGTCCGCCATATAGAGCGAGAGATAAGTCGTCTTCAGTGTTGCCTGGAAGTTGAACAGGATGTACACACCAAAGATAAGCAGCAGGTTACGGTCGGTACCGAGCTCCCGGAAAGCGCCGCCATATTCGACCATGCTCTCTCTAAGTCCCAGTTCACGGGTCTCCTGACGTTTTCGGATCCCTGCCTCAGTCTCACGTGTTGTCAGATGCCGGCCGACAAACTGAAAGGTCATGAATAGAAAGGCGATTACATACATAATCCGCATGCCTGTGACCATGCCGTATTGGTTCACCAGCAGGCCGCCGAGCGGGGCGAACAGCCCTCCGATCACCCCGATGATCTGCAGCAGGGTAAATACATAAGTCCGGTCTGACGGCTTGGTGTCCTCTACAATGAGGCAGTAAAAGGCAATATGCGGCACACGCTGGAAGCCGTTGATAATGGCTGCGGCCACAAAAAACCACAGGTTTTGTGAAAAAGCCCACAGTAAGGTAGCCAGACTCCAGCTGAGCAAATCAAAATACAGGATGGCCCGTTTGCGGCCCATGCGGTCGGTTAAATATCCGCTCAGCAGGGAAGAGAATACCTGCACAATCAGTCCGATGGTTGTGATCCAGCCGATGTTCAGCTCTGTCAGTCCAAGCTCATACATATACAAGGTAGCGTAGGTGGAGAACATGCTGAACGGGATCAGGAAAAAAGGCTCAAAGGTCAGGCAGCCCCGGCTGTTTCCCTGCAGCCGCGGAAAAATCGTTTTTGACATGAAGAAGTCCTCCGGATAGTAGTAAGAGATAGTAAGGTCCAAACTATTAAATGATAATTATAGAATAATGTCAACAACGGGGCTCTCGAAGAAATGCTGAAGTTGCAGCGGGGCTTGAAGTTACGGTAGACTTGATAAGATGGGTAAAGCTGTCGTCATTCCAACAAGTAAGGTGGTTAACATGTTTATAATTCTCGGAATCGTATTCGTCCTTTTGTACGCTGCAATCGTGTTCTACATCGGCTGGAGCGGCTGGAGCTGGATTAAGCCCGTCGTATCAGCCAGATTCCGCCTGGTCTATATCCTTTTGCTAGTCTTTCTGGCCAGCTCACTCATTCTATCCAGAGTAGTAGCGGGCTCAGCGGTGTTAAGTGTAATCGGCAGCTATTGGCTGGCCCTGTTCAGCTTGTCGGTTCTTCTTCTGCCGGTTATCCACCTTATTGTCTGGCTGACCAAGCTCTCACGTCTGCCGCGTCATGCCGTCCAGAAATGGTCGGGCATTATCACTTTACTGCTGCTTGTAGTCTTGATCGGGTTCGGGAGCTTTAACGCCTTTAATCCGGTAACCCGCTCTTACGATATCGTAATTGACAAGCCGGGCCCGGAGAACGGGGAGCTGCATATTGTAATGGCGTCTGACATGCATTTTGGCTATCTGTCCGGAGCAGGACATGCCAAGCGGATGGTTAAAGAGATTAACGCGCTGAAGCCGGATATCGTGCTGCTGCCCGGTGATATTATAGATGATGATATCGTGCCGTATAAGAACAAGGGGATAGGTGATATTCTTTCGGAGATCAATGCTCCGCTGGGAGTCTATGCCTCGCTGGGGAATCACGACCGGTTCAACGGGGAGATAGAGGAGCTGATCAGTCTGCTCGAGGAGAGCGGGATGCAGGTGCTCTATGACGAGGCAGTACAGGTTGGAGACTGGCTGACGCTAGTCGGACGGAAGGATTACAGTGATGATGAGCGGGCAGACCTTGCTGCTCTGACCCGGGGAATCGACCGGTCACAGCCGGTAGTCATGCTGGAGCATCAGCCGGTCGAGCTGGACATTGCAGAGGGGCAGGGCGTTGATCTGATGCTGTCCGGCCATACTCACCGCGGGCAGATTGCACCGGCCAACCTGATTACCTCTCGCATTTTTGAAAATGACTGGGGTTATCTGCAGAAAGGGCAGATGCACTCCATTGTATCCTCGGGATACGGCTTCTGGGGTCCTCCGATCCGAATCGGGTCACGGTCTGAGGTTGTGTCTATACATGTTAAGTTTGCAGAATAAAAAAAAGGAGCAGCGTGAGCTGTCTCCTTTTTTTATGTTATGGCTGTTATCTCATTTGAAGTAAGGCGTTTCGGCCAAATTCAGCTCATACTCCGTTGTCAGTCCGACAGCAACCGCATCATGGCGCAGATCCAGGTACAGCTCGGCTTTTGTCGCATTGATATAGGGCTGCACGAACAGGATGCCGATTCCAAATGCCAGTAACCCGAGCAGAATCCAGCCAAGGAAGCTCAAATCAAGCACAAACATACGGAACTTATGTCCGCGTGTCATTTGTCTGCTTAAGTCCACTGCGCGGCTGTATCCGATATGCGGATTGTCCGCCAGGATGAAGGGAACCTGGCTGTATGAGTAGGATTTTATTATTCCCGGAATGATCAGGAGCAGGAACCATAAGAAGAGCAAAAAGTTTCTCCAGAGCATCGCTCCTACAATAGCCCAGTACCGGTCCTTATGGAAGGCATAACCGACGTTCCGCATGCTGACCTCACCTTCGGCAGAGCGCTTGAAATACCGCTGTGAGCCGACTATCAGGGGAGAGCCGAGCAGGATGCCAAAGGCGAAGCCGATAACAACAATGATAATGATGATGAACAGCGCGACAAACAGGATGGGGCCGAGAACCCCCCAATCGATGCTGTAACTGCTGTTTTGCCATTCTACGCGGCTTGAGGATGATCTCAGATTATTGCTGGCGCTGGGTATACCGGAGCCTTCTCCAAGCACAATCAGGAGTAAGCTTACGACAAAAGCCTTCCAATACGAGGTCCTGAGGACATTCTTGGCCCTTCGTTTTAAATCTGCACGTTCCCACATAATAAAACCTCACTTTGTATGTATAATATTCTTCGTCTTACAATTGATAACATAAGTTATGCTTTATTACAAACCTAAATGACAAAATACAGCCGGCGTTAATCTAATTAAATATTCTTCTAATGAAAAAGAGATGAAAATGTAATGAAATAGTCAGAGAAACCGATATATTATGTGACGAAAAAGATATCAAAAGGGGAATGTACGTGAATCTGAAGACGAAAGTGATCATCCTTGTAACATCCATCTGTATTATTCTGGCGGTGCCGCTAAGCTACTTTTCATTGTTTCTGATCCAGAAGCAGACACATGATTCTATTGATGAACAGCTGAAGGGCACCGTCCAAAAGGCTGTTGCTGAAATTGACGGCTGGGCGCAGATCAATGCTAAAGTAATCGAAACCCTCGGCATGGTCATTGAGCAGACTGTTCCGCTCGATGAAATCGGCATGGAGCATTTGCAGGCCTTTCAGCTGCCGGAGAACAAAGAAGATATCGCAACCATTTATTTTGGCCTGGAGGACGGGACCTATATGGATGGAGCAGGATTTATACCAGACGCCTCGTTTGATGCGCGGCAGCGTCCCTGGTATCTGGCTGTTAAGGAAGCGGACAAGCTGACCATCAGCGATGCTTATACAACAAAAGCCGGAATTCAGTCCATATACATAGGGGTTCCGCTTCATGATCAGGCTGGCGCGTTCAAAGGTGCAATGGCAGAGAATATTTCCCTTGATTCGATTAAGCAGCGGATTAGCTCCGTTGAGACGGCGAACGGCTTTACCTTTCTGCTGGACCGTACAGGAGTCGTTCTCTCCCACCCGGAGCAGGAGCTGCTGAATAAGCCGCTGGCTGAACAGCCGGGGTACTCAGAGCTTGTAGAGCAAATGCTCAGGCAGCCTTCAGGACATACAGAGTATGTATACAACAATAACAATCAGTTAATCTATTACGAAAAAATCCCGAGCACAGGCTGGGTAGTAGGAACCTCCGTCTCTGAAAAAGAGGTATTTGCCGAGCTTGTGAATACGCGTAAGCTTCTGATTATTTTAGTGATCCTGTTCAGCCTTGCCTTGGCTGCTGCAGCCTATTTGTTTGCGCTAAAAGCATTGAAGCCGCTGCTGAATATGAAAAAAAGTGCCGAGCAGCTTGCCGCAGGCGATCTGACGGTCCGGGTAGCAGTAAAGGGCAGGGATGAAATCGCCCAGCTCGGATATTCTTTTAACGCAATGGCAGCTTCACTGCGGAATCTGATTGCCCAGGTGAATCAATCGGCCCAGGCAGTCCAGGGCTCCTCCCGCAATATGTATAAGGATGCTCTGGGCAGTAATGAGATTGCCGGACAAATTTCAGCGGTCATTGATGATATCGCAAAAGGGGCATCCGAGCAGGCAGAATCCATCCAGGCTGGCGCTGAAATGGTCTCGGATATCAACGAGGTTATTGACCAGATTGTCGATGAGGCGAGACACGCTTCAAATAACGTTATGGATGTTAACCAGGCAATGGAGAGCGGTATTGGCGCTATTTCCCGCCAGAACAATCTGGTGCAGGCCGGGAAGCAGAACACCGGGCGCGTGGAAGCCGCCAACGGGCTGCTGCTGGGCAAGATCAGTGAGATTTCATCCATCACCGGAAGCATTCAGGCCATTGCAGCACAAACCAATCTGCTTGCGTTAAATGCCTCCATCGAGGCAGCACGGGCCGGAGAGCACGGCAGGGGATTCGCTGTAGTTGCCGGCGAAGTCCGCAAGCTGGCCGAGCAGTCCTCCCATTCCGTTACCGGGATTGACCAGCTGCTGAAGGAGCTGAACGAGGCAGGGCAGCAAAGTGCCGACGAGCTGGACCAGCTCCGGGTAAATAGTGAGTCCCAGCTGAGCTCTATGGAAGAGACTGCAGAATCGTTTGACCGTATCCGTGAATCGGTTGAACACATCATTGCCAAACTAAGCTTCATAACAGATGGCATGACCGAGCTGAAATCCGGTTCAAGCCAGGTATCCGATGTGATTACAGGTCTGGCAGCTGTAGCCGAGCAGAGCGCTGCATCTACAGAAGAGGCTGCTTCGTCTACTATGGAACAATCGGCAACCATCAGTAATATATCAGGCACAGCCAAGGAGCTGACCGAAAATGCGGAGCAGCTGCTTGAGGAAATAAATAAATTCAAAACGCAATTATAGAAAAGCAAACAACAAAAGCAGCTGTAGCCGGTTAACGGACTCAGCTGCTTTTGCTGTTTAATAGGCGGAGGGTAAATTTATTGCACATCTAACAGCTGATCCAGAATATCAGCTCTGAGCATCATCAGCTCCTGATCCTTCAGGGACCGGCTGCGCTGCGGAGTATTAATCTCAAGCCGTTGTGCAATTCGCCCGGGATGCCTGGACAGAATCAGAATTTCATCGCCCAGCAGAAGGGCTTCATCGATGTCGTGAGTTACAAATACGATGGCGCATTGCCTGTGCTCCCACAGCATAATCAGCTTGCGCACCAGATCAAACCGCAGATGATAGTCCAGGGAATGAAACGGCTCATCCATCAGCAGCACATTGCCTCCATGATAAAAGGCCCGGGCAATCGAGCAGCGCTGGCGCATCCCGCCGGACAGCTGATGCGGATAATGATCCTTGTAGGCGGAAAGGCCGACCTCATCCAAAAAGCTGCAGATCTCCGCCTGGGCAGTGCCAGCTTCATCATCCCGTACAAAGCCAATATTCTCACTCACCGTAGACCACGGCAGTAAGCAATCCTCCTGAAAAACATAAGACAGCCTCAGCCCGGAGCTGGCTGTTACCGTGCCGGAATCGGCAGCTTCTGTCTGTGACAGGATATTTAGCAGTGTTGATTTACCGGCACCTGACGGACCGAGCAGACATATTATTTTTGACGGCTGCAGGCAAAGGTTGATTTTCTCAAGGACAGGTACTCCGGAATAGCTTTTGGATACATCTTGCATTGTTATAAGCATAAGACCCATCCTTATTTGTTCAAATGAGCGGGCGGACTTACTCTGCTGCGGAACAGATACATAATGCACAGCTTGATTACATTCCAGAAAATAGCCATGAACAACGCCAGGGCAAATACCCGGCCGGTCTCTAAGTTTGTTCTGGCATCCGACAGCAGGCTGCCGATACCGTCGGTGGAGGTCAGCAGCTCGGCCATTACAGCCAGCTTCCAACCCAGTCCGGCTGCTGTAATCATTCCAGACTTCAGGTGGCTGCTGAGTGAGGGCAGAATGATATGCCGGATAACCTTCTGACGGGGAATATGGTATACCTGGGCCATCCGTAATAATTTGCTGTCAATGGATATAAAGCCTTCGTACAGGTTAACAACGAGAACAGGCGTAGTAGACAATACAATGATGAAAATAGAAGGGACATCCGTAAGACCGAACCAGATGATGGCGATACCAAGCCAGGCGATCGGCGGGATGGACTGCATCATATCGATTACGGGTTCCAGGTAGGGCTTCACGCTTCTGCGGAGTCCAATCAGCAGACCCGTGCTTCCGCCCAGCAGCAGCACACAGAGCATGCCGATCAGCAGCTTGAGCAGCGTCCGGTAAACCGCATAATAGAACTCCGGATCACCCAAATAGCTCAGAAAGGTACGGATGGTCTCCAGGGGTCCAGGCAGGACAAACGGGTCCATCTGGAGAGCAGCAAACTGCCACAGCAGACAGAGGACCAGCAGGGAGGCCCCTTTTTTACTAAGGCTGATAATAGAACTGTTCATCGGGAAGCTTGCCTCCAATGCTGTCCTTGCTGTAGTTCATCAGGGTCTGGTAATAAGTGGTCAGAACCTCCTTGCTGTCAGATGCGGAAGCAAAGTCCAAAGCCATATGCGGGATTGCTTTTTCTACTACAGCGGCATCCAGCTTGAAGTATTTATTGGCCAGCTCTCCGGCTTCTTTCGGATGATCGAGCGTCCATTCCAGCGCTTTCTGATATTCCTCCTGGAAACGGGCTACCAGCTCAGGCTGGCTTGTAAGGACGGACTGCTTCGTGGCAAGGCCGGCGTTAGGCAGATCTGTGCTCAGCCCGGTAACCTGCTGCCATTCATTTTTATAATCCACAATGGAGCGTACCTTGTCATTTTTCATCTGGATGGCGGTAATCTGCGGCTGGATGCTCACAATGGTGGAGGCTTTTCCGGACAGCAGTAACTGGGCTCCCTCAGCGAGTTGGGTATACTGCAGATCAACATCTTTTCCCGGCTCAAGCCCGTTCTGCTTCAAAAAGGTCTGTGTAATATATCAACCGGCGAGGATTTCATCGGTACATAGAGCGTTGTCCCTTTGAGATCAGCCCAATCCTGTACAGCAGGATCTGTCGTTACCATGCCCATTACTGACCATGTGTTGATATTCATCAGAGAGAGGCCCATGCCTTTGTTGTACATCACTACAGCATTGTTCAGCGGCAGAGCAAGGAAGCTGACTTTTTCATCGTTTGCCAGAGCTGTAAGCGTATCGATAGATTCCCAGGCCTGAAAATGGATGCTGACAGATTCGCCCAGCGCCTTGGATTCGATGATTCTGAGTATCGGCAAGGAGGGAGGAGACGGCGGTCCGGCAACTGTAATCGTCATTTCTTCTATGGGAGCAGCCGCAGGTGCGGCAGAAGAATCGGCTGTGTCAGGTTCCTTTTGCTGTGCACAGGCACTCAAAATAAAGGATAAGCATAACAGGAGACTGATAAAAATAGAGTAAGAAGATTTACGGTTCATGGCTTAATTCCTTTCCAAACATTATTTTATTATGATAATGATAATCAATATCATTTGTATCAGTATAGCAGAGTATGTATTATGTCTCCGTTGCTATGGCAACAGAAGACTGGAAATATTGTGAATGCAAAAAAGCCGCCCGGAAACAATCCCGGACAGCTGTGTTAAACATAATGCCTCTCGCAGGCATTCCTTATTGAATCAGATCAACCGCATCCTGCGGTACAAAGGCTTCAACGCCATTGTAGACAATAACACCGTCGAGCACGGTCTTTTGGCCGTTAAGGAGTGCAATGTTTTTATAGATTTGCAGCTCCAGCTTAGCAGTACCTTTGGTTACGAGGATCTTTGGATTCTTGGCATCGGTCAGATCCAGCTTGTACGTAGCACCCTTGGCGGCAAAGGCCTGCTTGGCAGGTACAAACAACTGCTTGCTCACGCTGTCGAGGTCAAGATTGAGCACACGGGCCATATATTTGGCAACATCCGTGTTGTCGATGACACCGAAGGGACGGTCATTGTTCGGAGCGTAGGTATAAAGCACAACATCTCCGCCAGTATGGCCGCCGGTGGTCCAGCCGATGCCGGAACGCTTGCTGATCATCGGTCCAACGGTATAGTTCAGGCTGCCGGGGCTGGCGTCTTTAATTGCAGCAACTTCCTCGGTGGTCAGATCAGTAATGCCAAAATATTGCTGCATCACGGCTTTAATATTGGTGCGGTTCGCATTCAGCTTGGATTCCAGTCCTTCGCCTGTTAGCTTGGCTTTTTTCAATGGTCCGATGAAGGCGGATAATGGCTCTTTATCATAGGTGCCTGAAGTTGCTGCATTTCCGATTGTAAGTCCGCCGTTCTGGTGATCCGTAACAGCGACAACAACAGTTTGTGTATCTTTTTTGGCAAAATCAACAGCCGTTTTGACTGCAGCATCGAAGGCCAGCACATCGCTGATAATACCGATCGGGTCATTGGCGTGCGCGGCCCAGTCTACCTTACTGCCCTCCACCATCAGGAAGAAGCCGTCTTCGTCCTTGGACAGAACCTCAATTGCTTTTGCCGTCATCTCGGCGAGGCTCGGCTGCTTTGCAGGGTCACGGTCCATGTCGTAGGACATGCCGGCCGGGGCAAACATCCCCCACAGCTTGCCGGAGGTTGAAGCCTTCATCGCAGCCGGAGTTGTTACATAATCATATCCGAGTGCTTTAATAGAAGAGAGAAGATTCTCGCCGTCCTTGCGTCCCGCAGGCTCCAGATAGCTGCTTCCTCCGCCGAGAACAACGTCCATCCCGTTGTAGACCTGTTGCTTGCTGAGGGCATCATAGTTTTTGCGGTCCGGATAATGAGCCGAGAAGTCAGCCGGTGTTGCATGCATGATTTCGGAGGTGGCGATAATGCCGGTCGCCTTGCCAGCCAGCCTGGATGCCTCCAGAATGGAAGCCACCGGCTTCTTGGCATCTCCCGGTGCGATAGGCTGCAGTCCCGGCATAGTCGCTTTATCCGGCAGCACGCCAACATAACCTGTATGTGATTTATGGCCTGTAGCAAAGGCAGTTCCTGCAGGTGCTGAATCGGCGATCGGCGCATCTGCGGAATGCGTGCGGACCATGCCGCTGGCCATGGAGTCGAGAGTCAGAGCCGAGCCCTTATACCAGCGGGCCAGAGCAGTAGCGTCGTTAGCCATGCCGTCAGGGATCAGGATAATTACGTTTTTAATAGAAGAAACAGAATCGGCAGTACCTTCTACAGCCCATGCCGCACTGCTGCCGCCCATAGTAGCAGCAGCAATTGTCGTGACAGCGAGCATCATTTTGACAGCACGGGTGTTAAAGCGGTTTAACATGAATAGATCCTCCTTATCGTATGTAAAATTTGGTGTACAGGACTCAGTGTAACCATGAAATGATAAGAGAACGTATTCATAGCGTTAAAAAAGTGTAAATATTACGATTTAATTGGAGTAATATAGAAAGTAGTTATATAAATGGGAGGTTGTGGTCCAATGGGGTATTATAAATCATTTGTAGCCGCGGTATCGGCTTGTTGTATGGTGCTAGCTGCAACAGGCTGTACGGCTGGGCAGGCTGGCTCTCCGGCAGCAACAGAAGCGTCACCTACTACCGAAAGCGTGGCGGCTGAACCTGCGGTTACACCAGAGAATACGGCCGGACAAAGGTCAATGGAGCAGCCTGACCTTGCTCAGTTAGTGGATACATACGGGAATCTTGGGCTGGTTGACGCACATAATCATGATGCATCGGGTAAGCAGTTTCAAAGAATGGAGGAAAGCTGGGCGAAATACAAAATGAGAAACGTAGTTCTTTTTGGAGATGTTTCCGAACGAAGTGCAGTTTTGACGGATTCCTACAGCTGGCACGCCTATCAGAGCAATCCCGATCTCTACATACCTTATTTTTCCGGCTTTGATCTTCATGATCCGGAGTGTCTTAAGGTTATCAAAGATAACCTGGAGCAAGGATATTTCGGATTGGGAGAGATTGCAGCTGCGTCAACCTATTCCCCGGCGCTTGCCCATGTAGAATGGAAAGCGGACTCTCCAATGGATGGCTATTTTCCGGAGATTTATGACCTGATTGCAGAATATAAAGCTCCGATTCTTTTGCATATCGATCCGCCAAACGGTGAGCCTGTTGCCAAGCTGGAGCAGGCCTTGAGTGAGCACCCGGACACCATCTTCATTTTTGCTCATATAAATGCCTACAATACGCCTGAAGAGATTGACCGACTGATGGGCCGATACCCGAACCTTTACGCAGATTTTTTTGCCGGCTTCTCTGTCTATAATCCTGAAGGGGGGCTGCAGCCGGAACGCTTTATCCCTGTCATTCACAAATATCCGGACCGCTTCATGCTCAGCACGGATTCCGGATATGGACTGGAGGGCGGAGAGGTGAGAGCCATTGAGGCAATGTACCGCATGCTGGACCTGCTGGGTGATCCTGAGACCGCGCAAATGATCGCCCGGGATAACCTCATGGGCCTGATACATGCGCAACCAGCAACAGAGACGCAGCTGAAAGCGGTTAGTGAATTGGAGAAAAGCACCGGCAAGTCATACGGGGACAACCTGAGCAAGCTGGAAGCAGGAAAAATACTTGCTCAGGCTGGTAAGGGATGATAGCAGAGCAGCTTTTATGAATAAAAACCGGGCCGGCTCAATACTTGGGCAGCTTTATAACCGGAGACAACATCCATCTTAAAGGCTTGCGGAGCCAATAGGACAGTACGGTAGCGGCGGTCCATGAGCTCCGCTTATCCTGGATGTACTGGTCATTGATAATATAAGTCCGGGTGGAGGGCGGACTCATCAGCCCGAGCTTTTCCCAATCCGCCGGATCATTAGAGCCTTTAAGCCTTGACAGCATATCCTTTGCTGCGCTATCGATTTTGGCATGAAGCTGCTCGTAGGCCTGGCTGATCTGTTCATGAAACGCGTCGATTGGATTGCGGCTGGCCAGGCTCTCCAGATGGATGCTCTCGCGGAGGTATGAGATGTAGGCCAGATGGTCAGCCCAGAACTCGTCGATATAAAAGAGCCGGACCCGCTGCTCTGAAGGACTCAGCTCCTGCCTGCCTTGCAGAATATCCAGCCGTTCATTGTACAAAATCCGCCGCTGGTCCTCTACCATATCGGAATAACCATTCAGCTCCTGATGGATTTCGAAGTTCTGGCCCATAATAACGCGCTGGATATGTGTGATTCTGCTGCGTAGTCCCGGATCATCAAGGGCTTCGTCCTGCCGGGGCATTAGCTCTGCTGTATAGCTGCCGAAACGCAGCATCAGCTCATCCTCCAGGCTAACAAAAAATACAGAGGACCCCGGGTCGCCCTGGCGCCCGGAACGCCCGCGCAGCTGGTTATCGATCCGCACACTTTCGTTCACATGTGTACCGATTACATAAAGTCCTCCCAGCTTGGCCACAGCTTCAGCCTGACCGGGATCACCGCCGCCGAGCCGGATATCGACACCGCGTCCTGCCATATTCGTGGATACGGTCACGGCACCGAGCACACCGGCTTTGGCGATAATCCCGGCTTCCTCTGCATCATTCTTAGCATTCAGAACATGGCATGGCACCCCGGCAGCTGTCAGCGCCTCCGCGAGCTGGTCTGATTCCTCGACGCTTGAGGTCCCTATGAGAATTGGGCGCCCTGTGGCATGGACTGCGGAAATGTCCTTCACAAGCGCATGAAGCTTGGCTTCTTTATCGGTATAAATCCGGTACGGATGGTCAACCCGAATGTTAGAACGGTTCGGCGGGATTTGCACAACCTGCAGGCTATAGGTCTTTTCGAATTCCATGGCAGAGGCGCGGGCTGTTGCCGTCATGCCGCAAAGCTTCGGATACAGGCTGATGAAGTGCTGGACGGTGATCGTTCCTAGGATTTTACCGCCGGCTAAGGCTGTAAGTCCTTCTTTGGCAACAAGCGCAGCCTGCAGTCCTTCCGGCAAATACCGGTTCTCCGCCACACGCCCGGTGTATTCCTCAATCAGCTCAATTTTACCGTTCCGGACGATGTAATCGATATCTCTATTCATCAGTGCTTCCACATGCAGCGCACAATTCAGAGACGTTAACAAATGGCTGTTATGGCTGTCATACAGATTGCCGCATCCCAGCAGCAGCTCCGCCTGTACAGCGCCTGCTTCATTCAGATAGACATTACGCTTAAAGTCGTCAAAGTCGTAATGCTCAGCCGCTTGGAGCTGCCGGGCCACTTCTGAGAACCGCAGGTCCTCGTTAGTTGAAGTACTTGTATCGCCGCTGATGACCAACGGCACCCGCGCTTCGTCCAGCAGCAGTGAGTCTGCTTCATCTACGATGACATAATGGAAGGGGCGATGTACGGTGTCGGCTTCGTTCAGGACGATGGAATCACGCAAATAATCGAATCCCGCTTCTTTTGCCGTAACATAGGTTATATCGCTGGCGTACGCTTCCCGTTTCAGAGGCAGACTCATGCCTGCTTGAACCGCACTTACCGATAACCCAAGGAAACGATAGACCGGACCCATCCACTCCGCGTCCCGGCTGGCCAGATAATCATTAAAAGTCAGCACATGAACGCCATCCCCGGTGAGTGCATTGAGATAAGCAGGCATAACAGCAGACAACGTTTTGCCTTCGCCGGTATGCTGTTCGATCAGGTAACGCTCGTGCAGGGCAATAGCGGCCATAATCTGGACCTTGTAAGGCTGTAATCCGAGGGTCCGCTTCGCCGCCTCACAGACCAAAGAATATGCATCGACCAGCAGCTCGTCCAGAGCTGTGCCTGACCTCGCTGCTGTCCGCAGCCGGACAGATTCCTTCTGAAGCTGTCCATCCTCCCAGCCTGCTAGATTTCTGGCTCTGATTAGCTCTGCTCTCTGCTCAAGGCCCTTCAGTTTACCCTGGTTATCATAGTCTTTAAAGGAACGGAGTAGTCGGCCGGCTATGTTCATTGCGTTAAATCCCCTCTCGATTGAAAGTCGATTGATTTCACATTCCGGGTTAGCGGCTTATTCAGCATCTTCTTTCAAATTAAATACATCTTCGACATTCAGATGGAAGGCGGCGGCGATTTTGAGAGCAAGCGTAACGGAAGGGGAGTAATCCCCTTTTTCAATGAGACCTACGGTCTGGCGTGTGGCTCCTATGGCATCTGCCAGATCCTGCTGTGACCATCTGAAGCGTGCCCTGAGTTCGCGGACGTTGTTAACAAGCATACGACTAATCCCTTCCATATAATGTATTGGGCAACATTGTAACCCTTATCTTGATAAATGTAAATGATGTATTGCATTTTGGAAGGTTTATTAGACATTTTTGGATGAAGAGATACTCCTAGATATGTAAATAAATAGTGGTAGAAGTACTATTTGAAGTATAATACTAAGAGGATGCCATAAACGTTTAGGAGACTAATATGATTTTAAAAACAAAACGCAATCTTATCATTTTCAGCTTAGTGGTATTAGCCAGCGGATGGAGCGGTGTGCTGCTGGATGGCTTGCTAAAGGAACAGCCTGAAGGGGATACGCTTGGTATGGGCTTTTGGCTCGTTATTCCGCTGGTGACAGTGCTAGTATTGCGCATCTTTGGGGGAGACGGCTGGAAGGATGCCGGATTTCGTCCTCGGCTAAAAGGTAAGCTTAAGTGGTATGTGGCTGCCATGTTTATTTTTCCTGTGGTGACTGCGATTGTTCTGTTGGCAGGCAGCTTAGCGGATTGGATCGACTTGTCCGGCTTTCGGGTGAAGCCTTCTTTTGCAGGCGTGTTTCTGGGCTTGCTGTTTGGTCAATTTATCAAAAATATATTTGAAGAAGCGGTGTGGCGCGGCTACTTGACCTCAAAGCTTATACAACTGCAGCTTAAGGATTGGCTGATCTATGGAATTGCCGGATTTATATGGGGAGCCTGGCATATGCCGTATTATCTTGTTTTTCTGCCGGCCTCTGATATGTATAGTATCTTGCCCGTTGATAAGCTTACTTTTGCCGCATTTGCCATTGTAAATATGATGTGCTGGTCCGTTTTGTTTGTTGAGCTTTTTAGAGTGGCGGGATCGATTTGGCCTTGTGTTATCATGCATTCGGTGGAGGATGCGCTGATTAATCCTTTAGTCATTGATGGATACATAGCTATTGCTGCCGGAAAAGAATGGATCATCTCACCGGTAGCGGGAATTCTGACGAGTGTGTTATATGTAGGGGCCGGACTGATCATTCGCAGGATAAGGATCCGGAAGTCCAGTCCGGCCGGAATTTATCTGATAGACTGATTACTCCGTAGATCCGGCTTCCTGACGCTTGACTGCTTCCTCATCGCGTACTGCATTCAATTCATATTCATTCTGATGGAATTCCTTCAGCATATTACGGTAGATATGAGCCTCCTGACGGTTAAGCCCGTCACGGTTTTCTTTTAACACCCAGTTTTCGACTGTTTTCTTCAAAAGCTCACTTTTTCGCTCCAGCAGTTCCGTATAACTCAATGCACTTCATCCTTTCCGGTTCAGGTGATTCGTAGATTTAACGTTACACCCGGCGTAATGTTTATCATTATACAGGAAAGCCTGAACACGCCCAATTTGTGTCAGCCGTCTTAAGGAGGGGTGAGTACAGCAGAGACAGGAACAGAAGACCTCAGCGGACCTCTCCGTAAAAGTACAGCCAAATGCTCCGGTATGCTGGCAGATACGTCTTTTGTGGTAGAATAGGGTGGACTGCAGGAATTTAACCGACAACAAGGAGAGGTTTCATTGTTAAGAAGAGGAATTATACTTGTATTCTCGGTCCTACTGCTATTATCCGGCAGTATGACAGTATTTGCAGCTGAAAAAACAGGAGGGGGAGCAACGCCTTCCGGCATTCCGCTGTCTGGTCTGGAAGCTTTTGTCGACAATTATGTAAAAGAGTACATAGGACAGCAGACTGTAGGAGCATCCGTTGTGATGGTTAAGGATGGTCAGGTCGTTCTGTCCAAGGGTTACGGCTTCGCCGATGTAGAGCAGCAGATCCCGGTCTCCCCGGATACGGTGATGGAGTGGGGCTCCATCAGCAAGCTGGCAGTCTGGACTTCAGTGATGCAGCTGACTGAACAAGGAAAGCTTGATCTGAATCAGGATATCCGCAGCTATTTGCCCCCGGATTTTCTGACCAGGCTGAAATACGGCGAGCCGATTACGATGCTCAATCTGATGAACCATAATGCCGGTTTTGAAGAGTATATGTTCGATATGGCCTATCAGTCCCCTGAGGAGGTGCAGTCACTGGAAGCGGGGCTGCGGCTTGCCCAGCCGGCACAGATTTTCAGACCCGGCGAGGTAGTGGCTTACTCGAACTATGGGAATTCACTGGCGGCCTATATTGTAGAGCTGATCAGCGGCCAGCCCTATCATGAATATGTGCAGCAGCATATTTTTGATCCGCTGGGCATGAAGCATTCGATTGCCTATTCTGTTGTGGAGGACCGCCCCGAGCTGCTTGAGCATAAGGCTAAGGGATATTTCTATGAAGAAGAGGGCTCCTTCACGCAAGGATCATGGAATTATATGTCTATGTATCCTAACGGCGGCAATAACGGGACTGCAGAGGATCTTGCCAGGTTCGCAATGGCCTTTATGCCGGAGGCTGGAGAACCATCCCCTTTGTTTGAGAAGTCGGGGACGCTGAATACCCTGCTGGCTCGGAGCTATTCTGCAGCCGAAGGGATGCCGGGCATTGCCCATGGCTTCTGGGAATTTCCCGGAACGCAGCGGACGCTGGGGCATGGCGGGAATACGATTGCTTTTGCCACGAACCTGCAGCTTGTGCCAGAAGAGCGGTTTGCAGTTATCATTATGACCAATCAGGCCGGTGAATCGAACATCGTGCATGGCCTGACCAAAGAGATAGTAGGTATGCGCGAGCTGACAGAGGCTGTAGATCTGCCTGATACCTCAGAGGTGCAGGGTGAATTCATGGCAGCGCGGCGTCCGGGTAATGGCTTCATGAATTTATTTCCTTATCTGACACTGATGAAGCTAAAGCCGCAGGGTGAGAATCAGCTTCAGGTATCTCTTGCTGGCATGACCGGAAGCTATAAGCAGGTTGAGCCGTACCTTTACCAGAAGGTGAGCGGAGATTCGGCACTTGATGTCTGGCCGATGCTGTATGCTAAGATGGAAGATGGCAAGGTGGAGGCAATCTCCGTTTACACCTCCGATTATTTACCGCTGCCGGCCGGCAAAACAATGCCTGTACTTATTTTAAATGCCGTACTTGCAGTGCTGGCTGTCGTCTATTTCATTGTCTCCCCGTTTGTATTGCTAGTGCTGGCGATTATAAAAAAACGCAGAGCCGGCATACGCACCGTAACAGGAGCCGGCAGCCGCAGACTGGTAACGGGCCTTACCCTGACAGGTACAGGCATTGTGGCGAATAACCTGATTCTGGCTTTGCGGATGCTCAGCAATAATGAGCGTGCATATTCCGAAGTCTATCCGCAGATTGTAATAAACTACGTCCTGACCGGACTGGCGGTGCTATTGGTTGCGGCACTGCTAATATCCTGGACTTCTAAACGTTCTGCATTAACCGTCCGTGATAAGCGGGCAGCCATTCTACCCATCGTAATGATTGCCGTACTGGCAGGGCTGCTGGTTTTCTGGCAATTCTATAGTTAAGCAAGTTTACGGCAATCCCCAAACAAATAGCCTGCGCTGAGCGCAGGCTATTTGTTTCGATCAGATTGGACTTTGCGGACTGTATCCTAAGGTACCTGGTTACTCAACCTTAAACTGCTTTAACTCTTCCTCGAGCCTTTGAGAGATTTGGCTTAATTGTCTGGATAATTCTGCGACCTGCTCGATGCTGCTGAGCTGCTCCTGCGTATTGGCACTAACCTCCTGTGTGGAGGCGGAATTCTCCTCGGTTGTAGAAGAGATAATCTCAATTGCCTGCAAAATGTCATCCTTGTGTGTATGGATAATGGAGGTGTTATTGCTGATCTGAATCATCCGCAGCTTCAATTCCTCTAAATCTTTGTTCAGGTCAAAGAAGACCTGCTTGGCATTCTCTACGGACCTGGCATTTTCCTCGGCAATCTTCAGGCCATTATTAGTATGTTCTACGGAGATGATTGTTTTTTCTTCAATGGCGCTGACTTTTTTGTAGATTTCCTGAGTTGCCAATGCCGTTTGTTCAGCGAGCTTCCGCACTTCTCCGGCCACCACTGCAAATCCCCGGCCATGCTCACCTGCACGTGCAGCCTCTATAGAAGCATTCAGCGCCAAAAGGTTGGTCTGGGTGGCGATCTGGTTAACGGTGCCTACAATACCCGTAATCTCGTGCCGGCTTGTATCGATAGCCTCAATGATAGACGACACTGCCTGTGTAGACTTATGATTGTCTTCCGCAGATTTGGACAGCTGCTCTACCAGGGCAAGACCGGATTCGCTCAGCTGCACAGAAATTTGCGCCATGGATTCAACAGCCTGCGCGTCACTTGTGATTTCGTTAATCTGATCCGACAGTGCACCGGTTTTCCGCAGTATGCTTTCTGATTCCGTTGACTGGTAGTTTGTGGCGTTAGCAATCTCATTGATGGCTGTCGCCGTTTCATTCATGGTTACTGCTGTGCCCGCAGAAATATTTTGCAGGTTATGGGAAGACTGGGCCAGCACCTGGGTAGTATTGCTGATCACTTGAATCATACCTTGAATTTTCTGGACCATGCTGGAGATGCCTTGGGCAATTTGCCCGATTTCGTTGTCCGAATGCTCCTTGAACTGAACCGTCAAATCCCCGTCTTCAATCCGTTTGATGGTAGTCAGCAGCCTTGGTATGGATCTTAGCAGGTAGCGGAGTGTGATGTAGCTGATCAGCACCAGCAGAAGGGCAGCTGCTGAAAAACCGGCGATTGTGCTCCGGGTAAAGGATTTCAATTCACTGAGCGCCTCTTGCTGAGTAATGGTAAGCCCGACAGACCAGCCTGTATCCTTACTCGTAGCGTAACCGATATAACGGTGTTCCCCATTATCATTTATCAGCTCCACGCCGGTCTCGCCATTAATCATTTTTTGGCCTGTTAAGCCGAGGTCACCCGGGCTCTCATTAATCTTTTCCTTCAGGATTTTGTCTTTGTCGGGGTGATACAGGAGATCGCCGGACCGGGTGGCCAGCATGGAATAACCGGTGCTTCCCAGGGAGTAGCTTTGCATGATGGCCGGGATGTCATCAAACGCAATATCTGCGGCAATAAAACCGATCAGTTGGCTGCTGGCATTTTTAATCGGATAAAAGATGCCCATCAGCAAAGTACCGGTGTTGACGTCAGCGTATGGCTCAGAATAATACAGGCCGTCGGCTTCGGATGCCGGCTTGAAGTAGGGACGTGAACGGATATCAAAATCAGACTTGGAGGCGACACCGTCATTTTGCAGAAAATAGCCCTTCCCGGATAATCCGGCAACCCAGGCATCAGCAAAGGAAGGCTCAGCCTTTACAATTTCCGCCAAGGTCGCAATGGTGTCAGCAGCAAGAGGTGAGGTGGTCACCTGGTCTGGTGTTGTGCTTTCAATATATTGCCTAAAAAGATCATTCGTGGACATTTGTTTGACGAGTGAGCCTTTTTCCTTAAACAAGGCGTCAAACTGGCTGACAATGCCCTGAGTTTTGGTCATAAGGATAGACTCCTGCTGGTCTACCAGAATGCTTTTGGTATTCGAATAGAAGAAGGTACCCAGAATCGAGAAGACGACAACGATAATGACTAGCAGGACGAGGGCCAAGGTGTTTGCAATACTCGAAGATCGGAATGGCCGTTTTTTGATTAGCTGTGACATAAGTCATCCCCCGAATGGTTATTTGAGCATAAGCTCTTGAATAATATGTCGGAATTTGGGCGATAATCTTTTAGGTTTATGAAAAAACCGGTTTGGAGCAGCGCTCCAAACCGGTTTTGCATAAGAGTATAGGCACCAGGCACTATTTCAAAATGTATTTGGTCAAAGTATTCTTGAACCAAGAGTCTGACAGATAAAGCTCGCCTTTTCCGGCGTAGATGTATTGATGTCCGGCGTTATAGTCGGTCCACAGTGTGGAGAGATGGTATTTAATCTGCAAATTCCCCGGATCAAGCACGTAGAAATCTTCTCTGGCTACATCCCCTTCAAAAGTCTCCGGGTCAATTACTGCCGGACGCTCCTGCCACTGGTACTGCTTCTCTACAGTAATTTCGCCCGAAGGCGTTATGCGGGAATTCCAGCCGGTATCACCAAGCTCGCCGATTTGCTGCTTGCCGAGCAGCTGGTTATCTTTGCTGTACAGCCGGTACACGGCATTGTTGCTCTGGACCAGATAGTTATTGCCGGTAATGCCGAGGACACGGTCTTTAGGGTTAAGTGTGTGTACCCAATTCCTTTTGCCGTCCGCACCGAATCCGATTAGTTTGTAGTCAGTCTTGCTGTATAAGGAGACTAATACGGACCCGCCGCTGAAGGGCTGTACCCCCATATTGACGTCAACCATTTCTTTAGGGGCTGTGTATTTGATGAAAGGCGTTTTGAGAGAATCCAGACTCCGGTAGACATTCACGATGGACTGGTCGGGACTGTGCACAATATAGCCGTTGGGGAGAATCTCCAGTGTCCCCGTAATTAATGCTCCCTTGGTTACCGCCAGCTTCCGGACCTGCTTCCCGTCACTGCTGAACTCCTCGAAATGGCGGGTAGAGGTCTTGCTTGAATAGTTATAGGTGGTGTAATACAGCAGAAGATTTCCGGTATCCAGCACAACCAGTTCGAACGTAGTATTGAACGTTTTGGTCCATTTCAGCTTGCCGTTCTCATTGACTGCGGAGAGGAGGACTTTTGTTCCGTTGTCGTTCCTTTTATAGAAATAGCTGTTGCCATCCTTGCTGTAGTAAGGGTTCGATCCGCTGAAAATTTGGTCATTGGCAATATCATAGTAGTCATAGACCCAGTTGGCAGTGCCCGTTTTGCGGTCTGCGGCTGCGTAGGTTAAGAGGGTGGACTTGGTTTTGGATGCTGAAACAGCCACTTTCTTGCGCAGCTGGAAAAACACACGGTTCTTGCTCTGTAAACTGTCGTAGGTGTTAAAGGTGGTGTAGCCCTCTGGCAGCTTGTAGCTCCATTCCGGCTCCGGTAGCTGCTGGGTTTTGTAAGCTGCGGAGGCTCTGCCCGGCGCCAGCAGCTGCGCTGTAAGCAGAATTGCCAGCACTGCTGTAAAACATTTGAATCGTTTTGTACTCATGCTCCTATACCTCTTTTTCTATGTAGTGTCCTCTCATTGTAATCGTTCAGAACCGGAATGGACAAGGAAAGGAATGTCAGAAAAAACGAGATCGCTTACCAAAAAAATGAAATTCTATGGAATAGTTTTCCACTATATATACTCCTGCTATAATAGTGTTATCAGTTACAGGGCGAGAAGCAGGAATATAAATGTGGAGACTATGTATTAAAGATTCACTCTGTAATTAATAAAAGCGTTTAAACTATTAAGCGGAGGAAATCAGATGCTCCAAAACAGGATTTATAAGTTTAGTGGCTTGGGATTTGCCATATTATTAATGTTAACGCTTACAGGTTGTGCTGACAAACAGGAGCCGACCTCTGTTCAGCCTTCGTCAACCGTGAACGAAAATGCTGCTCCTGTTGAGAACCAAGGTACAGTCAGCATTGAGAAGCTCGGGGAACGGAGAATCTTCGTTTACCTGCCGCCTGGTTATGAAACCAGTGAAGAGCGTTATCCTGTAGTGTATATGAACGACGGGCGGAATGTGTTCAATACCGGCACCAGTTCTTTTAATAAAGAGTGGCTGGTTGACAAGAAAGTAGACCAGCTTGTTAACGACGGCAAGATGGAGAAGGTTATTGTAATTGCAGTCGATGCAGGAGAAGACTCAGACCGTGGGAATGAGTATATCCCTTTCCCTAATGATACTGTTCCTTCGGATGGAGCGGGGGCGGAGGAATTTACCCGCTTTTTTCTTGACACCGTTATCCCCTTTGCGGATTCAACATACAGAACGATCCCGGACAGAGACCATCGTATGATTATGGGATCGTCATTTGGCGGAGTGCAGGCGTTCTGGATGGGTTATCACCATCCCGAGACTTTCTCGATGATCGGTGCGTTGTCCGTCTCCACATGGGTAGCTAACGGACAAGCGTATGAAGAGTGGACACAAGAAACCGGAAAGCCGGATGTGAAGATTTGGCTGGACATGGGCGCTGAGGAAGAGATGTTAATTGATCCACTGGTAGAGTTACTTTTATCGAAGGGATTTAGCTATGGACAGGATTTATTTTTTCTGATGGATCCTATTGGTACACATGACGAGATTTCCTGGTCCAGACGGGTACATAGTCCACTTATCATGTTCGCAGGGAAGGCACCCGGTCAAGCGGTCAAGCTGGAAGTTAGCGACTATTTGTCAATCTCATGGATGGGAGAATCATATCTCCGCCTCAATCCGGTAGTCACTATGGATAATGGGATGGAGTATTCTGTATCCTCCGAAGCTTCATATAAGGTGCTGAATACCGGGGCAGGACAGGTGGAGCCATCAGGGAAAGTGACCTTCTTGAAGGAGGAAAACTTGCGTGTGGAAGTGACATATCTAGGTATCACCCAGTTGTATGAGATAGATAATGAACGCTAGATAGATTGAACTTGTCAAGCCAGAGAGCCCGCGTCGGACGCGGGCTTCTTCATGCAATTAAGGCTGCTTAGTCTTCATGAAATTATACACAGTGCCTCGCTCAAGGGATGCCAGACGGACCTCACCGTATCTTTTCCAATGATAGCTGCTGTGAAAATGATCAAAGTGCACGCCACCAAAGGGTATTTCACTCTTCAGCGTAAACCCGGCAGCTTCTATATCGTGGATAACTTCCTTTAACATTTCCTCAAATAAGGACGGCTTATATCCACTGAGATCTTTAAACGCGAGGAATGAAAGAATACCCCCCTGCTTCAAGCATTGAGCTGCAGTTTCGAGCATTTCACTCCTTGGCGAATGGTGAATGACGTCGTACATCAGCAGGAAGTCAATCTGGTTTTGTACGGTATCTGGTAAGCCTTGATGATTTGTATTCATCAGTTCAACATTCTCTATACCCGCTTCGTCTAAACGTTTCTCGGCATGCTTAATGATCTTCTTCAATTTTTCTATAGCGATTACGCTTCCATTTGTTCCCGCGGCAATCGCTGCCGGTATCGTATAGTGCCCATACCCGCATCCAATATCCATAACGGTCATTCCTGGCTCAAGCCCACATTGACTTAAGAGCTTAACGGCTTCTGTCCTTTCCCACTTGCAAACTTCATCGTAAGCGTTCAGAGCATGCTCATCCTTGTTATTGATCACTGCATCCCGCCTTCCTTTTTACAGATATATAGATGTTTATTTGATTATAGATAATTCAAGCTCCCGTCCTACTTCCAATTATGACATATCTCAAAATCATACTCCATGATGGCAATACCAGTAAGATAGTGGAAAACTCTATGGAAGTGATACGGTGAAAAGGAGAGTCTGGCAGAAATGAGTTCTATGGAAAGCTGCTCGCACATGTTATAAGTGATGTATGTACACCGCTGCATGAGCGATGTACTCCAAGGCTTATACTGTTGTTCCTCTTAAGCCTTTTCTTCGTCAACAGTGACAACCGCATTCTCCGTATAGCTAATCCAGTCACTCCAGCTTCCCGCATACAGCCGCACCTTCTTGAATCCGGCCTTTTCCAGCGCCAGCACATTCGGACAGGCGGTTACACCGGAGCCGCAATAGACGATGATCTCACGGTCCTTGTCCAATCCGGCAAAATGCTCCTGCAGTTCTTCGGCGCTCTTGTAGCTGCCGTCAGCGTTCTGGGTGTTTTTCCAGAAGTAATTAAGTGCGCCGGGGATATGGCCTGCTATTTTGTCCAAGGTCTCATTTTGTCCGTGGTAGCGGTCATTGGCGCGCGAGTCGATCAGGACAGGCAGGGCGGAGTGGGGAGCCGGGGAGTCACCGTCCACCGTGTCAGCCTTAGCCGTAACTGTCTTTTCTAACACCTTCCGGACCACGTTAACATCAGCCAGCATCTGCGGCTGCACATTTGCAGTGAAGGTACTCGGTACCCGTACAGGCTGGTGATCCGTCACCGGATATTTCTCCGCTTTCCAGGTACTGAAGCTGTCCTCCAGAATAAAGGCCTGCTCATGTCCAAGGTAGCGCAGCAGCCACCAGAGACGGGCCGCGTTCATGCCGCTTTCATCATCATAGGCAACAATGCGTGTATCATTGCTGATTCCCAGCTTTGAGAGGCGTGCTGCTAACACTTGCGGGTCGGGCAGCGGATGGCGTCCGCCGTGCTCTGTGACCGGGCTGGACAAGTCCAGCTCAAGGTCTAGATAGACCGCTCCCGGGATATGCTCCTGCTCATAGCTTTCCCGCCCGGCCTGCGGCTTGCCCAGTGTGAACCGGCAATCCACGATCGTCTGCTCCGGGTCATACAATCTGGCCAGCAGCCAGCGTTTGGATATAGTTGCGTCCATTATAAATCCCATCCTTTGCACTGTGATATGTATGGCATTATTATAGCGGATAAAATACAGAGACGCATACCTGTCCTTAAACGATTATTAAGGTGTCCCTTCGTATTAGAATACATTGTTTACTCCGTTAGCTTGCCATACTTTTTCTTCCAGTGCTCCAGCCACTCCGGATAACTCATTTCTTTTATTTCTGTCAGGGTTTTTCCTTCTATTGAATACGCTCCACCCACCATGACGAAATTCTTTATTTTGCTTAACGGACCCGAAGTTCCGCCTATGACCTTGCTGTTAACAAGCATGACGGCCGCAGAAATTCTGTAATTGTCCGGACTGTACTGCTGTTCCAAGGGGTGATCCTTTACAAGAAATTGATAGGTGATAATCTCTTTTCCAAAATAGGCGTCAGGTTCCTGCTTCTGAACCCCCCAGAGCTGCATATAATCCAGATTCTCAAGCATTTCCTGCTTCAGTGTATATTTGGCGGCCTCACCTTCATGGGTTACAATCGTATAACCGAGAGCTTGAATATAAGCGGCGGCAGTTTGTTCGTCAGTCTTGTGTTCCATGTTATTGCTTTTAATGCTGTATCCCATCATCGTTATCAGCACAAGGCCGAGAAGGAATGACCATTTTCTGTATGTCATTGCTATCAGTCCAATCTCATCGCAATGTAGTATTTCAAAAAAAGCAACTCTCCAATTTTAGAGGTTAGATAATAATATCATGTGGAGAAACAGGTGAAATAAGCAAAATAAAGCTCTTACCTTAAAAAGTATGGATGTCAGCCCTATTTGGCGAAGCGGTTTGACACATACGGGTGACAACTTTAGTATTACTTTTGAAATAGATTATCGAAATTTATGAGAGAGAGGCTTTTGTCCTGTGGAAACTATAGTAAGCAAGGTCTGGCCGGAGTGGCGCGGAGCCCTGGAGAAGCGCAGCGGTGGCTGGAATAATACAACCTATATTGTGAACGGAAGCGGCCGGAAGGGCGTTCTGCGCATATATGATACACACCGTGACAGGGGGAAAATCGAATTCGAGCATGCTGTGCTGCTGGAGCTGAGTAAGCTGTCATTACCGTTTGGCACACCGCTGCCGGTCCGGACGGTGGATGGAGCCACACTGGTGCAGCTTGAGGAGCGGGGCGGTAAATACGCCTGCCTGTTCCGTTATATGGAGGGGGATTCGCCGGCTGAGCAGGATAGCGGTTACTATGAATCTTTTGGCGCGGCAGCTGGTCAGCTGTCAACTGTATTAGCCGGAATTGATCCGGTTCTGCAGCCGGTTTACCGTCCATATTATGAGCTGCGTCAGGCCTATCCGCTTTGTACAGAGGAGACGGTACGGGAGTTATGCTACAACCCTCCAGAGGCGCTGGGAGAACTGAAGGCGGAGCTAAACCGTCTGTATCAGGCCTATGTCAATATTGCAGACTCGCTAAAAGAACTGGAAACGCTGCCGCATCAGCTGGTCCACGGTGATCTCAACGCCTCTAATCTGCTGGTAGATACGGAGGATCACAGTCGGGTAGCGGCGCTGCTGGATTTTGAATTCTGTACATATGATCTGCGCGCGATGGACGCTGCGGTAATCCTGTCGGGTCTGCTGGGACTTCCGGAAGAGCAGCGGATTGTCCGTGAATTCTGCCTGGGCTTCAGCCGCAGCGTGACGCTAACTGATGAAGAGCTGACAGCCATTCCAGTCCTGATGCTGCTGCGCAAGGTGGATGTATTTCTGCATTTTGCTTCCCGTTATCTGGAAGGAACGGATGGGGCGGAGGTATTGCAGGAGCAGACGAGAATGCTGGCTGCTGATCTGATTCAGCTGTCTGCGGGCACGGCGGGTATCCTGGATATTTTGCGGGAGGAGCAGGAACGGGCTGGAAGCACGGAGTAAATTAGACGGGATAGCTGTATTTTGTGCAACTAAAAGCAGGCGAAATCAACCCCGGCTGCAAATAGCTGCACTTGGTACAGCTAAAACTGCCCCAAATCGCTAAATCCGGCTTTTAGCAGACTTTTAAGTGTACAGAGTGCAGCTAAAGGCGTAATCCACCGGAAATCCGTGGTTTTAATTGTACGGAGTACACTTATATCCAACAAGCACCGTTCTCATCAAAACAGCTGCAGCATTAATCCCTGAAAAAAGCTTCTTCAGGCGCATTAATGCTGCAGCTGTCTATATTTATGCTAGTTTAAGCCCCGGCACGCTCACCGTCTATGCCTCCGCATGCTCACTAACTAACCCTCACAATCATCTCAGCCGCTGTTTACAGCCTGCTTGCTTCTTAATATCTCCTTATAGATTTCAATCGCAAGCGCCCGTGAGCGCTTTAGATCGACAATTGCCTCCGGGCGGGGCAGGTGAATCTCTTTGTCAGACAGCTTGGACAGCTCCGGTATCCAGGTGCGGATGTAGGTGCCGTCCGGATCATGAGTCTGCGACTGCGTGACCGGGTTCATTACCCTGAAATAAGGGGAGGCATCATATCCCAGCGAGGAGCTCCACAGCCAGCCGCCGCGGTTCAGCACATTATCATAATCCTTCAGCTTCAGCCGGAAATAGCGTTCCCCGTAGATGAACGGGCAGCCCAGGTTTTTGGTCAGGAACATGGCGGTAATCATCCGCAGGCGGTTCGGCATCCAGCCGGTCTCATTCAGCTGGCGCATAGCCGCGTCGATGATGGGTATGCCGGTAGTGCCGCTTGACCAGGCTGCAAAGTGGTCTGTGCTGAGCAGCGACAGGTCATATACCTTTTCATAGCTGAAAAAATCTGGGTCCAGCCGGGCCTGATACAGATAGAAATCCCTCCAGGCCAGCTGCCTGAGCCAGTCCTCACCGCTCCTGCCGTCCTCAGTCAGCCGGCTATAGACGGTCCGCACCGAAACAGCTCCGGTATTCAGATGCCTGCTTACCATGCTTGTCCCCTGGAGGGCGTATTTGTCACGTGTCTGTGTATACTGCTGCAGCCCGTCCTCAAAAAAATCATCCAGTATAAGGTCAGGGCTTATGCTGCGGGCTGAGAGGGTCAGCAAATCAAGCTGCCGGACAATCTCTACGGGTAAACTGAATTCCCGGGCAGTCTCCTCGTCTATTGCGGCTGTATCCAGCTGCTGCAGGGAAGCTGTGTAAGGAGGGCGGAAACGTTCGGCGAGAAAGCTTCGCCAGCGTCTGTAAAAGGGAGTAAACACCTTAAACGGCTCATTCCGGCCGCTCCACTCCATGAAATCATTCAGGTCACATAGCATGCTGTCCTGACAGGAGAGCAGCCGGATACCAAGACGCTCTGCAGTCTCACTGAGCAGAGTGTCTCTTTTTAGCGCATAGGGGGTGTAGTCGGTATGTGTCAGCACGAGCTCTACCGGATGGACCTGCGCCAGCCTGGTAACGATAGCATCAGGCTGGCCATACAGAATATGTAGCAGCTTGCCTTCCCGCGCATATTCTTCCTTTAATCTGGCTACATGGGTAAGGAAGTTGATTCCGCTGTGTTCAAGATGCCGTCCGTTGCGCAGTAAAAAAGGCTCAAGGATCAGCACGTGCAGCGAACGGTCCCCGGCAGCCTGAATAAGATCAAAGGCCGGGAGATCACAGGTACGCAGATCCTTGCGGTGAATGAATAGAATCATAGAGGCAGCTTCCTTTCCAATACTAAGGAGATGAACATTATTATATGAACAAGGTTTATTATCTATTAAACCACGATCTCAAGAATGAACAAGAGGCAGATCAGCGCAACTTCTGCGCGATCTGCCCCAGCTTGTGGATCTGTTTAAATTAACCGGTAGCCGGAGGGCAGGTCACCAGTTCTGCGGATATCACGGATCTGCTGCAGAGTCAGCCGCTGATTGGTCGAGATGAGCGATTCCACGTCATTGCCGCGGATGTAATCATCCAGGTCACGGATGTTGCGGTTGCCGCGGATGACAAGGAAGCTGCCTCTGAATCTTGTTCTGCTGAACAGAACTAGTGTGGCGTTGCTGCTGGTGGAGAAGAAACGCAGGCTCTCGATACCGTCAAGAATATTGTCCGTATTGCGGATGCCAAGATTGCCTGTGTAAGTTCTTCTGCGGCCCAGATAGTTCTCTTCCTCATAGACTCTCAGCCGGGGATAGGTTTGGGAAATATGAACGTTTGGCTTCATTGTCATTCCTCCTAAGGTTATCGTCTGTTGATGCAATTCTATTCTATGTACCGCCGGCTTATTGGTGTGGTTGATAGACTACAGGGCGGCCAATTAGGTGAAATGGCGGAGAGGAGCAGAAGCCAAGTCTGCTCAGACTTCATTTGCAGGCTTTACTTCGCTGATGATCTAGTGTACTATGTAACTAACACACCGACACATTAATCAGCAAAAGGGATCTTTAAGCGATAGAGGGAGGATATTATGGAGCGGATAGATGCTAATCAGGAGCAGGCAGCGGCAACATGCGGCGTACCGGTTCTGCTGATGAACAAGGTTACAAAGATGATCAAAGGGAAGGCGATTGTGAATCAGCTGTCTTTTGAGATCGGACGGGGGGAGATTGTCGGGCTGCTCGGACCCAACGGTGCCGGCAAAACAACAACGATCCGCATGATGACCGGATTAATCAAAATGACGGAAGGAGATGTGCTGGTCCACGGACACAGCATCCGTAATGATTTTAAACAGGCCATTGCCCATATTGGAGCCATTATCGAGAACCCGGAATTTTATGCCCATATGACCGGGCTAGATAATCTGCTGCAATATGTGCGGATGAGTGACGGTATCTCTGAATCGCGGATTAATGAGGTGGTGGAGCTGGTGGGGCTCCAGGAAGCGATGAACAAGAAGGTAAAGGCTTATTCACTGGGCATGCGTCAGCGGCTGGGCATTGCCCAGGCACTGCTGCATTCACCGAAGCTGCTTATTCTGGATGAGCCGACCAACGGCCTCGATCCGGCAGGCATCCGTGAGATGCGCGATTATATGCGGAAGATTGCTGAAGTAGAGGGGATTTCGATTCTGATCTCTAGCCATATGCTGGGCGAAATTGAGCAGATTTGCCACCGTGCGGTTGTGATTCAGAACGGCACGCTTGTAAGAGCTACCCGGCTGGGAGCAGAGGCACATACTGAAGGTGAAGTGGCGCTTACTATGCGGGTCGATAACATTGCGGCCGCACAGGCCGTAATACAGGCAGAAGCTGGAGTGCAGCTTACAGGTACGGATGAACTACACTCCGAGCTGAATGTCAGGCTGTATGACCATAAGGTGCCGGAGCTGGTTGCTGCGCTTGGTGCAGCCAAGGTCGGCATATACCGCATAACAGAGCATAAGCAAAGTCTCGAGGAAGATTTCCTGAACTGGACGGGAGGAAACCGCATTGCGTAAATTTAATCTGCTGGTACTCAACGAATGGCTGAAAATGTTCAAAAAGCGTTCCTTTTTCATCCCCTATCTGATCATTGCGCTGTTCCCGGCGGTAATCGCATATATTAGCCATTCTTTTTCGGCAGACGCGTTCCCCTCTGCTGCAGCGTTCATCAAAGAGATGCTGCTGCCAACCGGAATGGGCCAGGTCATTGCCATACTCGCAATCATTGGAACAGCGGGGATCGTCAGCAAGGAGCATAGCCAGGGTACAGTGAAGTTTCTGCTGATCCGCGCCCGCAGCCGCACAGCCATTTTGGCCTCCAAATATGTAACGGTTCTGCTGTACGCCCTCAGTCTGACAGCTGTCACTGCGGCTGCAATTGTCATCTCAGGTATGCTGTGGTTTCAAGCAGGCGGCGGGGATACGGGTATAGCTGGAATTCTGCAGTCATTGCTGTACGGCTACGTATATACAATGGTGTATGTAACCTTTGTCTTTATGGTTGGAGTACTGACCAATTCCACAGGTGTTACCATCGGCCTCTCGATGTTCGCGGTCATGATGGACAAAGTTGTGATTTACCGCGATTTCTATAAATATTTTCTGTTCCCGAATCTTGATTTGTCTGTCTATGGAAGCGGACAGCAGCCGCCGCTGCCCGGCATGACGCTTGGCTTCTCTGTTCTCATGCTGGCGGTCTACATGGCAGTCTTTCTGCTGGCAGGCTTTATGGTGTTCAGACGAAGGGACGTTGCTTGATGACGATTGAATTTGACAATAACCAGCCGATATATCTGCAGATCATGAACTACCTCAAAGGCGAGATCATCACAGGCAAGCTGAAGCCCGGCGACAAAATCCCCTCTGTGCGTGAGCTTGCCGCTGAACTGCAGATTAATCCGAACACGGTGCAAAGAACCTTTCAGGAACTGGAGCGTGAAGAGATTGTGGAGACACGGCGGGGCATGGGCAGATATGTAACCGGGAGGGAAGAGACGATTATGAAGATTAAACGGGAGATGGCCCAGGACATTCTTGACCGGTTCGTCCGCGGCATGCAGGAGCTAGGCTTCCAGAGTGAAGAGATTGTAAAGGCCGTGGCTGACAATATTGCTGCAAAAGAAAGCAGGGGGATGTAAGGTGGACAGCATACTGCAGATACAACAGGTATCCAAAAATTACGGCTCTAAGCAGGCGCTGAATCAGGTATCCTTTGAGCTCGGTGCAGGTAAAATCGTCGGACTGCTCGGCAGCAACGGCAGCGGAAAAAGCACACTGATGAAGCTGATTGCCGGACTTGCCCGGCCGGGCGCAGGCAGCATTTCCGTGCTCGGGCTTCCGGTTGGCGAAGAAACCAAAGGTTTAGTCTCCTTCATGCCGGACCGGCCGCTGACAGAGAAATGGATGAAGGTAGGCGATGCACTGAGGTTCATGGCGGATTTCTACCCGGACTTTGACCAGGCTAAAGCACGCCGGATGCTGGACTTCATGAAGCTCAATGAAAAGGATCGGGTAACCTCCCTGTCCAAAGGCATGAATGAGCGCCTGCAGCTGACCCTTGCCCTTTCCCGCAAAGCCAGACTGTATATGCTGGATGAACCGATCGGCGGCGTTGACCCGGTAGCCAGGACCCGAATCCTTAATGCTCTGATGGAGTTTTATGAGGAAGACAGCACGATTCTGATTTCGACCCACCTGGTGTCAGATATTGAGCGGATTTTTGATGAGGTGATTTTTATAAAAAAGGGAGAAATGGTCTTGCACAGTGAGGTTGAGGAGCTGCGTATGCAGCGCGGCAAAAGCATAGATGAGCTGTTTAAAGAGGTGTATGCGGAATGCTGAAGCTGATTCGTTATGATTTCCGGCGCAGCCGTGACCGGATCTTGGCGGCACTCGTAATTATGGTGCTGTTTCATATCGGGGTCTGGTTATCTTCGGATTCTTCGGTTAATGACACTGTATCCGCACACCTGGTTGCCTATTTCTCCATCGGTGTAGTCTTTCTGTTCTTCACAGCGTTCAGCTATAACCGTAATCTCAAATCCTATCAGCGGCAGCTGCTACCGGTAAAAGCCCTGTACACGGTGCTTTCTCCGCTATTGCTGTATTGGCTGCTGCTTGTCTGCCTGCTGATCATCGGGCTGATGCATCTCGGCCTGTATATCCTGTTTTATTCAGCTGATTTACTGCCGGCGAATTTCTGGTCTGTATCGGCGCGCAGTGCACTGCAATGCACCTGGTCAGCCGGATTCGTTCTGCTTATGATCATGTTTGCCAGTACAGTGGCCAGAAGTATTCCGTTTAGAAAAAAGATATGGGTTACCCTTGTCATCTTGTTTGGTCTGCAAAGTGCGGTAGGTTATCTCGAGGAGCGGCTGTTCAGCAATTATTTTATTGGCATAGATAATGCTTTCCGTTTTGAAATTGTAAAAGCTTCGGATATTCCGGGCGGGCTTGAAATGCTTTATGCAGGTTCCAGCCTGTGGCCCCTTGTCTTTGAAGCCGGTATTGCAGTGCTGCTAATCTATGTGATGACCAAGCTTATTCAGAAAAAAACAGAGATTTAATGATAACAGGAACGGAAAAGAGAGCAGGGCTGATAACAGCTCTGCTCTCTTATCTGCATACTAACCTTACAGAGCCTTAAGCCTGTTCGTCCACAGCTCCAGCTCACGTGCCAGCTGCTCATCCTCAGCCTCGCTTAGCTCAAGCCGGACGCCATATTGAAACTGCCCGATGCCGAACATCCAGCCCCAGCGCACACTGCCTTCAAACTGCAGATTCTCGTCAGCCAGCCGGAAATGAATGATCAGCTTGGTATCGCCGGAAGTGAAGCGGAGGTTCAGCGAAGTGCGTACCTTACAGCCGGAGCGGCTGAGATCCAGCAGCACACCTTCGGTTAATTTGCCGGCGCCCGGACCGGTATTTCCTGCCGGAACCTCAAGCCAGCACTGAATCGGCTGGTTCATCACATATCGGAATGGTTCTTTTCTGCTGGAGTCGTCCATCATTTACCTCCGCCTGTTTTTTTGCTATTATAGCGGAATGGCAGAATGAGAACAATCTACTATAGTGCTATTTTTAAAAGATTCTTTCTAAAGTTTTCTTAACAGAATCAAAAGGGGCGTACGGATCATGTATCAGTATGACAATGAAAGCTTCCTGGAGCATAAATTTGATTATGCTACTTTGCGGGACGGGGAGCTGAACGGCTGTACCTTTGAACGCTGCACGTTCAGGGGGGCATCGATGGAGGAAATGACCTCTAGCGGCTGCAGATTCATTGATTGTGATTTTTCGGGGGCACAGCTGAATGCCTCGCTGCATAAGGGAGCAGCTTTTACAAACTGCAAATTTACGGGAGCCAATCTGTTTGTTGCCCGGTTTGTGGACTGCAAAATGACAGGCTCCGATTTCGCCAATGCTTCCATGGACGGGATAACGCTGGACGGCGGGGACTGGTCCTATACGAACCTGCGGCACGTCAATCTGACACGCCAGGACCTGAGGGGCATCCGGTTCACGGAGGCGGATATGCTGGGCTGTAATCTGCAGAAAAGCGATTTGCGCGGCGCTGACCTGAGCCGGGTGCGGCTGAGCCAGTGCAAGCTTGCGGGAGCGGATCTGCGGGATGCCAAGCTGGAGGGCATTGATCTTAAGAGCCTGGATCTCAAGGGCGTGCGGATCGATGTTGAGCAGGCGGTGCTGCTGGCCCGATCCTTGGGGGCTAAGGTGGATTGAGAAGGCCAAGCGGAATAGGTCAGCAGCCCCGCTCTTGAAGGAGAGAACGGCTGCTTTTTTTGTGATGCATTTTAATCAGGAAAATACATAATAGCACACTTACTGTCACACCGGTTCTATCCGATATATAATTAACGACTCATTTCGACAAGGGGACATGTCTATGTCATTTAACCTGCGGACTTTTTTTTCAGGCGCCTTCGCCGTCATTATTATTCTCCTTACCGCCCTGCTTATCTGGATCGCCGGCAGTCAAGCTACCAGGTCTGTAGAGCGCAGTATTGGCGGCTCGCTGGCCGTGGAAGCCTATCAGATGGCTGAGAAGCTGGATCATTTCATGTGGTCGCGCTCCGGTGAGGTACAGGTGCTAAGCAAGCTTAATGCTTTTCAGGAGCCGTATGACAAGACAGAAATCAGCGGCCTGCTGAATCAGCTGAAGAGCAGCCTGCCCGTATTCACATGGGTGGGCTTCCTGGATACTGAGGGCAATGTACTGTCATCGACAGACAATATTCTGGCCGGCCAGAATATCAGCCAGAGACCTGTCTTTCAGGAAGGAATCAAGGGCCTGTTCCTGGGGGATGTCCACGATGCTGTACTGCTGTCCAAGCTGCTGCCTAATCCCGGCGGTGAGGAGCTGCAGTTTGTTGATATCAGTGTTCCTGTCTATAACAAGCAGAATCAAACGACGGGTGTACTGGCTGCGCATCTCAGCTGGGAATGGTCCCGTGAAGTCGAGGAGTCAATCGTTGCTCCGCTTAAGGAGCGGCTGGAGGAGGTCGAGGTGCTGGTAGTCAGCCGCAAGGATGACACCGTGCTTCTGGGCCCGGACAGTCTGATCGGGACAAGGCTGTCTGATCCGGCGCTGCAAAAAGCACGGGAGGGCGAAAGCTCCTGGATAGTAGAACGGACCGGGGACAGTGAGGATTACCTTACAGGATATGCCTATGGTGACGGATACCTTAATTATCCCGGTCTTGGCTGGACGGTCATTATCCGGCAGCCGGCGGAAATTGCCTTCGCTTCGGTTCATCAATTTGAACGGTTCATTATTCTATGCGGTCTGGCGGCAGCAGTGGTCTTCGGAATTATCGGCTGGCTCCTGGCCGGCTGGATCTCCCGGCCGCTGAATGACATCTCCCGTACAGCGGATTTGCTCAGCTCCGGCGCCAGCGTGGAGATTCCAACCTCGGCCAGAATTAAGGATGTGGCGGTGCTCGCCGCATCCCTGCAAAATCTGGTTGATAACCTGACCAAAACGGAGAGTAAGCTCAGCTATATGTCTGATAAGGCCATGCATGATTCCCTGACCGGGCTGCCTAACCGCACAGCCCTCAATGAATTCATGGCCCATGCGGTCAGCAAGGCTAAGCAGAACCAGACTACGCTCAGCATCCTCTATCTTGATCTGGACGGCTTTAAGAAGGTGAATGATACCTTCGGGCATGCCACAGGCGATGTTCTTCTCCAGCAGGTTGCGGGGAGGCTGCTGGAATCTACCCGTGACCATGAGATTGTAGCCCGGCTCGGCGGGGATGAATTCGTTGTCGTTCTGCACACTTCGGCAGGCAAGCCGATGCAGGAGGCTGAGGTCGTGGCTACACGCATCATCAAGAAGCTTAATCAGCCGTTTCTGATTGGAGGCGAAAGCCTTCATGTCGGCTGCAGCGTGGGGGCAGCCGTGTGGTCGCCGGATGCCGGTGAGCCTGACGATACGATGCGTCTGGCCGATGAAGCGCTCTATATCTCCAAGCGCAGCGGGAAAAACCGGATTACCTTTGAGGCAGCGAGCTAACCTGCTGCGTCTCCAGTAAAAATAGCTCTTTTGGCCTGCAGCGTTCTAATTGCGCTGCGGCTCAAAAGAGCTTTTTTATATGTGCAAAAGGTATGTATGGCATTTAGCGCAGCCTTTTACGCGGGTTGGACCACCATTTAATCCATAGATTCTCCTCATCGTCATGGAAGAATTTGATTCCAATCCATTTCAGAGGTGTCCATACCTCTTTAAAATAATAGGAAGGCATAGTCTGTTAGACCCCCTTTAGTAGTTAAATTTTACTATAAACTACATACTACGCCGGAAATCACTTTTTAACAAGACTTGTCAAAAAAATTTAGAATATAATACTAAACCTTAAGAAATAAACATTAATTTCAATATATTACGCTTGCTGAGCGTTAGGGATAAGCACAAGCTTTTTTTGCAGCGTGCGCATTTAATATAAGGAAAGGATGTGAGAGCATGACGAGTGCCGAGTTTATCGCAAGAATTGTTCCTTATGCGGTAGCAGATATGCAGCGCAGCCATATTGCCGCTTCGCTGACCATAGCCCAGGCAGCTCTGGAATCCGGCTGGGGCAACAGCGGGTTAACAGAAAAGGCCAATAACCTGTTCGGGATTAAAGGCAGCGGGCCGGCCGGAAGCGTTGCTGTCCGGACGACGGAATACCTGAACGGTAAGCCGGTGCAGGTTACCGCAGCTTTCCGCGCTTATAACAACTGGGGGGAGTCGGTAGCAGACCATTCTGCGCTAATCGCCGGCGGCGTCTCCTGGAACCGCAATCTATACAGCAGGGTGATCGGCGTGGACGGGCGGGCAGCTGCCCGGGAAATAGCTGCTGCGGGTTATGCCACTGACCCGAACTATTCAGCTAAGCTGATTCACATAATGGATACCTACAATCTGTACCAATATGATGAAATCAAGGAGGATGATGAGATGTCGGCTGAAGACAGACAGAAGCTTGCCAGCCTGGAGGCAGAACTTAAGGATCTGCGTGTATTACTTGCCGCACTTACAGTAAGCCGGGATACACTCAAGACCGGTGTGCAGGAGCAGGGCCAGGCCATCAAAAATGCCGCTGACCGGCTAACCGCTATTGAAGGACGGGCAGTGATGAATGTCCCGGCCTGGGCAGAGCCGGCGGTCAATGCGGCTGTTGCTGCAGGTCTGCTTGATACACCGACAGGCGGAAGCTATGACTTCTACCGTCTGCTGACCGTGCTTAACAGGGCCGGGCTGCTGGTGACCGGGAGGTGAATATGATGGTAAACGAGGCACTTAGCAATGTACTCGCTTTCGCCTCTGTGCTCGCTGTGTTTGTTATGGCGCTTGTTCAGCTGGTAAAGAACAGCATCAATCTTCCTAAGCAGGCTATCCCGGCAGTCGGCCTGGTAATTGGTCTTCTTGTAGGCGCAGTCTCCTACCCGTTCACGGACATGACGCTTGTTCTCCGGCTATGGGCCGGGGGGCTGGCCGGATTGTCGGCTACCGGGCTGTTTGAGCTGGCATTTAACAGGCGGGACGGGATGACAAAGGACAAATAAAGGAACGGTACTGCGGGCGGCACCGGGAAGTAAGTTTATGCATTTGCCTGCCGGAAATATGACCATACCATTGCAGCCTGACGCTAATATGATGGAATATACCCGAGTTAAAGGAGGTGCTCAATATGGGAACATATCTTGATGCCAGAACATCCCAGAACGCCAGTACAGCGAACTCTATCGCCATTCCGATCCTGCTCATCAATACACCGCAGCTGTTCGGTCAGATCGGCCTGCTGTCTGAGGGGGTTACGACGAATCCCCGTGTACTGCTGAAAGGAACGATCTCCGTTCAGCTTCCGCTGGCTCTTGTTGGAATAACTATCAGAATCGTCAGAGGGACTCTGTCCACCGATCCGGTTGTTTACTCTGCCACTTCTACCTTCAGTCTGAGTCTGCTGGCTCCGCAGGTTATCACTTTTTCAGCTGCTGACTTTAATCCTCCGGTGACACCGCAGCTGACTTATACCGCATTCGTTTCTTCCAACCTGCTTGGTACAGTACGCGTAGGGCCGGAGAGCTTTGACGGAATACTGGTTTCTGACTAACTGCTGGCTGCGCATCCTGCCATGCTTATCCGGTATGGCGGGATGTATACAGGCTGGTTCCCAAAAAAAGTCCGTTCTGCCCAATCTGTCATGAGCCTCGTTACATACTCTATCCTGTAGTCATCATTTTGAAGGAGGTTATCTCAATGGGTGCAGATTGCGGATACGGCGGTAATGTTGGCGGCGCTAATGTAGGTCCTGTAGGTCCCTGGACATCTACTGGTGCGATTCTGGTTCTTTATATCCTGCTTGTTATTATCTTGAGTGCCTGCTTCATCTAATGGGGGTCCCTGAGGCATGTTCCCGCTAAAGCGGGAGCATGCTTTTTTTTGTTGCGGCGGGCAGGTGAAGTTAGGGTATACTGGAGGAAAATGGCTGGAGGATGTGCTGCGTCTGACCAAGGAGCTTTAACTTATAAACAATTTTTTAAATCAAGCGAACGATAATTGGCAGTTAAACGTATTACAAGAATAAATCCAAAGCAGGGAGAGGTTATTTATGAGAAAAAAAGCTGTGCTGATTTCAGTCTGCGGTCTGCTGTTGCTTGGGGCAGGAGGAGTAGCGCCGCCAGCATATGGAGCTATTAATCCGGCAGGCATTGCACTTAATAATGAGCCGTTCAGTCTTTCGGAGGGTATGGACACCTTCATGCGGGGTTCAGAGATCATGGTTCCGGTTCGTCCCCTGGGTGAAGCTTTCGGCTATGCAGTCAAGTACATAAAGGCGCAAAACAGTCTGGAGCTGAAAGGCAATAATCATACTTATCTGATAAAGCTTGCTGAGACAACAGTATATGTGGATGGTGAGGCTGCACAGGATATTTCCGTTCAGCCGGAACTGAAAAACAACCGTATCTATGTTCCGGTATCCTTTTTCAGAGTGTTAGGGCTGGTTACGTCCTATAATGTGGGTTCCGCTCAGGCTGCTGTTGCTACTCCGGACAAGTATGCTGAGCAGGTTGCAGGAATGCTTGGCGGAGGCAAATATATGGAGCTGTGGCAGCAGACCTTCAGCAAGGAAGTCCAGCTGGCGCTTCCGGTATTCAAGCTGCAGTCAGTTTGGGAGATGCTCACAGGGAGTTACGGCTCTTTTGTCAGGCTGGATTCTGTTAAAGCAGCACAGGAAGGCGAATTTACCGTAATTCAGGCACCGCTTGTGTTTGCAGAAGCTCGGCTGACCATGAGCCTGAAGGTGGACAGCTCCGGACGTCTCGCCGGTATCCTGTTCGGACCTGCATCAACAGCGGTTGAGCTTGAGCTTCCTGCCGGACTCATTGAGGAGGAGACTATAGTTGGCGCCGGAACAGCTTATCCGCTGGAAGGTGTATTGACTTTACCGGAGCATTCATCAGGGCCGCTGCCTTCAGTGGTGCTGGTGCACGGCTCCGGCTCTACTGACCGGGATGAAACAGCCCTTGGCTACAAGGCCTTCCGTGATCTTGCCTGGGGACTTGCCCGCCAGGGGATAGCGGTACTCCGTTATGACAAACGGACATTTACCTATGGACAACAGTATGCCGGTGACAAGGCGGCCAGCCTGACCGTGAAAGAAGAAACCGTAGAAGATGCTGTACTGGCGGCCGATCTGCTCAGATTGGACGGACGCTTGAATCCGGATCAGGTATACATTGCCGGACATAGCCTGGGCGGGATGCTGGCCCCGCGGATCGATGCTGAGGGCGGCGATTTTGCCGGACTGATTCTGCTGGCAGGCTCGCCGCGCAAGCTTTGGGAGATCGTCTATGACCAGAACATGGCGTTGATCCATTCAATGAGTGAAAGTGATCCGCTTAAAGCCCAGTCTGCTGCACTTATTGATGCTGAGGCTCAAAAGGCCAAGGCGCTGGCATCCATGACCGCAGCGCAGGCCAAGCAGGCACCTCCGGTGTTTGGAATGCCGGCCGGTTATCTGCTGGAAATGCAGCAGCAGGATACAGCCGGGCTTGCCAGCAAGCTGACCAAGCCGGTGCTCGTGCTCCAGGGGGCAGATGATTTTCAGGTATATGCGGATAAGGACTATCAGCTGTGGAAAGAGGTGCTCGGTAATAATCCGTCGGCTGAGTTCAAGCTGTATCCGGGTCTGAATCATTTCTTTGTGAATTATGACGGGGCAGGTGCCGGAACAACGGATGAATATAAGGTGCCGGGGGTTGTGGATGAGCAGGTCATTTCGGATATTGGCGGGTGGATCAATAAGCAGAAATAGTTACAGCTTTTAGAAAAAAAATTACAAATTCATCTATACGGATATAGGACTAAAGTTATATTATAGAGTTAAAATTCTTACTAATTGATTTTCAGGCCGGGCGGTGTATGTGTTGTTGTGGGAAGTTGCAGGCTTCATGTTTTTTTCAGCGGTTGAAGGGTTAGCTTTGTATTACTTAATCATGTGTTTATTCCGGTTTAAATGGAAAGGGCATATCTGGCCGGCGATGTTTGTCATCCTGCTCAATAATCTTCAAAGCTATCTGGTGCGCAATGAGCTGAACATGGATAATATTTCACCGCTGATTACCATTATTGTGTTTATTTTATTTTTTGCTGCTGTTGTACGGATGCCGGTTATTCTGTCCGTTATAGCGACGGTTTCCGGGTATGTTATTTTTGCGGCGGTTCAGACGGCACTGGTCTTTCTTCTGTTTGGATCTCTTACTGCCGTTAATGAAAGCCTGTCCAATGGGTATCTGCTGCAGACAGCGACCGCCATTGTGGTTGTGGCAGGCTTCTGGCTGCTGTACCGCAAAGGCAAAGGCTTCACGTTTGATCTGGATAAGCTCAGGCTTAAGCTGGAGGATGTTGTTCTTACTGCATTAATCATTGCTTTTTTGCTGGCGATCTCGGTTGTTCTTTTCTATAATAATCTTCTGTTTAATATTGTGTTCTTCATCTTGATGTCAGCCTTCCTGCTGTACTACTCCACCAAAAAGGAGCAAGAGGATGCTTGAACGAACGGCAGGATGGCTTGCGGCCCGAATCAAACATATTGTCCCTGATCATCCGGCATCGTATGCTGTTCTTAAGTTTGCTCTGGCAGTACTCTTGAATATTGCAGGTGTAATCAGCTTTACGCTGCTGCTTTCACTGGCTACCGGACGTACGGGAGAAGCCGTACTGATCCTGATCAGCTTTGCGCTGCTGCGGCAGGTTTCCGGCGGTGTGCATTTGAAGTCAGGTATGGCCTGTGTGGCCTTTACATCAGCATTATTTACTGGTTTATCCTATGTGCAATCCGGGCAGCTCTGCGTCCAGTTCATGAACGTGCTGAGCCTGCTGCTTGTCCTGCTGCTTGCACCTATAGGAATTGACCGGCAGACCAGAATCCCGAGACGGCACTGGCCAAAACTCAAATTCATCGCCGCTGCGCTGGTATCGTTTAATTTC